>NZ_JBYSYA010000011.1:0-207274 GCF_058782785.1 Cupriavidus sp. FW306-01-F10A
CAGCGCGCCCGCACCGGCACCGGCCCCCGCAGCCGCCGCCCCGGCACCGGCCGCAGCACCTGCTGCCGCGCCGGCCGCCGCTGGCGTAACCGGCAAGGCCGCCCACGCCAGCCCCTCGGTGCGCAAGTTCGCACGCGAGCTGGGCGTGGACGTGTCGCGCGTGCCGGGCACCGGCCCCAAGGGCCGTATCACCCAGGAAGACGTGCAGGGCTACGTCAAGGGCGTGATGAGCGGCCAGGCCGCCGCGCCCGCACAGGCCGCCGCGGCTGGCGCCGGTGGTGGCGAGCTCGGCCTGCTGCCGTGGCCGAAGGTCGATTTCACCCGCTTCGGCGAGGTCGAAAGCAAGGCCCTGTCGCGCATCAAGAAGATCTCGGGTGCCAACCTGCACCGCAACTGGGTCATGATCCCGCACGTCACCAACCATGACGAAGCGGACATCACCGAGCTGGAAGCCTTCCGCCTGCAGCTGAACAAGGAAAACGAGAAGTCCGGCATCAAGGTGACGATGCTGGCGTTCATGATCAAGGCCACGGTGGCGGCGCTGAAGAAGTTCCCGAACTTCAACGCGTCGCTCGATGGTGACAACCTGGTGCTGAAGAAGTACTTCAACATCGGTTTTGCCGCCGACACCCCGAACGGCCTGGTCGTGCCGGTGATCAAGGACGCCGACAAGAAGGGCGTGCTGGAGATCAGCCAGGAAATGAGCGAGCTCGCCAAGCTGGCCCGCGACGGCAAGCTCAAGCCGGACCAGATGCAGGGCGGCTGCTTCTCGATCTCTTCGCTGGGCGGCCTCGGCGGCACATATTTCACGCCGATCATCAACGCGCCGGAAGTGGCCATCATGGGCGTGTGCAAGTCGTACCAGAAGCCGGTGTGGGACGGCAAGCAGTTCGCGCCGCGCCTGACGCTGCCGCTGTCGCTGTCGTGGGACCACCGCGTCATCGACGGTGCCGAAGCGGCGCGCTTCAACACGTACTTCGGGCAACTGCTGGCGGATTTCCGCCGGATCCTGCTGTAAGCGGGGTTGCGCCGGGCAGGCCAGGCCGTCGGCCTGCCCGCCCCGGCGCACCACGCGCAACCGGGAGCGAGCCATGACTACCTGCGTGGTCGTGAGGAAGGGCGCCGAGGTGGCCATCGCGGCAGACGCGCTGGTGACCTTTGGCGACACGCGCCTGTCGCGCGCCTATGAGCGCAACCAGAAGGTGTTCCCGGTGGGCGATGGCTTTATCGCGCTGGCCGGGACCACCGCGCACTTCCCGGTCATGCGCACGCTGCTGGCGGGGCTTGGCGAAGAGTGCCGGCTGGGCTCGCGCGATGACGTGTTCCGCACCTTCCTGAAGGTGCATGAGAAGCTGAAGTCGGACTATTACGTCAACACCAAGGAAGACGAGGACGATCCCTACGAGTCGTCGCAGATCGTATGCCTGATCGCCAATCCGGCGGGCATCTTCGGCGTCTACTCGTACCGCGAGGTGTTTTCGTTCGACCGCTTCTGGGGTATCGGCTCGGGCCGCAACTACGCGCTGGGCGCGATGCATGCGGTCTATGACCGGCCGGACCTGGATGCGGGCGAGATCGCGCGCATCGGCGTCGATGCAGGCGTGGAGTTCGACAAGAGTTCGGCGGGGCCGATCGAGGTGCACACCGTGCGGCTGCACGAGGGTGACGCCGCACCGGCGCCGGCGCCTGGCGGTGCCTCGGGCGGCAATCCGGCAACCGGCAGTACGGCACCCGACAGCGTGGCAACCAACAACGACGGCGCGCCCTGAAGCCGAGAGGCGGGCGCGCATAGAGGAGCAAACATGAGTGTGATCGAAGTCAAGGTGCCGGATATCGGCGATTTCGACGCGGTGGAAGTGATCGAGGTGCTGGTCAAGGCCGGCGACACGGTCGAGGTGGAACAGTCCCTGATCGTGCTGGAATCCGACAAGGCCAGCATGGACGTGCCGTCGTCGGCCGCCGGCAAGGTGGTCGAGGTCAAGGTCAAGGTCGGCGACAAGGTCGGCCAGGGCGCGGTGATCTGCACCATCGAGGCCCAGCAGGCCGCGGCCGCCCCGGCGCCCGCGCAAGCTCCGGCACCGGCGCAGGCTCCCGCACCCGCGGCGGCGGCCCCGGCTCCTGCTGCCGCCAGCCACAGCGGTGGCGCCGATATCCAGTGCGAGATGCTGGTGCTGGGCGCCGGCCCCGGCGGCTACTCGGCCGCCTTCCGCGCCGCAGACCTGGGCATGAATACCGTGCTGGTGGAGCGCTACAGCACGCTTGGCGGCGTCTGCCTGAACGTGGGCTGCATCCCGTCCAAGGCGCTGCTGCACAATGCCGCGGTGATCGACGAAGCCAAGGCGCTGGCCGCCCACGGCATCCTCTTCGGCGAAGCCAAGATCGACCTGGACGGCCTGCGCCACTACAAGAACCAGGTGGTCGGCAAGCTCACCGGCGGCCTGGCCGGCATGGCCAAGGCGCGCAAGGTGCAGGTGGTGCGCGGCATCGGCAACTTCCTCGACCCGCATCACATGGAGGTCGAGCTGACCGAAGGCGAGGGCAAGCGCAGCACCGGCAAGAAGACCGTGATCCGCTTCGAGAAGGCCATCATCGCTGCCGGCAGCCAGGCGGTGAAACTGCCGTTCATTCCGGAAGATCCGCGCATCGTCGACTCGACCGGCGCGCTGGAGCTGCCCGAAGTGCCTAACAAGATGCTGGTCATCGGCGGCGGCATCATCGGCCTGGAAATGGCCACGGTGTACAGCACGCTGGGTGCCGACATCGACGTCGTGGAAATGCTCGACGGCCTGATGAACGGCGCTGACCGCGACCTGGTCAAGGTCTGGGAAAAGAAGAACAAGGACCGCTTCGGCAAGGTCATGCTGAAGACCAAGACCGTCGGCGTGGAAGCCAAACCGGACGGCATCTACGTCAAGTTCGAAGGCGAGGCCGCGCCGGCCGAGCCGCAGCGCTACGACCTGGTGCTGGTGTCGGTGGGCCGCTCGCCCAACGGCAAGCGCATCAGCGCAGAGAAGGCCGGCGTGGCCGTGAGCGAGCGCGGCTTTCTCAACGTCGACAAGCAGATGCGCACCAATGTGCCGCATATCTTTGCGATCGGCGATATCGTCGGCCAGCCGATGCTGGCGCACAAGGCGGTGCATGAAGCCCACGTTGCCGCTGAGGCCGCGCATGGCGAGAAGGCTTACTTCGATGCCAAGCAGATCCCGTCGGTGGCCTTCACCGATCCGGAAGTGGCCTGGGCCGGCCTGACCGAAGACGAGTGCAAGGAGAAGGGGATCAAGTACAGCAAGGGCGTGTTCCCCTGGGCGGCTTCGGGCCGCGCCATCGCCAACGGCCGCGACGAAGGCTTCACCAAGCTGATCTTCGACGAGGAAACCCATCGCGTGATCGGCGGCGGCATCGTCGGCACGCATGCGGGCGACCTGATCAGCGAGGTCTGCCTGGCGATCGAGATGGGCGCCGATGCGGTGGATATCGGCAAGACCATCCATCCGCACCCGACGCTGGGTGAATCGATCGGCATGGCGGCGGAGATCTATGAAGGTACGTGTACTGACGTGCCGCCGCCGCGCAAGCGCTGAGCGCCGTTCGCTGCAAGCGAGAAAGCCCGCCTGGCCAGGCGGGCTTTCTCATCGCCAATTATGCAATTAACCGCCAGCATTTGCCGGCGTCCGCGAGGTCTGCCTGCCAGCACCGCTCGCGTCGGCGGCCAAGGTGCAGATTGCGACAGGAGATGCAAGACCTTCGCTGCCTATACTGAATTCAGCCGCCATGCACCCCAAGGCGACCGAGGCCGGCGCTGCATATTCGGGCGCGGCCGATCGCTGCCGGATGCCTGCTGGCGGGATCCGGTGGCCCCCGGTGGCTACCGTTCAGCTGACAAGGAGGCACGACGTGTTCAGGCATCTTCTTGTTGCGGTAGACGGCTCCGCTCTGGCCGAAGCGGCCTTTCGCAAGGCACTGGCGTTCGCGCAGGAGACGCAGGCCAGCATTACGGCGCTGCGCGCCTGCCCGGATTTTCACATCACGACTTACCACACCGAAATGCTCACCGACACGCGAGAGCAGTTCGAAGAGGCTGTCCTCGAGGACGCATCGAAATACCTCGACGGCATCGCGCGAGAGGCCGCCGCGGCAGGCGTGCCCTGCGACACCAGCAGCGTGGTCGACGATCATCCCTACGATGCCATCATCAAGGCTGCAGAAGAAAACGATTGTGACCTGATTGTCATGGCGTCTCATGGGCGCCGGGGTGTGAAGGGGCTGTTGATTGGCAGCGAAACCCTGAAGGTACTGACCCACAGCAAGATTCCGGTGCTGGTCTATCGCTAGATGTCGCGTGAATGGGCCGCCGGCATTGATGACGCCGGATACGTTCGTGATGCCACCATGGTTGCCTGTCATGGGCGCCATAAAGGATCTGCCATGAGCACTCGCCGCTATGTCGTGATGATCGACCAGCCCAGGGACGTTGCCGACGAGCAGATGGCAGAGTACATCAAGCATGCCATCGCCGGATGGGGTGCCGGATTGCCCCCGCCTCCGGCGGACAGCCCGTTCTTCGACCTGGATGTCTTGTCGGTAACCGTGATCAGCAAGCCGCACAAGGACCATTTATGAAGGATGTGCCCGGTTCAGGGAGCTATGCCGGCCGCTACTGGCATTTCCTGGATGACGGCCGCATGCAATGCGACCTGTGCCCGCGCCACTGCCGCCTGCATGGCGAGCAGCGCGGCGCTTGCTTCGTGCGCCAGCGGGTCGGCGATCGGATGGTGCTGACCGCCTATGGCCGCTCGTCGGGCTTCTGCATCGACCCCATCGAAAAGAAGCCGCTCAACCACTTCTACCCGGGCTCCGCCGTCCTGTCGTTCGGCACGGCCGGCTGCAACATGGCCTGCAAGTTCTGCCAGAACTGGGATATCAGTAAATCGCGCGAGATGGAGACCCTGGCCGATGCGGCCATGCCCGAAGCGATCGCCGCATCGGCGGCGGCGCACGGTTGCAAGAGCGTGGCCTTCACCTACAACGACCCGGTGATCTTCGCCGAGTACGCCATGGACATAGCCGATGCCTGCCACGAACTGGGCATCAAGGCGGTGGCGGTGACCGCAGGATATATGGGCGCCGAGGCGCGGCGTGATTTCTACGCCAGGATGGATGCGGCAAACGTCGACCTGAAAGGCTTCAGCGACGCGTTCTATGTTGCCTTCACCGGGGCGCACCTGCAGCCGGTACTGGAGACGCTCCAGTACCTGAAGCACGAAACCGATGTCTGGCTCGAGATCACGACGCTGCTCATTCCCGGCAAGAACGACAGCGATGACGAGATTCGCGCCGAGGCCCGGTGGATTGCCAGGGAGCTTGGTCCCGACGTGCCGCTGCACTTCACCGCATTCCATCCGGACTACAAGATGCGCGACGTGCCGCCGACACCATGTTCCACCCTTGCGCGCGCCCGCAAGCACGCGCTGGCGGAGGGACTGCATTACGTCTACACCGGCAACGTCCACGACACCGCCGGTGCCACCACCCATTGCCCCGCTTGCCGCGCGCAGCTCATCGTGCGCGACTGGCACGCGATCGAAAGCTATCGCCTGACTCCCACGGGAACTTGCCCGGACTGCCTTGCGCAGATTGCGGGACGTTTCGGGAATTTTGAGCGTCAGTTCGGGCGGCGGCGGATTCCTGTGCGCATCGGGGAATAGGGCGCAAGCTGGTGGAAAGGTGAAGAACAAAAAAAAGCCCGACCTGTAGAGGTCGGGTTTAACGATACCTTTGGACAAGGAGACCGCGGTACCGAGGAGACATCGGCAGACAAGGCAGCGCCGATGCAGCTCAGTCAGGGCACTACCTTCATCGTTGGCAAAGCACACCGCAAACGCCAGGCGTCGATATGCTTTGCCAACGGACCGGCCGCAGCCGGTCCATCTTCAACGCAGGCAGCTATCAGGCAGCCGTCGTCTTCTTCGCCGTGGCCGTACGGGCCGTGGCGCTGGCTTGCTGGGCAGCCTTGGTGGCAGCCGTTGCCGCAGCCTGGAAGTTGGTTTCAGCGATTTCGACCGCTTGCTTGGTCGCCTTCTGCACCGACTCGTAGGCGTTGTTGGCAGCGGAGATCGCCGACTTCACGATGGCCACGGTCGATTCCGAACCGGCCGGGGCGTTCTTGGCGAGGTTCTCGACCAGCGCTTGCACGTTCTTCGAGCCTTCGGCCAGCTGGGCCTCGGCTACCTTGGTGAACTCGCTCTGGGTTTCCGAAGCGATTTCATACAGGTGGCGGGTGTAGGCCAGGGTCTTTTCGGCAACCGGCTGCACGGCTGCGGCCTGGATGGCCAGCAGTTCCTGCGCGTCCTTGGCCGACAGCGCCTTCTTGGCGTTGTCAACGCCTTCTGCGAACGAAGTCTTGACGACCTGCAGGTTCAGCTCGACGAGCTTTTCGACGCCTTCAAACGCCTTGGTGGTCAGGCCGAACAGCGTTTCGAGGTTGGCCTTTTGCGCTGCTGCAACTTGTTCCGGGGTGAGGATCATTGCTGGTCTCCAGTGGTGAACTTCAAGGTCTAGCAAATTAAGCCGCCTAGATGTCAGGGCCGTGACGGTGTTGTGCCCGATTCGGCCAGCCCAGGCGTGTGGGTGGGTCAAGGCGCATTTTTTATTTGGTGCGCCGCAACAATTCCTATTTTAGAGCTGCGCGATTCAATGTCAAGCGGATTTTGTGCAATGCACAAACAACGTTGCTGGCGATACACGGGTGCGGCTGTGACGCCACTCCGGGGGGGCTCCGGCGATGGCCGGGCAGGGGTGCTAACATCGCAGATTGCCCGCGCCCGCACGGCTGGCCGCGCCGGGAACCAACAAAGACGTGAACAGAACCGCCCAGGCCACTTCCATGCTCGCTTTCTACGCCGACCATTTTGTGCTGCCACTGCCACCCGGGCACCGTTTCCCGATGCGCAAGTACAGCATGCTGCGCGATGCCGTCGCGGCGCAGGTGCCGGGGCTGCGCCTGGTGGAGGCGCCGCGCGCGGGCGACGATGCCTTGTTGCTGGCGCACACGCCCGGGTACGTGCAGGCCGCGTCAGCCGGCACGCTCGACGCGGCGCGCCAGCGCGAGATCGGCTTCCCGTGGTCCGAGGCCATGGTGGAACGCTCGCGGCGCTCCGCAGGCGCCACCATCGAGGCCTGCCGGACGGCGCTGCGCGAAGGCATTGCCGTGAACCTGGCGGGCGGCACCCACCATGCGTATGCCGACAAGGGCGGCGGCTTCTGCGTGTTCAACGATGCCGCGATTGCGGCGCGCGTGCTGCAGCGCGATGGCGCCGTGCGCCGCGTGGCCGTGGTCGACCTGGACGTGCACCAGGGCAACGGCACCGCGTCGATCCTGCAAGGCGATCCGTCCGTGTTCACGCTGTCGCTGCATGGCGAGAAGAACTATCCGTTCCGCAAGGAGGCCAGCGACCTGGACGTCGGCCTGCCGGACGGCTGCGACGACGACACCTATGCGCAGGCGCTGCAGGCGGCGCTGGACACGCTGTTCAGCCGCTTCGATCCCGAGCTGATCATCTACCTGGCCGGCGCCGATCCGCATGAGGGCGATCGCCTCGGGCGGCTCAGGCTGACCCTGGCGGGCCTGGCACGGCGCGACCGGCTGGTGTTCGATGCCGCGCATGCACGCCAGTTGCCGGTGGCGGTGGCGATGGCGGGCGGCTACGGCAACCAGATCGAGGACACGGTTGCGGTCCACGCGCAGACCGTAAGCCTGGCCGCGCAATATCACGCGCGCCATGCACAGGCGCTGCTGGCCACATGAGCGGCGTGATGGAGCAAGGCGGCGCAGCAGCGTCAAGCGCCCGCACCACGCTGTGGGTGGCGTCGATGCCGTGGCTGTTCGTGCTGATCTGGAGCACCGGCTTTATCGTCGCCAAATACGGCATGCCGTATGCGGAGCCGATGACCTTCCTGTTCCTGCGCTTTGCCGGCGTGGTGGTGCTGATGGTGCCATTCGTGCTGCTGGCGCGCGTGCCGCTGCCGCGCCTGCCAGGCAAGGCGCAAACGGACTGGCGCGCGGTCGGGCATATCGCCGTAGCGGGGCTGCTGCTGCAGACGGGCTACCTCGGTGGCGTCTGGGCTGCGATCAAGCTTGGCATGCCTGCCGGCGTATCGGCGCTGATCGTCGGCATGCAGCCGATCCTGACCGCGCTGATCGCCACGCGCATGGGTGAGCGCATCGGCGCGCGCCAGTGGCTGGGCCTGCTGCTCGGCATCGCCGGCGTGGCGCTGGTGGTGGCCAACAAGCTCGGTGCCAGCGGACTCACACCGGCAAGCCTGGCACTGGCGGGTGGCGCCTTGGTCAGCATCACCGTCGGCACGGTCTACCAGAAGCACTTCTGCCCGGTGTTCGACCTGCGCATGGGCTCGGTGATCCAGTTCGCCGCTGCGGCACTTGCGTGCGTGCCGTTCATGTTCCTCTTTGAAACCCGCGCGGTGCAGTGGCGTGCCGCGATGCTTGGTGCCATGGCGTGGTCGGTGGTGGCGCTGTCGATCGGCGCGATCTCGCTGCTGTTCCTGCTGATCCGGCGGGGCGCGGCCACCAAGGTGTCGAGCCTGATGTACCTGACGCCGCCCACTACCGCGGTGATGGCCTGGCTGCTCTTCGGTGAGCGCTTTCCGCCGCTGGCCGCTGCCGGGATGGTGCTCGCGGCGCTTGGTGTCGCACTTGTCATCCGCCGGTAGTGTCGCGTATGCGGCTACTTCAGTATTCCTATCCCATCCTGTCCCGTCCACGTCTCATGAAACCGCAAGCCGAGTCGCGCAGTGCCTATCCGTACTTCCAGCCGATCACCACGCGTTGGATGGATAACGATGTCTATGGCCACGTTAACAACGTTGTCTACTACAGTTACTTTGATACCGTGGTGAATACCTACCTGATCCGGCAGGGCGTGCTCGATGTCACGTCGGGCGACACGATCGGGCTGGTGATCGAGACGCAGTGCAACTACTTCTCGTCGCTGAGCTTTCCCGAGACCGTGGTGGCCGGCCTGCGCGTGGCAAGGCTGGGTACGTCGAGCGTGCGCTATGAGGTCGGGCTGTTCAGCGGCGACAACGAGACCGCCGCCGCGCAGGGGCATTTCATCCACGTCTATGTCGATCGCGCCACGCGCCGGCCGGTGCCGTTGCCGGAGCCGCTGCGCGAGGCGCTGCTGCCGTTGGTGATGACCGACGCGGTGACGGGCGGGCAAGGGGAAGAACGGGGCAACAGGAGATGAACAAGATGTCCCACGAGGTGCAATTCGGTTCGCAGGATGCCGTGGACTGCGTGGATCGCGCGATCCTGACGCGGCGTTCGGTGCGGGCCTTTCTCGATACGCAGGTGTCGCGCCGGACCGTCGAAGAAATCCTGGCCGTAGCCAGCCGTGCGCCGTCGGGCACCAATACGCAGCCGTGGCGCGTCTATGTGCTGTCGGCGAGGCCAAGGCCAAGCTGTGCGCCGATGTACTGGGCGCTTACGAAGACCCCGAGCGCGACAGCAAGTACCTGGAAGAGTATCCGTACTACCCACGCGAGTGGGCTGATCCCTACTTGTCGCGGCGGCGCAAGGTGGGCTGGGACCTGTACGGGCTGCTTGAGATCAGCCGCGAAGACAAGGCGCGCATGCATGAGCAGCACGCGCGCAATTTCCGTTTCTTCGATGCGCCGGTGGGGATGATCTTCACCATCGACCGCATCATGGAGCAGGGCAGCTGGCTGGACTACGGCATGTTCCTGCAAAGCATCATGGTCGCCGCCCGGGCGCGCGGACTTGATACCTGTCCGCAGGCGGCGTTCACGCAGTTCCACAAGATCATTGGCAGCCACCTGCGGCTGCCACCGGAGGAAATGGTGGTATGCGGCATGTCACTGGGTTTTGCCGACCCGGAAGCGATCGAGAACCAACTGATGACGGAACGTGAGCCGGTCAGCGGGTTCGCGCGTTTCCTCTCATAGCAAAGTTTGAGAAAAGTTTGTATCAATGTGTAACGATGAGTGCCGATATACAAGACGACGTCCGTGTATTGGCTGGGAGTGTTCCAAGGGGCAGCAAGGTGAACCCGGGTACGCCTGGGGCAAGCCAGAGGCGGTTCGCATGCAAACGTGACCTTTTGGTTGCTTTTTCCACAATGTGGAAATGTTTGCAAATCGAACTTTAAGGAGCGTCTGTAAGTCTTTAATCTTGCTAACAATTTCTTTCTTTCCTACACTAGCGCCATTCCTATGCGCTGAACGAATCATGTTCCGGTCTGATTCCATTTTTTCCAGATTCTTCGGCTCCGCACCCCTGTCCGCTGTTGCCACTGCGGTCCTGGTATCGGTGTCGATGGTCGCGGCACCTGTGGCCGAAGCGGCCACCAAGTCCGCAACTACCCAAAAAACGTCCAAAAAGCAGGCAAAATCGGTTAACGCCGAGAAAAAGAGTGCTTCGAAGGCTGTTGCCAAGAGCTCGCGTAGCGGCAAGGTTGCCAAGCGCGAAGCAAGCAGCACACGCAAAGTGGTGGTGCTGAAAAATGGCAAGCGCCATACCGTCGTGGCCCAGCGCGCCGCACCCGTGCGCGCCGCCTTCACCCCGGCCAAGCCGTCGCTGGGCGAAGCCATGGGCTTGCGCGACACCGACGACGCGCTGGCACTGCGTTCCAGCGTGGCACTGGTGATGGACCAGAACTCCAACGAGGTGCTGTTCCAGAAGAACGCCAGTGCGGTGCTGCCGATCGCTTCGATCACCAAGCTGATGACCGCGCTGGTGGTGATGGACGCCCGCCTGCCGATGGACGAAGTGCTGACCATCTCCGAGGAAGACCGCGACACCGAAAAGCACAGCGGCTCGCGCCTGCGCTTTGGTACGCAGCTGACGCGCCAGGAGCTGCTGCTGCTGGCGCTGATGTCGTCTGAGAACCGCGCTGCGTCGGCGCTGGGCCGCAACTACCCGGGCGGCCTGCCGGCCTTTGTCCAGGCGATGAACCGCAAGGCCCGCGAGCTGGGCATGAACGACAGCCACTTCGTCGATTCCAGCGGGCTGTCGAGCAGCAATGTGTCGAGCGCGACGGACCTGGTGCGCATGGTCAACGCGGCGTACCGCAACCCGACCATCCGCGAGTTCTCGACGCAGACCGAGCATGAGGTCAACGTGCTGGGCCGCACCCAGCACTACGTCAGCACCAACCGCCTGGTGCGCGGTGGCAACTGGGAGATCGGCCTGCAGAAGACCGGCTTTATCTCCGAAGCCGGCCAGTGCCTGGTGATGCAGGCCAAGGTCCAGGGCCGCAACGTGGTGATGGTGTTCCTGGACTCGGCCGGCAAGCTGTCGCGCTTTGCCGATGCCAACCGCGTCAAGGACTGGCTGGAGCATGCGCCGTCGCCATCGTCGCCGCAGCGTGGTTTCCCGTCGTCGCCGAACCTGACACAGGCTCCGGGCGGCGCGCACGCGATCCTGGCTTCGCAGCAGTCGCGCGGCATCTGATACGGAATGCCTGACCGGAAAAAAACGCGCCGTGCCACGGCGCGTTTTTCTTTCTGGCGGCCGCGGCCGTCAGAGCAGCTTGCCTGGGTTCATGATCCCGGCCGGGTCGAACACGGCCTTGATCTCGCGCATCAGCCGCAGTTCCAGCGGGTCCTTCATGGCCAGGAAGGCATGGCGCTTGAGCTGGCCGATGCCATGCTCGGCGCTGATGCTGCCGCCGTAGCGCATCACTTCGTCCAGCACCGCGTCGGTCACCGCATCGCCTTGCGTGGCCGCCCAGTCCTTGGGCGCGCCGGCCGGGCGCGACAGGTTGTAGTGCAGGTTGCCGTCGCCGAAGTGCCCGAAGATAAAGGGCCGGATGGCGGGATCGAGCCCACGCAGCCGCGTTTCCATCGAGGTCATGAAGGCCGGGATCTGCTCGATCGGCAGCGAGATGTCGTGCTTCAGGTGCGGGCCGTCGGCGCGCTGCGCCTCGGAGATTTCCTCGCGCAGTTTCCACAGCGCCTGCAATTGTGCGAGTGAGGCAGACACGGCTGCATCGAGGCACAGCTCGCGCTCCAGCGCTTCGCCGATAACGCGTTCGAGCAACGCGTTCAGCGCATCTTCGTCCGTGGTGTCGGCCAGTTCCACCAGTACGTAGGCGGGGTAGCGTTGCGCGAACGGCTCCTGCACGCCCTCTGCGTGCGTGAGCACCAGGTCCAGGCAATCGCCGGTAAAGAATTCGAACGCCTGCAGGCGCGCGCCGCATTGCTCAAACAGCAGTTCATAGAGTGCCAGCGACTGCGCCGGCGAGGCCACCGCCGCCAGCACCACACTGCGCGTGTCGGTGCGCGGGAACAGCCGCAGCGCGGCCGCGGTGATTACGCCAAGCGTACCTTCGGAGCCGACCAGCAGCTGCTTCAGGTCATAGCCGGTATTGTCCTTGCGCAGCGTGCGCAGGCCATGGAAGACCTCGCCGTTGGGCAGCACCGCTTCCACGCCCAGCACCAGTTCGCGCGCCATGCCATAGCGCACCACGTTCACGCCGCCGGCATTGGTCGCAAGGTTGCCGCCGATCTGGCACGAGTCTTCGGCGGCCAGCGACAGCGGCAGCAGCCGGTTGGCGTCTTGCGCCGCGCGGCGCAGGTTGCCGAGGATGCAGCCGGCCTCGGCAACCATGGTGTTGGCGATGGTGTCGAGCGAGCGCACCGCGTTCATGCGGTCCAGGCTCAGCACCACGTTCCGCGCTTGTGCATCGGGCGTGGCGCCGCCGCACAGGCCGGTATTGCCGCCGCGCGGCACCACCGGCACCGCGGCCTGCTGGCACAGCGCCAGCGCGCGCGAGACTTCGTCCACGGTGCGCGGCCGCAGCACGGCCTGGGCCTGGCCGCGATAGATGCCGCGCCAGTCGGACAGCCACGGGGCGATGTCGTCGGGGTTGGTCAGGACGGTGTCGGCGCCGAGGGCCTCGGTGAGCCGCTGGGCGAATTGGCCGGTTTGCATGATGGCGGTGTCGTCTCAGGAAGGGGAAGGGGAGCTGGCTGCGTGCGCTGGCGACGCTTCATCGGCGCGCGCGCGCAGCGCCAGGCCAAGCCGGCGCGCCGCGCATTGCAGGTGCATCACCGCGGCCGCGCGGGCGGCCGCGGCATCGCCACGGCGGATGGCATCGACGATCGCTTCATGCTCGGCATGCACGGTCTCGGCCAGGCCTGCCTGGCGCAGCGTATTGGCGCGCGCGGTGGCCACGGCCTGATGCAGCTGCAGGTTCAGGTACTGCAGCAGCTGGCGGTAGTAGGGGTTGTGCGTGGCGGCGGCAATGCCGATATGGAAGGCGGCGTCGATATCGGCCGCCGGCTGCGGGTCATAGAGATGAGCGCGCAGCCGCTGCAGCAGTGCACTCAGTGCGGCCACGTCCACATCGGTGCGGCGCACGGCGGCCAGCGCCGCGGCGGCGCCTTCCAGGTCGATGCGCAGGTCGTACAGGTCGGCCAGCCCGCTGGCGTCGATATCGGGTTCGCGTGGCAGCTGGAATCCCGCCGCGCCGGTACGCGAGCGCACCGTGCAGCCGACGCCCTGGCGTGACTCGACGAAGCCCTGCGAACGCAGGTGCTCGGTGACTTCGCGGATCACCGCGGCGCTGACGCCGTACTGCTCGGCCAGCTGCCTGCCGGTCGGCAACCGGCTGCCGACCGGGTAAGCGCCGCTTTCGATATCGGCGCGCAGCTGGCGGGTGACCTGTTCGGTGAGGGTGACGGCACGGGTTCGCATGGGAGCCGATTATAAGGTTTGCTGGTTATCTGAAAACTAAGGGTAAACCATTGAATTGAGATGGCCGCAGCCCCAAAGCAAAACGCGCGGACTGCCATGATGGCAGCCCGCGCGTTGGCGGTGGCCGGCGATTCGGTCTTCAGGCGGCGGCTTCGGTCACGTAGCCCATGCCGCGCGAGATTTGCAGCGCCGTGTCCTTCAGGTTTTGCAGCCAGCTGTCCTGCAGCCGGTCGGCCGGCGCCGACAGCGACAGCCCGGCAACCAGCCGGCGCGAGTCGTCATAGATGCCGGCGGCAATGCAGCGCACGCCCAGTTCCAGCTCTTCGTTGTCGCGCGCATAGCCGTTGGAGCGCACCCAGCTGAGCTCCCGCTCGAGCTTGGTCAGGTCGGTGATCGAGGTGCGCGTATGCCCGGCCAGCCCGGTGCGGGTGGCGTAGTTGCGCACGCGCGCGGCTTCGTCCGCGGCCAGGAACAGCTTGCCGACTGAGGTCAGGTGCAGCGGCGCGCGGCCGCCGATGGCGCGCACCACCTGCATGCCCGAGCGCTCGCTGTAGGCGCGCTCGATGTAGACGATTTCATCGCCCTGGCGCACCGACAGGTTCACGGTCTGGCCGGTGACGCGGTGCAGCGCGCGCATCGGCGCCAGCGCCGCGTCGCGCACCGACAGGCGTGCCTTGACCAGGTTGCCCAGTTCCAGCAGCCGCATGCCGAGCCGGTAGCTGCCGGGATCGGAACGGTCGACAAAGCGGCAGGCCACCATGTCGTTGAGGATGCGGTGGGCGGTGGAGGGATGCAGCCCCGTGGCCAGGGACAGCTCTTTCAGGCTGACCGGGTCGGCGTGCTGCGCGAGCGCGTCCAGCAGGGTCATCATGCGCTCGATGACCTGGATGGACGTCTTGCCGGGTGACTTGTCTGCGTCGGACATAGATGGAAAAAAGAGAAATGTTGCCTTGCGGCATTTTTAAGCGTCTGCCTGATTCTATCTCGCATTGTGAAAATTTCAATAGGTGAAATGACATTACCGTAAGAATCGCCCGGTGATGTTGATCCCGGAAGTGATGTGCATTGCACCGGATTCACGCCCTTGCTGAACGGTTTGTGCGCCACGTGCGACGCAAACGCGCATAATTGCGGGGTTTCGGGGTCTGGAGAAGTCGACAATGCGAGTTGGTCTGTTCGCCACCTGCCTGGTGGACCTGATGCGTCCGGAAATCGGGTTTTCGGTGCTCAAGCTGCTGGAAGCCGCCGGCTACGAGGTCATGGTGCCCGAGGCGCAGACCTGCTGCGGCCAGCCGGCCTACAACTCGGGCGAGCGCGCGGTGTCGCGCGACCTCGCGGAGAAATTCCTGCGCGAGTTCGAGATGTTCGACTACATCGTGGTGCCGTCAGGCAGCTGCGGCGGCATGATCCGGCAGCATTACGGCGACCTGCTGCACAACGATCCCGAACTCAACGGCCGCTACGAGCGCCTGCGCGGACGCGTGTTCGAGCTGACGGATTTCCTGGTCAACGTGGCCAGGGTGCAGACGCTGCCGTCGTCGTTCTCGGGCCATGTCACCTACCACGATTCCTGTTCCGGCCTGCGCGAGCTGGGCGTCAAGCAGCAGCCGCGCGAGCTGCTGTCGCGGCTGCCGGGCGTGCAGCTGACCGAAATGAAGGATTGCGAAGCCTGCTGCGGTTTTGGCGGCACCTTCTCGGTCAAGTACGGCAATATCTCGACTGCGATCGTCGACGAGAAGTGCGCCAACATCAAGGCCAGCGGCGCCGATACGGTGGTGCTGGGCGACCTGGGCTGCATCCTCAATATCGAAGGCCGCCTGCGCCGCACCGGCGACAGCAGCACGCGCGTGCTGCATATCGCCCAGGTGCTGGCGGGCGACGCCTGACATCCGCTGAAATCCGGGGAATCGCCACGATGCAAGTCCACAGCATGGAATTCAAGGCGCGCGCCGGCCAGAAGCTGGCCGACCAGCGCCTGCAGCAGAACCTGAAGAAGCTTTCGACCAAGTTCGTCACGGCCCGCGCCGACGCGATCCTCGACATCGACTTCGACGCCACGCGCGAGGCACTGAAAGAGCGCCGCAACCGCGCGCTGGAAAACCTCGACGTCTGGCTCGCCACCTTCGAAGAGAACGCGACCAGGCGAGGCGCCACGGTGCTGTTTGCCGAGACCACCGCCGATGCCGCGCGCCTGGTGGCCGAGATCGCGCAGAAGCACGGCGTGAAGAAGGTCATCAAGAGCAAGTCCATGGTGACCGAGGAAATGCGCCTGAACCAGGTGCTGGGCGAGATGGGCGTGCAGAGCATCGAGACCGACCTGGGCGAATACATCCTGCAGATCAACGACTCGGAACCGCCGTCGCACATCATTGCGCCGGTGGTGCACAAGGACAAGGACGAGATCGCCGACCTGTTCGCCAGGGTCCACCACAAGCCGCGGCTGACCGAGATCCCGGAGATGACGCGCGAGGCGCGCGAAGTGCTGCGGCCCGAGTTCCTGAGCGCCGACATGGGCGTCACCGGCGGCAACTTCATCATTGCCGAGACCGGCTCGGTGGCGGTGGTCACCAACGAGGGCAACGAAGGCATGTGCACGGTGCTGCCGCGCGTGCACGTGGCCGTGACCGGCATCGAAAAGGTGCTGCCGACGCTGGAAGACCTGGCCACGGTGATGCGCCTGCTGCCGCGCTCGGCCACCGGCCAGGCCATCTCGAACTACTTCTCGCTGCTGACCGGCCCGCGCGCCGAGGGCGAGCGCGACGGCCCCGAGCATATGTATTTCGTGCTGGTCGATGGCGGCCGCACCGGGCTGATCGGCGGCGACTTCCAGGAGATGCTGCGCTGTATCCGCTGCGGCGCCTGCATGAATCATTGCCCGGTGTACCAGAAGATCGGCGGCCATGCCTATGGCTGGGTCTACCCGGGCCCGATGGGCAGCGTGCTGACGCCGAGCTATGTCGGCCTCGCCAATGCGATCGACCTGCCGCAGGCGGCGACCATGTGCGGCGAGTGCAACCGCGTGTGTCCGGCCTCGATCCCGCTGTCCGACTTGCTGCGCAAGCTGCGCGAGAAGCAGATGGAGCGCGGGCTGCGCCCGTGGCAGGAACGCTTCGCGCTGCAGGTGTGGGGCTACGTCGCCAAGCGCCCGGAGCTGTACGCCTTTGCCACTCGCATCGGCGCCTGGCTGCTGGGCCGCATGGGCGGCAGCAACAAGCTGATTGCCAGCCTGCCGATGGCGGGCAAGGGCTGGACCGAAACCCGCGACATGCCGGCCCCGTCGGGCCGCACGTTCCGCGAACTGTACAAGGAAAGGAGGGCACGTTCATGAGCGCAACCAACCGCGAAGCCCTGGCGCGCATGCGTGCCGCACTGGACCAGCACCTGGCGGGATCGATGCCCGCCGCCGACCTGGTGCGCGCCTGGCGCGAAGCCGGCAGCGGGCTGGCGCTGCCGCCGGTCTACGGGCAGGCGATGGAGGAGCTGCTGCGCCGGATGGAGATGTCCGCGGTGTTTGCGCAGGACAGCTGCTCGTTCTCCAGCACGGCGGTGACGGAGCAGATGGGGCGCTGGCTGGACAAGGCCGCGACGGTCTGACGCCAGCCACTCAGCGCGTCAGCGCTTCATCATCGCCGTCAGCGTATCGACGAATTCCAGCGACAGCCGCGACAGCGGCTCGGTCTGCATATGGAAAATCTGCACTGAGGCATTGACCTTGGTGCGCACCGGCACCGCGAAAATATTGGGCCAGGCCGCGCCAAACACGGTCATGGCGTCGACCAGCGCGATGCCGGCGCCGGCCTGCGCCAGCGCGCGCGCCACATGCGCCTGTTCAACCTGGACGCGCATATCGGGCTGGTCGCCCTCGTTGCCGAACATCTCATGCACCAGCAGGCCGAACGGGACGTCCGGCCCGTAGCCGATCAGGTCTTCGCCGATCAGGTCGGCCGGGCGCACCCACTTGCGCGCGGCCAGCGGGTGCCCTGCCGGCACCAAGGCCACGATCGGGTTCTTCACCAGCAGTCGTGCTTCCAGGTTGGGATGCACCAGCGGCATGTTCGACACCGCCAGATCCACCTGCCCCGACAGTACCGCGCGCAGCATATTGCCCGGAATCTGCGTACGCACCACCACCCGCACCGCCGGGTGCGCCGCGCGGAAGCCGGCGATTGCACGCGGCAACACGGTCTGGCCCAGGTTGGGGCTGCATGAGATGCGCAGGCTGCCGGTGCGGTTGGCGGCAAGGTCTTCGGCGATCTCGTTGACGCGCTCGATGCCTTCGTAGACCGCATTCACTTCCCCCAGCAAGCGCCGCGCCTCCGGCGTGGGGTAAAGCCGTCCCTTGGTGCGGCGGAACAATTCCAGTCCAAGGCGTTGCTCGGTGTGCGACATCAGCCGGCTGATTGCCGGCTGCGACACATACAGCAGCTTGGACGCACCGCTGATCGAGCCGGTCAGCATGACCGCGCGGAACACCTCGATCTGGCGCAGGTTCATTTTCATGGCATTAACCTGATGTTAAGGCTGGCGGACATATAAGCATATGACAGTCAATGGCGCCATACCTACACTGAATTCCATCGAAACACGCCGAGCCTTTGCAACGCAGGCACGGCACCACATGGAAGCGCGGCGGCCGCGATGCGGTGCAAGAGGCACCGGCAGTGTGCCGGCATAACCCTGGAGGAAAGGACTGTATGAGCGACATCCATCTCACCTATCTCAACGGCAAGGACATCGCACGCCTGGAAATGGCCGACGCCGAGATCCTGGACGCGGTCGAGCAAGCACTGGTGGCGCAAGGCAACGGGCAGACCGTGATCGAGCCGCGCGTGCACCTGATTCCCGACCCCGCCTTCAACGGCCACTTCAATGTGCTGCGCGGCTACGTGGCGCCGCTGGGGCTGGCCGGCGTCAAGATCGTGGGTGACTTCGTCGACAACTACAAGCTTGGCCTGCCATCGGAAATGGCGATGCTCAACCTGTTCGATCCGCGTACCGGTGCTCCGGTGGCGATGATCGATGCCACCTTCATCACCGATGCGCGCACCGGCGCGCTTACCGCGCTCGGGGCAAAGCACCTGGCGCGCCGCAACAGCAAGGTGCTGGGCCATATCGGGGCGCGCGGCACTTCTTACTGGAACGTGCGCCTGCTCGACAGCCTGTTCGACTTCGACGAGATCCGCGTGCACTCGCGCCGCCCGGAAAGCCGCAATGCCTTCGCCGCGCGGCTGGAGCGCGATCTCGGCAAGAAGATCGTGGTGACCGAAGACTGGGAGTCATGCGTGCGCGATGCCGACATTGTGGTCGAGGCTTCGCGCCTGGAGCGCCCGACGCCGATGCTCAAGACCGAATGGATCAAGCGCGGTGCCTTTGTCGTGCCCTACGGCACCATGAGCGCGGTCGAGCTGTCGCTGACCGACATCATGGCCAAGCTGGTGGTGGACGACTGGGGGCAGTGCAAGGGGGGCATGTTTGGCTCGCTGCGCGCGCATGTGGAAGCCGGCAAGCTGTCGGAGCAGACGCTTTATGCCGAACTGGGCGAAATCGCCGCAGGGCGCAAGCCGGGCCGCCAGAGCGATGACGAGACCAACCTGTTCTGGCACCGCGGGCTGTCCCTGAGCGATATTGCGCTGGGCCACGCCATCCTGAAGAAGGCCGAAAGCCGCGGGCTGGGCCAGAGGCTGGTCTACGCATGATCGCCAACGCTCGCATGTACTCGGTGAGCACGCCGGCCGGGCAGGCATGGCGTGCGCTGCTGGCGCACGTGGCCGAGTGCGCCGGCGTGGACCTGCCGTATGTCGAGCACGCAGCACCCGCCCCGGTCAGCGCGCTATGGGCGCGGCCGGATTGTGGCTGCGTGTTCATGTGCGGCTATCCCTATGCCAGCGCGCCGGCCTCGCCGCAACTGCTGGCGGCGCCGGTGCCGTCGCTGCCGCGCTACGGCGGGCGCCCGGTGTATTTCACCGAGTTCATCGTGCGCGCCGATGCATCGGCGCAGACGCTGGCGCTGACCTTCGGCGGACGGCTGGCATGCATGCTGCCTGAGTCAAACTCGGGCTACAACGCACCACGCCACCACCTGATGCGGCTGGCGCCGGCGGGCACGCGCGCGCTGTACCGGGCGACCGAGGTGACCACGCCGACGCCGCGCGAAGTCATCGAAGCGCTGATCGCCGGGCGTGCCGACGTGGGTGTGGTCGACAGCTACGTGCTGGACCTGCTGCGCCGCTTCGAGCCCGCGCTCGTGGCGCAGCTGAGAACGCTGGAGGTCACCAAAGCCGCGCCGATCCCGCCGCTCGTGGCCGCGGCGCAGATCGATCCGTGGCAGAGCGCGCGCGTGCGTACTGCGCTGCTGACGCTGCATGAAGACGCAGCGGGGACGGATCTGCTGGCCATGTTGGGGCTGGCACGCTTTGCCGCGGTGCGGCCCTCCGACTACGCAGTGTTGCCCGCCATGGCGCGCGAAGCCGACCAGGCGGGATTTGCATTGACCGATGCCGGCATGCAGCCGTCTTGAACCGGTGCACGATAACCAGACTGCCGGCGCGGTGGGGGAGCCAAGCCTGATAACTGCCGAATAGGGGAACTGTAATGATTTCCACTGTGAAACCCGCTGTAGAACATGCTGTAAAGCCCGCCGTACGAGCAGATCTGCGGCGTATGGCCATGCGTTGCGTGCTCGCCTGCGTGGCGGCCTGCGCGCCGTGGCTCGCGGCCCCGCCCGCGCTTGCCCAGCCGCAGGGCTATCCCGCCAAGCCGGTGCGGATCGTGGTGCCGTTTGCTGCCGGCGGCCCGGCCGATGTGCTCGGCCGGGCGGTTGGCGAGGGCATCGCCAAGGCCACTGGCCAGAGCGTGCTGGTCGACAACAAGGCCGGCGCGGCGGGCACCATCGGCGTCGACATGGTGGCCAAGGCCGCGCCTGACGGCTATACCCTGGCCGTCGTACCGGTGGGCAATATTGCGGTGAACCCCACGCTGATGCCTAATCTCCCGTACAAGCCGGCAGACCTGGCGCCGGTGGCAATGCTGGCCACCGCCGAAAACGTGCTGGTGGTCAATGCGGCAACGCCGGCCCGGTCGCTGGCGGACCTGCGCAAGCTGGCCACGCAGAAACCGGGCGAGCTGAGCTTCGCGTCGCCCGGCGCGGGCAGCCAGGCCCACCTGGCGGGCGAGTTGCTGCAGCTCGATGCCCATATCAAGCTGAACCACGTCCCGTACAAGGGCATCAGTCCGGCGATGACCGATGTGGTCGGCGGCCAGGTGACGATGATGTTCGCGCCGCTTTCCGTGGCGTTGCCGTATATCCGGGCCGGCAAGCTGCACGCGCTGGGGGTTGCCAGCGCCAGACGTTCGGCGATCCTGCCCGAGGTGCCGACCATTGCCGAACAGGGATTCCCGAAGTTCGAGGCGGTTTCCTGGTACGCGTTGATGGCGCCGGCCGGTACGCCCGCGGAAATCGTGCGCAAGCTCAGCCAGCATGTCGATGCCGTGCTGGCCGACGCCGCGCTCAAGGAAAGACTGGCCACGCTGGGCATGGCGGCGGCCGGCGGCACGCCGCAGCAGCTTGCCGCTGCCATCCAGAAGGAAAGCACGCGCTGGGCCGGCGTGATTCGCCAGCGGAACATCACGATCGATTGAGGGTTGAAGGCGAGGTAGCGCTACTAGCCGGCGCACATATCAAAACAAAACGGGGAGCCGAAGCTCCCCGTTTTTTAATCGCTACAGGTCTTCTTCAACCCAGCAGCAGCGCGTCGTCGTCCAGCTGCTCGTGGCGGGTCTGCTCGAACATCTTCAGCAGGTCCGGCACATCCAGCCCCTTGCGCTTGTCGCCGGACACGTCCAGCACCACCTGGCCCTGGTGCAGCATCACCGTGCGCTGGCCGTAGTCCAGTGCCTGGCGCATGCTGTGCGTCACCATCATCGTGGTCAGCTTGCTTTCCTCGACGATGCGCGCGGTCAGCTCCAGCACGAAGGCGGCGGTCTTCGGGTCCAGCGCGGCGGTGTGCTCGTCCAGCAGCAGGATGCGCGACGGCTGCAGCGAAGCCATCAGCAGGCTCACCGCCTGGCGCTGGCCGCCGGAGAGCAGGCCGATGCGGTCGGTCAGGCGGTTTTCCAGGCCCAGGTTGAGCAGGCGCAGCTTCTCGCGGAACAGCTCGCGCGAGGTGCGGTTCAGCGCCGGGCGGAAGCCGCGGCGGCTGCCGCGGGCCATGGCCAGGGCCATGTTCTCCTCGATCGTCAGCGCCTCGCAGGTGCCGGCCATCGGGTCCTGGAACACGCGGGCCACCAGGTGGGCGCGGTCCCATGCGGGCTGGCGCGTGACGTCGGTGTCATCGATGGTGATGCGGCCCGAGTCGACCATCTGGTCGCCGCTGATCGCATTCAGGAAGGTCGACTTGCCGGCGCCGTTGGAGCCGATCACGGCCACGAACTGGCCGCTCGGGATCTCCAGGCTGAGGCCGCGCAGGGCGCGGGTCTCGATCGGGGTGCCCGGGTTGAAGGTGAGTTTCAGGTCTTGTGCGCGCAGCATCTCAGGCGCCTCCGTTCTTGCGGGCGAACAGCTTCTTGCGGGTTGCCGGCAGCACCAGCGCGATCGTCACCAGCGCTGCGGTCACCAGGTTCAGGTCCTGCGCCTTGAGGCCGATGAAGTCGCTGTTCAGTGCCAGTGCGATGAAGAAGCGGTACAGGATGGCGCCCAGCACCACGGCCAGCGTGGTCCAGATCAGGCGGCGTGCCGGCAGGATGGTTTCGCCGATGATCACCGCGGCCAGGCCGATCACGATGGTGCCGATGCCCATGGAGATATCGGAGCCGCCCTGGGTCTGCGCGAACAGCGCGCCGGCCAGTGCCACCAGCGCATTGGACAGCGCCATGCCGGCCAGCGTGGCGCGGCCGGTAGGGATGCCCTGCGAGCGGGCCATGCGCGGGTTGGCGCCGGTGGCGCGCATCGCCAGGCCCAGCTGCGAGCTGAAGAACCAGTCCAGGCCGACCTTGGCCACCACCACCACCACGAGCAGCACCAGCGGGCGCAGCACGTAGTCAGGCAGCCATTCGGGCTGCAGGATGGTGAACAGCGTGGGCTCGGTGATCAGCGGCACATTGGGGCGGCCCATGATGCGCAGGTTGATCGAGTACAGCGCGATCATCATCAGGATACTGGCGAGCAGATCCATGATCTTCAGGCGCACATTGAGCCAGCCGGTGATGAAGCCTGCCAGCGCGCCGGCAGCGATCGCCACGGCAGTGGCCATGAACGGGTCCTGGCCGGCGGCGATCAGCGTCGCGGCGACGGCGCCGCCGAGCGGAAAGCTGCCATCAACGGTCAGGTCGGGAAAGTTGAGGATGCGGAAGGAGATCAGCACCCCGAGCGCCACCAGGCTGAAGATCAGGCCGATCTCCAGGGCGCCCAGAAGGGAAAAGAGGGACATGGGGGAATCCTGTTGCAGGGGCTGGCGGCTGCCTTGGCGCCACCTTCGGGGCGGGTGGGCCGGCACGCCCGTGTGGGGCTGCCGGCCGCCTCGCCCTGTTCTGTCCCGTCGGGCCGGATAGGCCCGACGGGCACCCGCCGTCTTGCGGCGGCAGGGGGCAGTGCTTGGCTGTTGCTTACTTGATGACCGTCTTGGCTTCCTTGACCAGCTCCGGCGACAGCGTGACGCCTTGCTTGGCGGCGGCGCCCGTGTTGACGAACAGTTCCAGGTTGTCGCTGGTCTGCGAGGCGATCGCGCCCGGCTTCTCGCCCTTCAGGATGCGCACCACGACCTTGCCGGTCTGGTGGCCCAGGTCGCCGTAGTTGATGCCCAGCGCGGCCACGGCGCCACGCTTGACGCTGTCGGTATCGGCGGCAACCAGCGGGATCTTGGATTCGTTGGCGACCTTGACCAGGGACTCATACGCCGACACCACGTTGTTGTCGGTGTTGGTGTAGATCACGTCGACCTTGCCGATCAGGCTCTTGGCGGCCGGGCCGATGTCAACGGTACGCGGCGCGGCGGCTTCCTTGAGCGTCAGGCCGTCCTTGGCCAGCAGCTCCTTCAGTTCCTTGACCACGACCACCGAGTTGGCTTCGCCCGGGTTGTAGACCATGCCCACGGTCTTGGCCTTGGGCACCACGCGCTTGATCAGCGCGACCTGCTTGTCCAGCGGCAGCTTGTCCGACACGCCGGTAACGTTGGTGCCCGAGGCCGACCAGCTCTTGACCAGCTGCGCGGCGACCGGATCGGTCACGCCCGAGTACACCACCGGCACGCTCTTGGTGGCGGCAACCACGGCCTGGGCCGACGGGGTGGCGATGGCAACGATGGCGTTCGGGTTGTCGCCGACGAACTTGCGGGCGATCTGCGCTGCGGTGCCGGTGTTGCCCTGGGCGCTCTGGTATTCCCACTTCAGGCTCTTGTCGGCGTCATAGCCGGCGGCCTTCAGTTCGGCGCGCACGCCGTCGCGGATGGCGTCCAGCGCGGGGTGGTCGACGATCGACAGCACCTTGACGGTCTGGGCCTGCACGGCGCCGCCATACAGCAAGGCCAGCGCCACGGCGCCGCCCAGGATCGACTTGGTTGCTGCGAGACCCTTGATGGATTTCATTATCTGTTCTCCCCCGAAACTCGGTTCTGGATTGGATACGGCCGCGGATGGTTCGGTCCGCTGTCCTGGCCCGTGCGCATGCTGGCGCACAGTGCCGGTCCGGGCGGGCGCGGCGGCTTCCTGCGGCTGGAGGGAGCGTGCGCGGGCGCGTCGGATGCGACAGCGATAAGCCTGCGAGGATACCACTTCCCGCGCACGAAATGGACAGTAATCATGCGGAAGTGGGGCATCGGATGCTGCCAGACGCCCGCTATCCGCCATCGAGGCGCATTTTATTGCGCGGGATTCATATTTTGCCTGTGGATTACCCTGATTGCGGCGGCGACATCTTCATGCAATTGCGCGATCCGGGTGTCGAGGCTCTCCTCGAAGTCCCGACTGTCGCCGGCATGAGGAAAGCGATGCGGCACGCGCCACATATTGGCGCTCGAAGCGGGGATCTTGAATTCACGTTTCGAAAAGATTCATGTCTTCCGATCGATATCCGGAATTTCAGATCAGCTAGCATTCATCCACCGCGGCAGCGCCGGGACGACACAGCGCTGGATGCGCGAGCGATGGTATGCATTGTCCTCCGTGATGGCATCAAAACCTGTGAGGTTCGCTATGTATCGTGTCTTGAGTATTGCCGTGCTGGGGGTCTCGCTTGCGGCGTGCAGCAGCCTGGCGCCGACGGCTTCGGCTCCGGTCACCCAGTCCGCGTCCGTCCAGCCCGCGGCTTCAGCTGAACCGGCGGCTGCCAGCAAGCCGGCAGCCAATGCCGTGGACCCGGCGGTGATCCAGGCCCTGAACAAGATGGGCACCTACCTGTCGACGCTGAAGCGTTTCAGCGTCGATATCGACCTGGACGGCGAGCGTGTCCTGGCCGATGGCCAGAAGCTGCAGCATACGGCGACCGCCAGGATCGACATCGACCGGCCCAACAAGATGCGGGCGCAGATGCGAAGCGCGCGCGCGCAACGTGACCTGATCTACGACGGCAAGACCGTTACGCTTTACCAGCCGGCGCAAAAGTACTACGCCTCAGCCGGCGTAACGGAAAACCTTGGTGATCTGATCGTTCATCTGCGCCAGCGCTTCGGGATCGAGGTGCCGATCGGCGATCTGTTCCTGTGGGGAACGCCCGCGGCACCGGTGGGCAACATCACCTCGGCCATGTATGCGGGCAGCGACTACATCGATGGCACGCTCTGCGATCACTATGCCTTGCGCCAGGGGGCGGTCGACTGGCAGATCTGGATCGCAAGCGGCAACCGTCCGGTGCCGCGCAAGGTGGTGATGACCAACCGGGCTGACGAGGCACGTCCGCAGTCGGTGACCTGGCTGGACTGGAAGCTGAAGCCGGCTTTCAAGGATTCCGTCTTTCACTTCACGCCGCCACAGGGCGCCCGTGAGGCCAAGTTTGTTCCGCTCAAGACCCAGTGAAGGAGAGACACATGAAACGAGTCGAAAAGTCCCTCCTCGCGGTCCTGGGGGCAGTCGTGCTTGCCACCTATGCCTGGGTACCGCAGGCTGAAGCGCGTGGCGGCGGCCACGCCGTGGGGCGCGGCGGTGGCGGCGCACCGGTCGGCAACGTGCGGGCCGACGCGCGCACCAACAATGTCCGCAGCGCCAGCGTGAACAGTGTCAATGCCAACCGGAACGTCAACATCAATACGAACCGGAACGTCAACGTCAATGTCGACACGCATGGCGGATGCTGCGGCGGCTGGGACAACGATTACCATCCGGTCGCCACCGCTGCCGCCGTTACCGCAACGGTGGCTGTGACCGCGGCTGTAGTGGGTTCGGTCGTGCGCTCGGTCCCGCCAAGCTGCGTCCCGGTCAGCTATGGCGGCATGGTGTACCAGCAGTGCGGCAGCACCTGGTATCAGCCGCAGGGAACCCAGTACGTTGTGGTGAACGCTCCGTACTGACGCGGCCGGCTGCTATGGGTTGAGCCGCGCCAGTCCTGCCTGACGATGCCGGCTCAGCCGCGCAGCGCTGCGGCGCACTCGCGCACCAGCGCCGGGCCGCGGTAGATCAGGCCGCTGTAGACCTGCACCAGCTTCGCGCCGGCGTCGATCTTGGCGCGCGCATCGGCGCCGCCGAAGATGCCGCCCACGCCGATGATCGGTACCGCGTCGCCGACCACGCCGTGCAGCGCGCGCACCACCCGGGTCGAGGCCTCGAACACCGGGCGGCCGGATAGGCCTCCGGCTTCCTCTGCATGCGGCAGGCCCTTGACCGCCTCGCGCGAGATGGTGGTGTTGGTGGCGATCACGCCGTCGATCTTGTGCCGCACCAGCGCGTCGCCGATATTGCCGATCTGGTCGGCATCCAGGTCCGGCGCGATCTTCAGCGCCAGCGGCACGTAGCGCTTGTGCTGGTCGGCCAGGCGCTGCTGCGCGTCCTTCAGCGTCGACAGCAGGCTGTCCAGCTCGCTCGCGCCTTGCAGCTGGCGCAGGTTCTTGGTGTTGGGCGACGAGATATTGACCGTCACGTAGCTGGCGTGCGGGTAGACGCGTTCCAGGCAGTAGAGGTAGTCATCGTTGGCGCGCTCGATCGGCGTATCGGCGTTCTTGCCGATGTTCAGCCCCAGCACGCCGCCCTCGGCCTTCCAGCGCGAGGCCCGCACATTGGCGACAAAGGCATCGACGCCGCCGTTGTTGAAGCCCATGCGGTTGATCAGCGCATCCGCTTGCGGCAGCCGGAACATGCGCGGGCGCGGGTTGCCCGCTTGCGCGCGCGGCGTGACCGTGCCCACCTCGATAAAGCCGAAGCCGAACGCGGCCAGCCCGTCGATATAGGCGCCGTCCTTGTCCAGCCCCGCGGCCAGGCCGACCGGGTTGGGGAAACGCACCCCCATGACCGTGCGCGGGTCGTCGGCAATCCTGTTGCCGATGCAGCCCGCCAGGCCCATGCGATGGGCGCGCAGCAGGTTGTTCAGCGTGAAATGGTGGGCGTCCTCGGCATCCATCGAGAACAGGGCGGGGCGAAACAGGGGGTAGAGCGCGTTGAGCACGGGGGGGCAGGGCAGAGTGAATACCAGGCCCGCATTGTAGCGGCTGGGCCGCATACCCGGTCAGTGCGCGGCCGGATGCCGCGACCCGGCTATTCCCGGGTGGATGCAGGCGCGGGGCTGCCCGCATCCCCGGCTTCGTCCTCGAACGCATGCCAGTGGTTGCCGGTCAGCACCTGCAGCGGCCGGAAGCGTGCCTTGTAGGCCATCTTGCGGCTGTCGGCGATCCAGTAGCCCAGGTAGAGGTGCGGCAGGCCCAGCTCGCGCGTCTGGCGGATCTGCCACAGGATGTTGTAGGTGCCATAGCTGGCGTTGCGTTCGAGCGGATCGTAGAAGGTGTAGACCGACGACAGCCCGTCGTCGAGCACGTCGATCATGCTGACCATGCGCAGGCGCCCGGCCTCGGGCGAGCCCGGCGGTTCGCGGAATTCCACCAGGCGCGAGTTGACGCGGCTCTGCAGCAGGAACTGTTCGTACTGGTCGCGGCTGTCCTGGTCCATGCCGCCGCCGGCGTGGCGCATCGACTGGTACAGCAGGTACAGCGAATAATGCTCTTCGACATAGGTTAGCGGCGCCACCAGTGCCTGCAGGTGCTGGTGGCGGCTCCAGGCGCGGCGCTGCGAGCGGTCCGGCACGAACTGGTCCACCACCACGCGGCATGGCGTGCAGGCGTGGCATTCGTCGCAATACGGTCGGTAGGTGAAGATGCCGCTGCGGCGAAAACCGGCGCGCACCAGGCGTGAATAGACGTCGGCATTGATCAGGTGCGCCGGGGTGGCGACCTGGGAGCGTGCCATGCGGCCGTCGAGATAGCTGCAAGCGTAGGGCGCCGTGGCATAGAACTGCAGCGCGGAGAGCGGAAGTTCCTTCAGCTTGCTCATGACTCAGGGGGCTCCGGGCGGGACGATGCGGCCGGACGCGCAGTCAGCGGGGCGTCCCGTGCCAGGTTTCAGCCGGCCGGCGCGGCTGGCGTCCCGGCCCAGCGCTCCAGCACCGATTTGTCGAACCGCCACGGACTGATCGCCGGCAGCGCCGTCGCCGCCCGCACATGGGCCACGAACTCTGCGCGGGGGATCGGGCGCGCACCCAGCGAGGCCAAGTGGTCGGTTTCCTGCTGGCAGTCTATCATCGCCACGCCGTGATTGCCGAGGAACGCGCACAGCGCCGCCAGCGCGATCTTTGAGGCATCGGTGCGGTGCGCGAACATCGATTCGCCGAAGAACATCCGGCCCAGCGCCACCCCATACAGGCCGCCCACGCGTTCGCCGCGGTACCAGCTTTCCACCGAATGGGCCATGCCGTTGCGGTGCAGCGTACCGTACGCGGCAATGATGTCGTCGGTGATCCAGGTGCCGTCCTGGCCGTCGCGCGGGGTGGTCGCGCAGGCGCGCATCACCGCCAGGAAGTCGTCGTCGACGCGGATCTCCCAGTCAGCGTCGCGCAGCACGCGGCGCAGGGTCTTGCGCAGGTTGAGCGAGACGCGCAGCGCCGGCGGGGGCAGCACCATGCGCGGATCGGTGCTCCACCACAGCACCGGCTGGCCGCTCGAATACCACGGGAAGATGCCCTGGCGGTACGCCAGCAGCAGCCGCTGGGGCGACAGGTCGCGGCTGGCCGCCAGCAGGCCGGGGGCTTCGGAATCGGGCCCGAGCGCCTCGTCAACCGGCGGAAACGGGTCTTGCGGGTCCAGCCAGGCAATCATGCGGGCTGCGCCGTAGGGCGATGCGCGGCGGCTGCGCCGCTCAGGGCGTGACCGTGGCCCGGCTGGTCAGCGGGCGCATGGGCTTGTCGATATCCAGGCTGTGCAGCCGGAAGCTGCCGTCCTGCAGCCGGCCGGCGGCGCGGTCGGCAAAGAAGCAGCGCAGGGTGTGGATCACGGTGGGGAACGCCAGTTCATCCCAGGGCACATCGGCCTCTTCGACCAGCTTGACCTCCAGGCTTTCCTCGCCGGGGGCGATATCCAGGTCGTCCAGCGTGGCCAGGTAGAAAAGATGCACCTGGTGCACATGCGGCACGTTCAGGATCGAGAACAGTTCTCCGACCTGCACGCGCGCGCCGGCTTCTTCCAGCGTCTCGCGCGAAGCAGCCTGCGCGGTGGTTTCGCCAATCTCCATGAAGCCCGCAGGCAGGGTCCAGAAACCGTAGCGTGGCTCGATGGCGCGCTTGCACAGCAGTATCTTGTCCTCCCACACCGGGATCGTGCCGACGACGTTGCGGGGATTGACGTAGTGGATGGTGCCGCAGTTGTCGCAAACACTGCGCGGGCGGTTGTCGCCGTCAGGCACGCGCAACACGACCGCATGACCACAGTTCGAGCAGAATTTCATGAGGGGCGTCCGGGAGGAATGGCGAAAGTGTATCACCCTCGGGGATGGGGCCGGCAGGGGTCAGGGTCTCTGGGTCGCTCGACTGTGGACACTCATGCATTTCGTTGCAGATCCCCAGGACCCTTGTTATGAAGATTCCATATGTGATTTAAGGCAACCCGTAAGGACAGCACTTGCATCGCGCGATAAAAATGTGTGATTTGCG
Source organism: Cupriavidus sp. FW306-01-F10A (assembly GCF_058782785.1). Lineage (NCBI taxonomy): Bacteria > Pseudomonadati > Pseudomonadota > Betaproteobacteria > Burkholderiales > Burkholderiaceae > Cupriavidus > Cupriavidus sp. FW306-01-F10A. The sequence continues at coordinate 29,847 of NZ_JBYSYA010000011.1, forward strand.
TTCCACTGGAAAGGAGCGGCATTGTCACGGCAGACCAAGAACCGCCGACCTTGCGGGTACGTCCTCCACACAGCACCAGATATCCATGAGCGGGAGGAGGCGTAATGCCGGATATTCGCTATGCACTCCGGAATGGGGACAAGACGAGCCCCAACGGCGTGCTTATCGGGACCGGGCAGAGCTTCTTTCATCATGGCGTGACAGTAGGCGTCGAGGGGGATTATGCGACTTGCCCTGCCTGTAAAGCTGGGGGGCGGTGATGAACGATTGCTATCCCGCCTTCGATATTCACGGTAAGCAATTGCTTGTGAGCGGAGTCCGAGTCTATTGCAAATGTGAGACGAAGCCTTTCGTCTTGCCGTCGCAAATGGATTTCAGAATTGAAGTTGCACGGACGAGTATGGCATCCGTTTCGCCGGCACAACATATGTTGCTGCGCAAGCGAATGTAGATTCACCTGAGATTGTTGAGCAATACTTTGAAATTACCGATGAAGACGGGCAGCCAGTCGAAGGTTATCGCTACGATCTGTTTGTTGATGAACAACAGGTGGCTCGAAACCGGAATATATTAAACGGACGTACCATCGCTGTCGCGGGAAAGCACGATCTTCGGCTCGTTATGTGGCTGGACAAGACTGGGCAGGAGTGTGCATGCCAGAAAAGCTTGATGCCGAAACCCGCTTGCTGGCGGCCATTGCATATGGTGAGTCTTCAACGGCGGATGTATTCGAGGAGATGGCGGCTATCGCAAACGTAATGGTTCGTCAAAGCAAAGCTCGAGGGTACAGTACTATTTCTGGCTTTACTGCCAAGGAAAAGTCTTTTTCGTTTGTGGTGACGGATGGCAATAAGCGATACAAGAAGCTGTATACAGCTAAGGAGGGGGGAATCGAAAAATCGCCGCCGATGTCCGATGCTGTGAAGGCCGCAAGGAATGCGTTGTCAGGTGGGGTGGATTATTCAAATGGCGCATATTTTTGGGATGGTGCGGATATAAAGTCGAATTACAAGAATCATTTCAAGGTTGGGCGAGGGATAAAGTTCACTGACTCGTCGCATAATATTTATGGAATTAAGGAGTCGCGGAAAGTGGTGAAGAAGGAGAAAACAACAAAAACGAAGGTAAATGGAAGGATCGAGGTCAAGAAGGAGGAGATCTGGCGCTACGATCATATCTACGAGTCGACGGCAGCGTATGGCGGAACGATATTCTGGAGGCAAGCTCCGGACTACTTGAAATATACCCACTCAAAGGAGTATCTATGAAGAGGACGCTGGTATTTTTTGCTGGCGTGGTGTTGTCATCAGTTGCGGCGGCGCAAGTGCCGGAGTCAGTTGTGAATAGTTGCGTTCTGCTGCAGGGCGTAGATGCATCGACGACGTACCAGGAGCTCGGGGGCGACGGGATACTTATCGAGGATGACATGCCGGGTTATGTGATGCTCGTCTATCGACGCAACGGCGTTGATTTTGGATATGCATCGAGCAAGAAGAATTCGGGGGACCTTTTGATAGTCGGACGGCAAAGAGCGTCCATCCTCGGTGCAAAGCGCGCAGGCACAGAGCGGCCGGAGAGATTCGAGCCCGCTCAAGCACTTTACGGGTTCGTTCAGCGGAAGGCTCGGGAGTATTTTTGCGTGGCGTCCACCTTTGAGGGGGTGGGGCGCAGCGGTTCATTTCAAAATGTGCGGGCCGCGTATATCGCAGAGTTGACCGGCTCGCATGCTGCGCCCAGGATCAGGGCGCTCTACTATGCCGTGCGGGATATTCGGAAGATCAAAGCTGATGGCAGGGCCGTGCCCACAATGCCGTAGACACCGCACACCAGGGCCGCCCGCTTCTGGGAGGAGAAGGCGCCGGAACGCGAAGCCTCGCTTCCTGCATGTGACAGAAAACAAAAAAACCCGCCGGAGGCGGGTTTTATCTGCTTGGACGGTACCGCTGATACGCATCATGCGGTTGGTTGCGGGGGCAGGACTTGAACCTGCGACCTTCGGGTTATGAGCCCGACGAGCTGCCAACTGCTCCACCCCGCGTCCGTCGAAGAAAAGATTATATGGCATCTGGTTGCGCAATGCAACACCTGTTTAAAAATACCTTCCAGCGGTGCGCATTGCCGCCTGCCATAACGATTAGATCGCCGGCACGGGGCAGAGGTTCAGCCCTTGCCAGTGCTATCGGTTGTGCGCTGCCACAGCGCGGCCTCGAACTCGAAGCTGTCGCGTTGCTGCAGGTCGTCGCGCTGCCAGATCACGCGGTCGCGGCGCACCGTCAGCATCCAGGTGGTGGTGGCCAGCGGCGCCGGGTGTGAGAACGCGCGCGGGGTCAGCACCGCGCCGCAGGGGCCATGCCGGGGATCGCGCACGGAGGTGTAGCGGATCATGCCAAGGCCGGCCTCGCGCGCGATGCGGCCGAAGGCCTGGCAGGGCTCGTGGTGGTCGGGGTCGGTCCAGGTGGCGTGGTCCTGGTCGAACGGCGGTGTGTCCAGTGCCACGCCCCAGGTGTCGACGCGCACTTCGAACAGCGTCTGCGCGCGGGCGTCGATGCGCGGCAGCGCGGGGCTGTCGTTGAGGAAGCGCCAGCGCCAGTAGCCGAGTTCGGCGCAGGCGGTGCGGATCTCGTTGGCGCCGTAGAACACGCCCGGATCCTGGCTGGCGCGAAAGCGCGAGCCCCAGGGCGAGGGCGGATAGCGGAACGGGGTGAACAGCAGGTAGTGCAGGTGGCGTGCCTCGGCGGGCACTGCTGGTTTGCCGGCGTCGAGCACGGCTTCCAGCACAGCCTGTTCTTCCAGGCTGTCGACCAGCGGCATGGTGGATACGACGTGCTGGGCCTCCACCGCCCGCCACAGCGTGAGCGCGAACTGCCTGCGCTCAGATGCGACCGCGGGTGGCGTCCAGGTAGTGAACGACACGGACCAGACCTTCCGTTGTGCGGATCATTTCAAGGGGCTTGCCGCCCAGCGCCAGGTTTTCATTGGTCAGCCACAGCCGGGCCTGGTCGCCGTGGCCCAGGATGGCATCGAGCGATCGGAACAGGCGCACGAACAGAACACCGAATTCCCACTCCTTGCGGTGCGCATCGAGCACATAGCCGCCAGATGCCATGCGCGATACCGATGCCGTGCTGATGCCCAGCACGCTTGCCACCACCGCCTGGCTGATGCCGAGGAAGCCGGCGGCGCGCATCACCGCCTTGGTCAGCGTGGTGCCGGGGTCGGGGCCGCCGGCGGGATCGGTTTCCGGAATCCGCCTGGATTGCATCGCCATCACTCCTGTTTCTTCAGAAATATTATAGGCGATGCATTTCAGAAGGGAAGCGATTGCTGAAAAGCCAGCAAACTACGGCGGCGTCAGTAGGTCTCGATATGGAGCCGGCCCTCCGCTTTCATTGCGGCCTCGATCTCCGGCCACGCGTGCCCGGCGCCGGCGCACACCACTTCGAATGCCTCGAGCACGCCTGCCTCCATGCCCTTCAGTCCGCAGATATAGACATGGCCGTTGGGATCGGCCAGCAGCGCGGCGGCGCTGTCCGCGGCATCGCGGATCGCGTCCTGCACGTAGCGGCGCGGCGCGGCGGGATCGCGCGAGAAGGCGAAATGGATGTCGAGGAAGTCCTTGGGCAGCTTCAGCAGCGGGCCGAAGTAGGGCAGTTCGTTGGCGTTGCGCGCACCGAAGAACAGCTGCCGGCGCCCGCCGAAGTGCGCCATGTTGCGGCGCATGCGCTCGGTCATGGCGCGCATCGGGGCTGAGCCCGTGCCGGTGCAGATCATCATGATGCTGGCCTCGGCATGGTTGGGCATCAGGAAGGTCGATCCGAACGGCCCCACCACCTGTACGCTGTCGCCCTTGGCCAGGTCGCACAGGTAGTTGGACGCGACGCCCCGCACCGGCTTGCCGTCGTGGTCCTGGTCGACCCGTTTGACGGTCAGCGCCAGGTTGTTGTAGCCCGGGCGCTCGCCGTCGCGTGGGCTGGCCACCGAGTACAAGCGGATGTAGTGCGGCTTGCCCGACGCATCCGTGCCGGGCGGCACGATGCCGATCGACTGGCCTTCCAGGATCGGGAAGAAGTGCGTGCCGAAATCCAGCACGATATGGTGGATGTCGCTGGATGCGTCCTCGGCGGTCAGCCGGTAGTTGCCGGCCACGGTCGCCGTGACCGGCGCGCGCGCGCCATGCAGGTTCACATAGGGATGGGCCGCCGACCACGGCGCACGCGGCGAGGTGTGGCGGCTGGTTTCCACGGACTGGATGGCGGCGTCGGGCGCGGCGCCGGTTGCGGTGCCGCCGCTGAGGGTTGCCTGCGGCGCGTCACCCAGGTCGGCCAGTTCCGGCAGCGGCACTTCGGCCGGCAACTCGTCCCACAGCAGTTGCGCCTCGATCGGGTAGGCCTGGCCGCGCAGCATGGTGCGCCAGTTGTCGATGGCGCCGGTCGGGCAGGGCGACAGGCAGGCGTTGCAGCCGTTGCACACGTCCGCCCTGACCACGTAGTTGCGGTCGTCGTGGGTGATGGCATCGATCGGGCAGGTGTCCTCGCAGGTATTGCAGCGGATGCAGATTTCCGGATCGATCAGGTGCTGCTTGATGATGTCGGGGGCGCCCATGGCGTGTCTCCGGTGGCTCCTGGCCTGTCCTTGTGGTTCTGGTTCAGTTGAAACGGACGTACTCGAAATCCATTGGCTGGCGGTTGATGCCCACCGCAGGCGGCGCGATCCAGTTGGCGTACTTGCCCGGCTCCACCACGCGGCCCATCAGCGAGGCAACAAAGGCGCGGTCTTCATCGGTGGCCAGCCACTTGCGTTCGTTGGCCTTCCATTCGGCTTCGGAAATCAGCTGGCCCTCGGGCGAGACGTGCACATTGGCCAGCGTGCCGATCTTGCGGTTGAAGGCCTTGTGCGGCACGGTCAGGCGGAACGCGATGCCGGCCTTTTCGATGACCTTGTTCCAGCGCGCCACGCCGCCCATGCTGTCCTTGATGTAGTCGTCGCGCAGCACTTCATTAAGCGCATTGAGCATCGGCACCTCGCGCTCGCCCAGGTGGCCGTCGCGCACTTCCAGCACGCGGTAGACATCGCTCTTGAGCAGGTGGTCGTCGGCGCGCTTGCCTTCCTCGAAGCGGCCCTTCAGGCCGGCGCTGTAGAAGGTGGCGGCGTTGGACGACTGGTCGGCGCCGAACAGGTCGATGGTGACGCTGTAGTGGAAGTTCAGGTAGCGCTGGATGGTCTCCAGGTCGATCACCCCCGCGGCGCGCACTTCGGCTGGGTCTTCGATGCCGCGTTCGCGCATCACCTCGCAGGTGCGCTGGAGCACGCGCGACACGCCGGATTCACCCACGAACATATGGTGCGCTTCCTCGGTCAGCATGAAGCGCGTGGTGCGCGCCAGCGGATCGAAGCCGGACTCGGCCAGCGCGCACAGCTGGAACTTGCCGTCGCGGTCGGTGAAGTAGGTGAACATGAAGAACGCCAGCCAGTCCGGCGTGCGCTCGTTGAAGGCGCCGAGGATGCGCGGGTTGTCCTGGTCGCCGGAGCGGCGCTCCAGCAGCGCCTCGGCTTCCTCGCGGCCGTCGCGGCCGAAATAGCGGTGCAGCAGGTACACCATCGCCCACAGGTGGCGGCCTTCCTCCACATTGACCTGGAACAGGTTGCGCAGGTCGTACAGGCTCGGCGCGGTCAGGCCCAGGTGGCGCTGCTGCTCGACCGAAGCAGGCTCGGTGTCGCCCTGCGTCACGATGATGCGGCGCAGGTTGGCGCGGTGCTCGCCCGGCACGTCTTGCCAGGCGGCTTCGCCCTTGTGCTCGCCAAAGTGGATCCTGCGCTCGGGGTCGGCCGGCTGCAGGAAGATGCCCCAGCGGTAGTCCGGCATCTTGACGTGGTCGAAGTGCGCCCAGCCCGATGGATCGACCGACACCGCGGTGCGCAGGTAGACATCGAAGTTGTGCGAGCCGTCCGGCCCCATGTCGCGCCACCAGTCGAGGAACGCCGGTTGCCAGTGTTCCAGCGCGCGCTGCAGCGCGCGGTCGTCGGACAGGTTGACGTTGTTGGGGATCTTCTGGCTGTAGTCGATGCTCACGTGCTGTCTCCTTGTTGTCTGGCGGGGGGCGGGCGCTATACCCGGTCCCAGTCGAAGCGTGCCTTGTTGCCGCTGCCGAAGACCTTCAGCGCGCCGTTCTCGCCGACGGCGTTGGGGCGCTGGAAGATCCAGTTCTGCCATGCGGTCAGGCGGCCGAAGATGCGCGTTTCCATGGTCTCGGCGCCGCCGAAGCGCAGGTTGGCTTCCATCCCGGTCAGTGCATCCGGCGACAGGCTGGCGCGTTCTTCCAGGGCGATGCGGATTTCGTCCTCCCAGTCGATATCGTCGGGCGCGGCGGTGATCAGCCCGAGCGAGTCGGCGCTGAGCGCATCCAGCGGCGCGCCGATGTGCTCGCGCACCGCGGTGAGCGCGGCCTCGTCGCCATAGAAGCGCGCCGCCAGCCGGGTTTGCCCATTGGGCATGGGGTAGTGGCCGAAGTTGAGCGCGGAGGCGAACACGCGCGGCGCGTCGTCTGGGGCGTCGGGCAGGTGCAGCATGTAGCTGCGGTCGGCGGCCAGCGCCAGTTCCAGCAGCGTGCCGGCAAAGCAGGAATCGGCTTCGATCAGCGCGATCAGGCTGCGCGACGACACATCCAGCCGCGCCAGCGTGCGGCGCAGCATGCCGATGGTCTCGCGCACGAACCAGTGGCCGGCATGCGCCTGCAGCAGCGCATCGGCGGCCAGCACCGCGGCCGCGTCGCCATCGGTCTTGAGCACCCAGATGCCGATATCCAGATGGTTGGCGCGCAGCGTCAGGATGGCGTCGTCGAGCTCGCGCGCCATCTTCAGCGGCCACCATTGCGCGCCGGCCGCGACCACCCCGGCGAGATCCGCGGGCTGGTGCTTGTCGGGCCCGAATACGGTCAGCGTGGCCTTGCGCGCCGCGGCATCGACATGCACGCGCACGGTCTCGTAGCGGTAGCCGTCGGGCTCGATGGTGCGCGACAGTGGTGTCAGCGTGATGCCGTGGTGGCCCTGTGGCCGGTCGCTGGTGGCCGCCAGCGCCGCCGCGCGCTCGGCGATATGCTCGGCAAAGCGCGCCGGCTTGACCACTTCGTCAACCAGCTTCCAGTCCTTGGCACGCTGGCCGCGCACGCCTTCCGTGGTGGTGCAGAAGATGTCCGCGTGGTCGCGGCGCACGTGGCGCTTGTCGGTCACGCGGGTCAGGCCGCCGGTGCCGGGCAGCACGCCCAGCAGCGGCACCTCGGGCAGGCTTACCGCGGACGAGCGGTCGTCGACCAGCACGATCTCGTCGCACGCCAGCGCCAGTTCATAGCCGCCGCCGGCGGTGGTGCCGTTGCAGGCGGCAATGAACTTCAGCCCCGAGTGCCGGCTGGCATCCTCGATGGCATTGCGGGTCTCGTTGGTGAACTTGCAGAAGTTGACCTTCCACGCATGCGACGACAGCCCCAGCATGAAGATATTGGCGCCCGAGCAGAAGATGCGGTCGCGCGCGCTGGTCAGCACCACGGTGCGCACTTCGGGATGCTCGAAGCGGATGCGCTGCAGCGCGTCGTGCAGTTCGATATCGACGCCGAGGTCGTAGGAATTGAGCTTCAGCGCGTAGCCGGGGCGCAACCCTCCTTCCTCGTCGACGTCCATCGCCAGGGTGGCGACGGGGCCGTCGAAACTCAGTTTCCAGTGGCGGTACTGGTCGGGATGACGCTCGAAGGTGATGGGTGCGTCTGACGGGGCTGACTGGTCAGGGCGCAGTGGGGCGGTTGCCGGCGCGGACATGGCTGTCTCCTGAATGCACTATAGTGCCTTGCGGCTTTTGATGAAATATAGTGCATGGAGGCGGCCGGCGCAATGTCTTTGTCACCCGCGCGGCCGGCGGCGTAGTCAGGCGCCGGCCGCCTGGAGCTGGGCGCGCAACTGCTGCAGCGAGGCGGCGGCGTCCTGGCCACTGGTGTCGATCGAGATATCGGCGCGGTCATAGAGCGGCGCGCGAGCCTGCAGGATGCGGCGCAGGTCGGCCATAGCCTCGCGGTTGCCTTCCATCGGCCGCATGTCGCCCTGGGCTACCACGCGCGCCATGTGCTCCTCCGGCGAGGTGCGCACCCAGATGGTATAGCACTGCGACAGCAGCAGGTTGAAGGTGGCCGGTTCAGAGACCAGGCTGCCCGGCGTGGCCAGCACCAGGCGGTCGTGCTCGCGCAGGGTGCGCTCCAGTGCGCGCATTTCGTAGCGGCGGTAGGCCGCCTGGCCGTAGAGCGAATGGATTTCCGACAGGCTGGCGCCGGCTTCCTGCTCGATCACGGTGTTCAGTTCGACAAAGGGCACGTCCCTGGCCGCTGCCAGCGCGCGGCCCAGGGTCGATTTGCCGGCGCCGCGCAGGCCGATCAGCGCGATGCGGCGGTGTCGCGCATCGCCGGACTCTGCCGGGGCCAGTGCATGGCGGCAGGCTTCACGCACGCGCGCCAGGTCGCCCGCGGGCAACTGCGCCAGCCATTGCACCATCTGCGCAAATTCGGTGGCCTGCTCGCCGTTCAGGCCGTCCACTTCGGCCAGCACCACCGGCAGCGGCACGTCGAGCGCGCGCGCCACCTGGCGCAGCAGCAGCACCGACGCATTGCCGGTGCCGGTTTCCAGGTTGGCCAGGTAGCGCTCGGACACGCCGGCGCCGCGCGCCAGGTCCTTGCGCGACATGCCGCGCGAGGCCCGCAGCGAACGGATGCGCTCGCCCAGCAGCGTCAGGTAGGGGTCGCGCTCGGCGTTGGCGGCTGCGGCGGGCGCATCCCCGGCGGGGCGCGTGTCGGCTTCGGTCTCGTTGGCGGGCAGCGGGGCGGGATCGCGGCGCATGGTGGTGGTTTCGGGTTGGCCGGCAGAAAAAGCAAGGGCGCATTATACGAGCAGCCTTGGTGCGCCAAGTGGCGCGGCAGGCAGTCGCTTCGATAAAGTCTGTCCTATAGTGCATCCCCTCGCTTGCATAATAGTTGATATGAAATAAAATGCATCAACAAGCGGATGCCGGCATGCACGTTGGCGGACATCGGCAAGCAGAACAGCGACTGGACTGACGCTGGCGCGGCGCCCATGGCCCGCGGCGCGACACCAAGGAGTGGAGACAATGACGCCCCCCAATACCGCCGCCGGCATGCCAGCGGCAGCATCGCCCGTGCCGCCGGCTGTTCCACCCGCTACCGATGCCGTGGCGGCACTGCCCACCTGCTACAACGCCGCCGAGGACCTGCTGTCGCGCAATCTCGAGGCCGGGCGCGGGGCCAGGACAGCCTACATCGACGACACCGCCTCGCTGACTTATGCCGAGCTCGATGCCCGTGCCCGCCGCTTTGCCGGCGCGCTGCGCGACGCGGGCTTGCGCCAGGAAGAGCGGCTGCTGCTGTGCGCGCTCGATACCATTGATTTCCCCACGGTATTTCTCGGCTGCCTGCTGGCGGGTGTGGTGCCGGTGGCGGTCAATACCCTGCTGACCGCGGACGATTACGCCTACATGCTTGGCCACAGCGGCGCGCGCGCCGTGGTGGTGTCGGAGCCGCTGCTGCCGGTGATGAAGGCCGCCATCGACAAGAGCGGGCTGGCGCCGATGGTGATCCAGGCGGCGCCGCATGCCGACGGCGCGCCGGCATGCAGCGTGGGCGCGATGCTGGCGCGCACGCGTTCTCCCGCGCAGGCCGTGCGCAGCGGCCCGGACGACATGGCGTTCTGGCTGTATTCGTCGGGCTCGACCGGACGGCCCAAGGGCACCGTGCACACACATGGCAACCTGTTCCATACGGCTGACCTGTATGCGCGCCAGGTGCTGGGCATCCGGGAGGACGACGTGGTGTTCTCGGCCGCCAAGCTGTTCTTTGCCTATGGGCTGGGCAATGCGCTGACTTTTCCGATGTCGGTCGGCGCCACTACCGTGCTGATGTCCGAGCGGCCCACGCCGGCAGCCGTGTTCAGGCGGCTGCGCGAGCAGCGGCCCACAGTGTTCTGCGGCGTGCCCACGCTGTTTGCGGGCATGCTGGCGGCGCCTGAGCTGCCGCCGCGCGCCGAGGTGGCGTTGCGTGTATGCACCTCCGCCGGCGAGGCCCTGCCGCGCGATATCGGCGAACGCTTCCTGGCGCATTTCGGCTGCGACATCCTGGATGGCATCGGCTCCACCGAGATGCTGCATATCTTCCTGTCGAACCGGCCGGGCGAGGTGCGCTACGGCACCACCGGCAAGCCGGTGCCTGGCTACGCGCTGAAGCTGCTGGACGAGCGCGGCGAGCCGTGCGCGCCCGGCGAGATCGGCGACCTCTATATCAAGGGCCCCAGTGCCGCGCTGATGTACTGGTGCAACCGCGACAAGAGCCGCGATACCTTCGTCGGGGAATGGACGCGCAGCGGCGACAAGTACCTGTGCGATGCCGATGGCTACTACACCTATGCCGGCCGCAGCGACGACATGCTCAAGGTCGGCGGCATCTACGTGTCGCCGTTCGAGGTCGAGGCCGCGCTGGCGCAGCACCCGGCCGTGCTGGAGGCGGCGGTGATCGGCGTCACCGATGCCGACGAACTGGTCAAGCCCAAGGCCTTTGTCGTGCTGCGGCCCGGCCAGCAATGGCATGACGGCATGGCGGCGGAACTGCAGGCCTTTATCAAGTCGCGCCTCGCGCCATACAAGTACCCGCGCCAGATCGAATGCGTGCCCGAACTGCCCAAGACCGCGACCGGCAAGATCCAGCGCTTCCGCCTGCGCCAGCGCGAGCAGGCTGCGCGGGAGGCGGCGCAATGAAGCGCCCGCAGCTTCTGGACATTCCTTCTGAACCGATGCAAGACAACAACGTGCCCATGCAAAGCAGCCTGGTGGAAATCCCCTTCGACAAGCGCCGTATCCGGATCGAGTACCAGTGGCTGCGGCCTGAACGCGCGCAGCGCCCGCTGGTGGTGTTCCTGCATGAGGGGCTGGGCTCGGTCAGCATGTGGCGCGATTTCCCGCGCGATTTTTGCGAGGCCGGCGACTATCGCGGCCTGGTGTTCTCGCGCTACGGCTACGGAGGTTCGACGCCGCGGCCGCACGACGAAAAATGGCGTCCCGACTTCATGCATCGCCAGGCACGCGAGGCGCTGCCCGCTTTGTTCGACGTACTCGACATCGGTCCCGGCCGCACGCACGGCATGCCCTGGCTGCTGGGCCACAGCGACGGCGGCTCGATCGCGCTGATCCACGCCGCCAGCTTTCCGCAGGCGGTTGCCGGCATCACCGTGCTGGCGCCGCATATCGTGGTGGAAGACCTGTCGGTGCGCAGCATCGCGGGCACGCGCCAGGCTTACCTGGAAACCGACCTGCGCCAGCGGCTGGCGCGCCATCATGACGACGTCGATTCGGCCTTCTGGGGCTGGAACGATATCTGGCTCGACCCCGGATTCCGCCAGTGGGACCTGCGTCCGCTCCTGTCCGGGCTGCGCTGCCCCGTGCTGGCGGTGCAGGGCGAGGACGACGAATACGGCACCATGGCGCAGATCGAGGGTATCCATCGATATGCCCCCCAGACCACCTTGCTTAAACTCGCGCGATGTGGACATTCGCCACATCGCGACCAAAAAGATCCGTTGACGCTGGCCGCGGTTCGGCATATAAACGCATATACTTCAAACCTAAAATAATTCGGCTTCCCGCCTGTTGCGAAGGGTCCTCACGGTGCATGCGCCGGCGCGGGACACGGCAAGGGCAGGGGTGACCGGCAACGGTCCAGCGAGCCACCGGCTTGACCACCAGGAGACACCATGCGTCGCTTCACCTCGCGCAGGCTTGCGCCTGCCTGCCTTGCCGTCGCCACCGTCTTTGCCATGGCCGGCGCGTCCGCGCAGCCGGCGGCCCCCGCACCCGCTGCGCCGGGGGGCAAGATCAAGGTCGGCTTCATGCTGCCGTACACCGGCACCTACGCGGCCCTGGGTACGGCCATCGAAAACGGCTTCCGCATGTACGTGCAGCAGCAGGGCGGCAAGCTCGGCGGACGCGACATCGAGTACTTCAAGGTCGACGATGAATCCGATCCGGCCAAGGCGCCGGAGAACGCCACCAAGCTGGTCAAGCGCGACCAGGTCGACGTGGTGGTCGGCACGGTGCATTCGGGCGTGCAGATGGGCATCGTCAAGGTGGCCAAGGAGAACAACACGCTGCTGATCATCCCCAATGCCGGCGTGGACGAGGCCACCGGTCCGCTGTGCGGCCCCAATATCTTCCGCACCTCGTTCTCGAACTGGCAGCCGGGCTACGCCATGGGCCAGGTGCTGGGCGAGCGCGGCCTGAAGAAGGTGGTGACGCTGACCTGGAAATACGCCGCCGGCGAACAGTCGGTGAAGGGCTTCAAGGAGGCGTTCGAGGCCAAGGGCGGCAAGGTGGTGAAGGAACTGAACCTGCCGTTCCCCAATGTCGAGTTCCAGGCGCTGATCACCGAAGTGGCGTCGCTCAAGCCTGACGCCGTGTTCGTGTTCTTTGCCGGCGGCGGCGCGGTCAAGTTCGTCAAGGACTGGGCTGCGGCGGGGCTCAAGGACAAGATCCCGCTGTACGGCTCGGGCTTCCTGACCGACGGCACGCTCGAAGCACAGGGCAACGCCGCGCAGGGGCTGGAAACCACGCTGCACTACGCCGATGGCCTGACCAACCCGCGCGACAAGAATTTCCGCCTGGACTACGCCAAGACCTACAAGCTGCAGCCCGACGTGTACGCAGTGCAGGGCTACGATGCCGCCCAGCTGCTGGCGGCCGGCGCCACGGCGGTGAAGGGCGACATGACGCGCAAGGCCGACCTGTACAAAGCCATGGGCGCGGCCAGGATCGACAGCCCGCGCGGCGCCTTCACGCTGTCCAAGGCGCATAACCCGGTGCAGGACTTCTACCTGCGCAAGGTCGACGGGCGCGAGAACAAGGTCAGCTCGGTGGCGGTGAAGGCGCTGGCTGATCCAGCGCGCGGTTGCCGGCTGTAAGGCCATCCCGGCCTGTCGGTTTGCGCCCCTCTCCCGCTTGCCGGAGAGGGGCGGGGGAGAGGGCAGAAGCCCCCACGAAGTGAAGGCCTTCGCATCCCGCAAGCGCCGGACCTCTCCCCAACCCCTCTCCCGCGCGCGGGAGAGGGGAGCCTGCCACCGGCATGTGTGGCGCTGTAGGTAATTTGGTGCATTACCCCGCATGGATATCGTTTCCTTCCTGATCCAGTGCCTGAACAGCGTGCAGTACGGCCTGCTGCTGTTCCTGGTGGCCAGCGGCCTGACGCTGATCTTCGGCATCATGGGCGTGATCAATCTCGCCCACGGCAGCTTCTACATGCTGGGCGCCTACCTGGCCTTCACGCTCGCCGGCCTGACCGGCAACCTGTTCATCGCCATCCCGCTCGGCATCGTGCTGGCGGTGGCATTCGGCTACGTGCTGGAATGGGCCTTCTTCAGCTACCTGTATGAGCGCGACCACCTGCAGCAGGTGCTGATGACCTACGGCCTGATCCTGGTGTTCGAGGAGTTGCGCAGCATCCTGGTCGGCGATGACGTGCACGGCGTGCAGGTGCCCGCGTTGCTGGATGGCGCGTTGGCGATCGGCAACGACATGACCTATCCGGTGTACCGCCTCTTTATCTCCGCGATATGTCTGGTGGTGGCCCTGGCGATGTACTACGTGATCCGGCGCACCCGGCTGGGCATGATGATCCGCGCCGGCGCCACCAACCGCGAGATGGTGCAGTCGCTGGGCATCAACATCACGGTGCTGTACCGCTTCGTGTTCGCGCTGGGCGTGGCGCTGGCGGTGCTGGCCGGCATGATCGCCGCGCCGGTGTCGTCGGTCTATCCGGGCATGGGCGCGCAGGTGCTGATCGTCTGCTTCGTGGTGGTGGTGATCGGCGGCATCGGCTCGGTCAAGGGCGCGCTGGTGGCGTCGCTGCTGCTGGGTTTCGTCGATACCTTCGGCAAGGTGTTCTGGCAGGAGGCGGCCGGCGTGCTGATCTACCTGCTGATGGCGGTGATCCTGCTGTGGAAGCCGCAGGGGCTGTTCAAGGCAGGATGACATGAATCCGACGACATTGCCGGCGCGCCGGCACTCCTCGCGCAACACCACGCTGGCCACCGGGCTGGGTTGGCTGGTGGCGTTCGCGGTGCTGGCGGCACTGCCGCTGCTGCTGACCGCGGACAGCAACAAGTTCTACATCGAGCTGCTCAGCAAGGTGATGATCATGGCGATCTTCGCGCTGTCGCTGCAGCTGCTGATCGGCTACACCGGGCTGGTCAGCCTGGGCCATGCCGCGTACTTCGCCATGGCGGCGTATGCCACCGCAGTACTGGCGCCGCAGGCCGGGCCGGGCAACGGCTGGCTGCTGCTGGCGGGGGCGCTGGCCGCATCCGCGTTGTTGGCGCTGGTGGTTGGGGCGCTGGTGCTGCGCACCCGCGGTGTGTATTTCATCATGGTGACGCTGGCGTTCGCGCAGATGGTGTATTTCGTCTTCCACGACACCAAGATCGCGGGCGGCAGCGATGGCACCTATATCTACTTCCGGCCGGAATTCCCGGTGCCCGGCGAGCACCTGCTGACGGTCAACGACCCCACGCATTTCTACTGGCTGGTCTGGCTCGGGCTGGTGCTGACGGTGGCGGTGCTGGCGCTGGTGCTGCGCTCGCGCTTCGGGCACGCGCTGGTCGGCATCCGCCACAACGAGCAGCGCATGCGCGCGGCGGGCTATGCCACTTACCGCTACCAGCTTGGCGCCTTTGTCGCGGGCGGGATGCTGGCGGGGCTGGCTGGGTTTCTGTATGCGATCCAGTTTGGCTTCGTCAATCCGGAGATCGCGTCGTGGCACCAGTCCGGCAACGCCATGCTGATGGTGATCCTGGGCGGCGTGGGCAGCCTGGCCGGCGCGGTGCTGGGCGCGTTCTCGTTCGTGCTGCTGGCCGAGTGGTTCAGTACGCTGACCAAGCACTGGCAGCTGCTGATGGGCGGCTTCATCATCGTCGCGGTGGCGCTGCTGCCGCGCGGGCTGGTCAGCCTGCCGTCGGTGTTGCGGCACGGCCGCCGCGGGCGCCGCAATGGCGATGCCGGCACCGGCACGGATGAGCCCGCGGGCACTGCGGACAGCCGCAGCGAAGGACGCCGCAATACGGAGGCCGCATGACATCGCAAGGAATCCCGATCCTGCAGGCGCAGCAACTGACCCGGCGCTTCGGCGGCCTGACCGCCGTGGCGGGCGTCGACCTGTCGCTGTCTCTGCATGAGATCCATGCCGTGATCGGCACCAACGGCGCGGGCAAGTCCACGCTGATCAATATGCTGTCCGGCGAACTGCCGCCGTCGTCCGGCCGCCTGCGCCTGAAGGGCGAGGACGTCACCGGCTGGTCGCAGCCGCGGCTGGCGCGCCATGGGGTGGGGCGCAGCTACCAGCGCAACAATATCTTCCTGCCGCTGACGGTGCGCGAAAACTGCCGGCTGGCCGCGCAATCGCGCGCGCAGCGTGCGTGGCGGCTGTGGGAAAGCGCCCAGGGCTGCCGCACCAGCGCCACGCTGGCCGACGAGGCGCTGGAGCGGGCCGGCTTGGCGCCGCTGGCGGACCGGCTTGCCAGCGACCTGGCCCATGGCCAGAAGCGGCAGCTGGAGGTGGCAATGTGCCTGGCCACGCAGCCGGTCGCACTGCTGCTGGACGAGCCGCTGGCCGGCATGGGCGCGGAAGAGTCGGCGCGGATGCTGGCGCTGCTGCGCGGCCTGCGCGAGGGCCACGCCATCCTGCTGGTCGAGCATGACATGGACGCGGTGTTCTCGGTTGCCGACCGCATCACCGTGATGGTCAACGGCGCCGTGATTGCCACGGGCAGCCCCGAGGCGATCCGGACCAACCACGAGGTCCAGGTCGCCTACCTGGGCGAGGAAGAGAGCGAGCCCGCATGAACGCACCGATCAATTCGCCGATGATCGAGGCCACCGGCATCAACGCCTGGTATGGCTCAAGCCACGTGCTGCGCGACGTCGACTTCACCGTGGGCGTGGGCGAAACGGTCGGGCTGCTGGGCCGCAACGGCATGGGCAAGAGCACGCTGCTGCGCACGCTGCTGGGCCATGTGCGCCAGCGCCAGGGGCAGATCCGCGTGGCCGGCCGCGACGTCTCGCGCGCGCAGCCGTTCGAGGTGGCGCGCCTGGGCGTGGCCTACGTGCCGGAGGGCCGCGGCATCTTCCCCAGCCTGTCGGTGCGCGAAAACCTGCTGATGGCCGCGCGCAAGGGCTGTAACGGCCGCAACGACTGGGACGAGGCGCGCGTGCTCGACCTGTTCCCGCGCCTGAAGGAACGCCTGTCCCATGGCGGCCAGCAGTTGTCCGGCGGCGAGCAGCAGATGCTGTCCATCGGCCGCGCGCTGATGACCAATCCCGACTGCCTGGTGCTGGACGAGGCCACCGAAGGGCTGGCCCCGCGCATCGTGCGCGAGATCTGGGAGGTCATCGCCACCGTGCGCGGCACCGGCATCGCCTCGGTCGTGGTCGACCGCAATTTCCGCTCGGTGCTGGCGCATGCCGACCGTGCCGTGGTGCTGGAGAAGGGCCGGGTGGTGATGGCCGGCCCCGCGTCGGACCTTGCCGGCAAGCCCGAAGCCCTGGACCGCTACCTGGGTGTTTGAGATGGAAAGCGCCGCATAAGGCGCTTATGTTGTCATGCCGCAACGCCGCTTGCAGGCGCAAGGACACGCTGTTTTGCTCTCCCAGGGCTTGACCATCCGCCGCTTCCCTCCCATCCTTGCGAAGTCACGAAAGCGGCATCCCTGTTTGCCGCAGTGGTCGATAGTCGACAGTTCATCTAGAATTGCGCGCGTTTGTGCAATGCAATAAGAACCGCAAGCAGAACCGGAAACGGGCGCAGCAAGCTGTTGCGCTGGATGGGACCGGGCCGCGGCAGAGCCAACAAACCTGCCGGCGACCTGGTCGAGCAGACCCAATTTCATGACCCAATCCACAACCAGCCATTATTTTGTCGAGAGCCCGAGCACGCGCGCCCTGGTGCTCGGCGCGGTAGGCGTCGTCTTCGGCGACATCGGCACCAGCCCGCTGTATGCCCTCAAGGAGTGCTTCAGCAAGGAGCACGGCATCATGTTCAGCCCGGAGGCCGTGCTGGGCATTATCTCGATGCTGTTCTGGGCCATGATCATCGTGGTCTCGATCAAGTACGTGGTCTTCGTGATGCGGGCCGACAACGACGGCGAAGGCGGCGTGCTGGCGCTGATGGCACTGGTGCTGCGCACCGTGGCACCACGCTCCGGCAAGGCCAGGATGCTGATGATGCTGGGCATCTTCGGCGCCTGCATGTTCTACGGTGACGCGGTCATCACGCCGGCGATCTCGGTACTGTCGGCGGTGGAAGGGCTGGAGATCGCCGCGCCGCAGCTGTCGCAGTTCGTGATACCGATCACACTGGTGATCCTGGCGGCGCTGTTTCTGATCCAGCGCCACGGCACCGCCACCATGGGCAAGCTGTTCGGGCCGATCATGACCGCCTGGTTCCTGGCGCTGGGTGCGCTGGGGATCTACCAGCTGGTGCAGGCGCCTGAAATCCTGAAGGCGGTCAACCCGTACTACGCGGTCACCTTCCTGGTGGAGCATGCGCTGCAGGCCTTTATCGTGCTGGGCTCCGTATTCCTGGTGCTGACCGGGGCGGAGGCGCTGTACGTCGATATGGGCCACTTCGGCGCGCGCCCGATCCGCATCGGCTGGTTCGCGCTGGTGATGCCCTGCCTGATGCTGAACTACTTTGGCCAGGGCGCGATGCTGCTGCACAACCCGGCCGGCGCCGAGAACCCGTTCTACCTGATGGTGCCTGAGCTGCTGCAGATCCCGATGGTGCTGCTGGCCACCTGCGCCACCGTGATCGCCTCGCAGGCGGTGATCTCCGGTGCATTCTCGCTGACCAGCCAGGCGATCCAGCTGGGCTTCCTGCCGCGCATGCGCGTGCGCTACACCTCGGCTGCCGAGATCGGCCAGATCTACCTGCCGGTGATCAACTGGCTGCTGCTGGTGCTGGTGATCGGCGTGGTGATCTCGTTCAAGAAGTCAGAGAACCTGGCCGCCGCCTACGGCATCGCCGTGACCACCACCATGGTCATCACCACCGTCCTGGCCGCGGTGTGCATGCGCAACGTCTGGAAGTGGAACCCCGCGCTGGTCGCGGTGGTCGGGCTGGGCTTCATCCTGGTGGACCTTGCGTTCTTTGCCGCCAACCTGCTCAAGGTTGCCGAAGGCGGCTGGTTCCCGCTGCTGCTGGGCAGCGCCACGTTCTTCCTGCTGATGACCTGGTACAGCGGCCGCAAGCTGCTGCGCGCGCGCAGCCTGGAAGACGGCATCCCGCTCGAACCCTTTATCGCCGGGCTGCTGGCGCACCCGCCGCACCGGGTCGAGGGCACCGCGGTGTTCCTGACCGGCAATACCGAGGCCGTGCCGGTATCGCTGCTGCACAACCTGAAGCACAACCGCGTGCTGCATGAGCGCGTGGTGTTCCTGACCTTCGTCACGCGCGACATCCCCTACGTTGACGACGACCAGCGCCTGAGCTGCAAGGACCTGGGCGGCGGCGTCTTTATCCTGAAGTCCGAATACGGCTTCAAGGAAACGCCCGATGTGCAGAGGGTGCTGGACCTGGCCGACCGCAAGCTTGGCATGCACTTCGAGCTGATGGAGACCTCATTCTTCATCGCGCGCGAATCGGTGATTCCGTCCAAGCTGCCGGGCATGCCGATGTGGCGCGAGAGCCTGTTCGCCTGGATGCACCAGAACGGCGCCAAGCCGTCGGACTTCTTCCAGATTCCGGCCAACCGGGTGGTGGAGCTGGGCACCAAGGTCGAGATCTGAACGCGCGGGCCCCGGCGCCCGCTTCCGTCGAGCCTCAGCAACCCCCGGACGCGCCGCCAGGCGATCCGGGGGTTTTGCTTTTTGCCCGGCTTGCGCCGCCTGCCTGCCATGCGCCACCCGTACCTGCCAGCGTCCGATTTTCCCGCTATCCGCCCCCCTTGAAATCCGCGCGGGACAGCACTAATTATGGATTGCCCAGTCGTCGCGGCAACGCGGCACTGCGTGTTTTCCGTTGGTTTGCAGCGGCCTGGCAGGAGACCAGGTGCACTACATCAGGGTCCTGCGCCTCCCCGCTGCATAGAAGGAGGATCTAACCATGAGTGACTTCTTTTTCGGGACCGACCCGTTCAGTGAATTCGACCGGATGCAACGGCAGATGGCGAATCTCTTCGGCGGGTTTCCAACCAGCCTGCGCTCCGGGCGTTTCGGGGGTTTCCCTCCGCTGAATATCGGCACGACCGATGACTCGATCGAGATCGTGGTGTTCGCACCCGGCATCAAGACGGACCAGCTCGAGGTATCGATCGACAAGGGCCTGCTGACCATCAGCGGCGAGCGAGCCCAGGTGCAGCCGGAAGGCGCAGCCGAGGTGCGGCCCTATGCGCAGGAGCGCTTCTTCGGCAGTTTCCGCCGCGTGATCGAATTGCCGCAGTCGGCCGATCCCGACAAGGTGCAGGCACGCTATGCCAACGGCTGCCTGTCGATCAGCGTAGGCAAGCGCGAAGCGTCGCGTCCGCGCGCGATCACCGTCAGCTAACGTGAGGAGGAAGCCATGAGCGATTCGAACCAGGTCGTCCAGCGCGACCAGAACGCAAGCGGCCAGGGTGACCAGGGCGCTGTCGCGCAACGTCGCGCGGAAACCCAGGCCATGACGCTGGTGCCCGCGGTCGATATCTACGAGACTCCCGCCGGGGTCACGCTGTGGGCGGATCTGCCCGGCGTGCCGCGCGAGAACCTCGAGGTCAACGTGCACGACAGCAGCCTGCGCATCGAAGGCGAAGCCGTCGTGCCGACGCCCGCGAGCCTGCGCGTGCAGCTTGCCGAGATTCGGCAGCCGCGCTATGCGCGCACGTTTACGCTCAGCCCGGATCTCGACGCTTCGCGCATCGAGGCCAACCTGCAGGACGGCGTGCTGAAGCTGACGATCCCGCGCAGGGAAGAGGCGAGGCCGCGGCGGATCGAGGTGTCGGCCGGCTGAGGCTGCGCGCGTGCCTGGTGCTTGGGCACGCTGCGTGAGTGCTCCCTCTCCCGCTTGCGGGAGAGGGAGCACTCACGGTCAGGCAAGTGCCTCGGGCTGCGCCACGTGTCGAAACTCATCCCTGGTTCACCAACGTCCTTGCCTCCGTCACGTGCGTGCGATACGCCTCGAAGATCCGCCGCAGCGACGCCTCCATGCTGATCCCGGGCTTCCAGCCCAGTTCTTCGATGGTGTTGCCGATCTTCGGCACGCGGTGCTGCACATCCTGGTAGCCCTTGCCGTAGAAGTCGCCCGAGGAGGTCTCGATGATCTGCGTCTTGCGCGCTTTCTCCGCGTATTCCGGGTAGTCGGCTGCCATCTTCAGCATCATCTCGGCCAGTTCGCGCACCGAGTGGATATTGCCCGGGTTGCCGATGTTGTAGATCTTGCCGCTGGCCACGCCGTTAGGATTCTCGATGATGCGCATCAGCGCGTCGATGCCGTCGGCGATATCGGCAAAGGCGCGCTGCTGGGCGCCGCCGTCGACCAGCTTGATCGGCTCGCCGCGCACGATATGGCCGAGGAACTGCGTCACCACGCGCGACGAGCCTTCCTTCGATTCGAAGATCGAATCCAGCCCCGCGCCGATCCAGTTGAACGGACGGAACAGGGTGTAGTTCAGGCCTTGCTCCATGCCGTAGGCGTGGATCACGCGGTCCATCAGCTGCTTGGAGCAGGCATAGATCCAGCGCGGCTTGTTGATCGGGCCGTAGACCAGCGGCGAGGCCTCGGGGTCGAACTCTTCATCGCTGCACATGCCGTAGACCTCGGAGGTCGACGGGAACACCAGGTGCTTGCCGTACTTGACCGCGGCGCGCACGATCGGCAGGTTGGCCTCGAAGTCCAGCTCGAACACGCGCAGCGGCTGGCGCACGTAGGTGGCCGGGGTGGCGATGGCCACCAGCGGCAGCACCACGTCGCACTTGCGGATGTTGTACTCGATCCACTCCTTGTTGATGGTGATGTCACCCTCGAAGAAGTGCATGCGCGGATGGTCGACGAGGTCGCCGAGGCGGTCGGACGACATGTCCATGCCGTAGACCTCCCACGGCGTGGTTTCCAGGATGCGGCGCGTCAGGTGATGGCCGATGAAGCCGTTGACGCCGAGGATCAGTACTTTCTTGCCTTGCATTGGATTTGACGAATGGCAGGGGAAATCGGGAGGCGCCGGCGTGGCTAGCGCGCGCCGGCGAGGGGGAAGTTGGCGACGGCCACGCGGCGCCAGTCGCGCGCAACGACATGCATCGGCACGCGCGCGCTCAGTTCAGAAAATGACTGCGGCGAGAGCAGCGCGATGGCACGCGGGCCATGCTGCCAGGCATCGACGAAGGCATCGAGGGTCGGCAGCCACTTCTGCGGCTCTTGTCCGGCGCCGAAAGCGAGCTCGTCGGCCTGCGCCACCATGGTGAGCGGATGGCGCAGGTAGAAGGGCAGGGTATGGTCGAGCATGCCGACGCCGTAGAGCGGCATGCCGGGGCGCAGCACGCGTTCGATCGGCGCCACCATGTCGATGCCCGAGGCGGAGCGGCCGATCGCTTCATGGCCCAGCAAGGCGGTGGAGAACGCCAGCAGCATGCCGAATGCATAGGCCGTGATGCTGGCCAGGCGTCCATGCCGCCGCAGCAGCCACAGCCCGATGGCGGCGCTGCCGAGCACCAGCGCGAATGCCAGCGCCACCCATGCGGCATACGCGCGGTACAGCGCGTTGGGGGTGTTGTTGGAATCCAGCGTGGCCACGACCGGGCTTGCCAGCAGGCCGATCGCTCCCACCGCCAGCATGGCGCACAGCTGCCTGCGCCAGGGTTGGTCGCCGGTCCGCGCCAGCGCTGCGCCCGCCAGGATCGCCAGTGCGGGAAACAGCGGCAGGATGTAGCCGGGCAGCTTCGAACCCGACAGGCTGAAGAACACGAAGATCGACACCGCCCACAGCCCTGCCATCAGCGCAGGCTGGAACGGCCTGGACCCACCCGCGCCAACCACGCCGGCGCGCTGCCCGACCGCGCGGACCATGCCGGGAACCAGCCCGAGCCACGGCAGGAAGCCGCCCACCAGCAGCGGCATGAAGTACCACAGCGCGCCCTTGCGCGCATGCACGGTCGAGGTGTAGCGCTGCCAGTGCTCGTGGATAAAGAAAAAGCGCAGGAATTCCGGATTGCGCCGCGCCACCAGCCAGTACCAAGGCATCGCCACCAGCAGCATCAGGGCGATGCCGGCCGGCGCATGCAGGCGGCGCCACAGCGCGAGGTCGCGCGTCACGCAGGTGTACGCCACCAGCACCAGTCCCGGCAGCGCCAGCCCGACCAGCCCCTTGGTCAGCACCGCCACGCCCATGGCCGCCCAGCACGCCAGCATCCAGCGGCGGCGCGCCGGCGCCGTGGCGTGCGGATGCTGGGCCAGCAGCATGCACGCGAGCACGCAGGCCATGCTGCCGGACAGCGTCATGTCCAGCGTATTGAAGTGCGCGGCGAGGTTCCACATGGGCGCGCTTGCCAGCACTAGTCCGGCCAGCAAGCCCGCACGCGCGCCGAACCAGCGCGCGGCGGCCAGCATCGATATTCCCAGCCCGGCGATGCCGGCCAGCGCCACGCACAGCCGCGCCTGCCAGTCGCCGATGCCGAACAGCGCGTACGACACCGCCGTGGCCCACATATGGAACGGCGGCTTCTCGAAGTACTTCAGCCCGTTGTAGCGGATCGTGACCCAGTCGCCCGTGCTCAGCATCTCGCGGGCGATCTCGGCATAGCGGCCCTCGTCGGGCCCGAGCAGGTGGCGCATGCCCAGCGTGCCGAACCAAAGCAGCGCGAACGCCAGCACCACCAGCCCGAGCGTCACCGCGGGCACGCCCGCCAGCCGCGTGGCATGCCACGGCGCGGCGGGCCGGGCGCTGATGAGCCCGGGCTCGGCGGCGAGGCGGTCGGAACGGTGCATGATGCGCAAACGGCTCGGCGTGAAGGGGGAGGGTGAGTGATGGTGCGCGTGGCGGCGTGCAGGCGCTTGCCGGCGAGGCCATGTCCACGCTGGCGGCCCGCGCCGCGTTGAACAGCGGGGCGCCTGCAAAGTGAGCGCAGGATAATTCGCGAACCTTAATGGCACATTAAGACGGGGCGCGCACAATACCGTGATACGTCCGGGCCACCCGAGAATATGAGAATCCTTATCGTTGAAGACGACCCGATGCTGGGCGACGGGCTGCGGCGCGGCCTGCAGCTGCTCTGCTATGCGGTCGACTGGTTCAGCACCGGTGCCGAAGCCGACCATGCGCTCGGCGTGGTCCGCTACGATGCCGTGGTGCTGGACCTGGGCCTGCCTGGGGAAGACGGCATGTCGCTGCTCGCGCGCTGGCGTGCGCGCGGCTGCCGCATCCCGGTGATCGTGCTGACCGCGCGCGATGCGATCGACAGCCGCATCGGCGGCCTTGACGCCGGTGCCGACGACTACCTGGTCAAGCCGGTCGCGCTCGATGAGCTGGCGGCCCGGCTGCGTGCCGTGACCCGCCGCGCCGCGGGCCTGTCGTCGCCAGTGTGGAAGCACGGTGCGCTGGAATTCCACCCGGCCGCGCGCCAGGCGTACTGGCAGGGCAAGCCCCTGGAGCTGACCAGCCGCGAAGCCATGCTGCTGGAGCTGCTGCTGGCGCACCCCAACCGGCTGCTGACGCGCGACTTCCTGCGCGACAAGCTTTATGACTGGCAGGGCGGCGTTGAAAGCAACGCGCTGGAAGTCCATATCCACCACCTGCGCCGCAAGATCCATCCCAAGATCGTGCGCACCTTCCGCGGCGCCGGCTACACGCTGGGCGCGGCCGAGGACTGCACATGACGTTGCAGCGCCGGCTCATCCTTGCGGTGTTGATCGCCGCGCCGGTGGTGTGGCTGCTGACCATCGGCATGACCTACGTGCGCGCCCGGCACGAGATCAATGAACTCTATGACACCGACATGGTGCGCATGGCGCTGCAGATGCATTCGGTGGTGCCGCTGGTGGACGTCGCCGCGGCGCCGTCGCGCACCCGGCTGCCAGGGCTGGTCGAGGGTGACCAGGGCGATGCCGGCCTGGGCGATCTTGCCATCGCCGCCTGGCTGCCGGACGGCAAGCCCTTGCATATCGATCCCGAGGGCGACCTGCTGCCGCGTGCGCCCGGTGTGAAGGGCTTTACCGACGTCACCATCGACAGGCAGCCCTGGCGGCTTTACTACCTCGATGATCCCGACACGGGCTGGCGCGTCTGCGTGGGCCAGCAACTGGCCGAGCGCGACGAGCTGATCCTGTCCTATATCGCCGCGCAGGTGCTGCCGTGGGCAGCGGGCCTGCCGGTGCTGATCGGCCTGCTGATCTGGTTCATGCGGCGCGCGCTGGCGCCGGTGCGCGCGTTGTCGACCGATATCGAAGGCCGTGCCCCCGAAGACCGCCGGCCGCTCAGCCTGCAGGCCGTGCCGGGCGAACTGGTGCCGCTGGTGCACGCGATGAACCGCCTGCTGGCGCGCGTGTCGGATTCGATCGAGCATGAACGGCGCCTCACCGCCGATGCGGCCCATGAGATGCGCACGCCGCTGGCCGCGCTGAAGGCGCAGTGGGAAATCGCCGAGCGCTCGGCCGATGACGCCGAGCGCGCGCAGGCACGCGCCAACGTGGCTACCGGCATCGACCGCATCAGCCGGCTGGTGTCGCAGCTGCTGACGCTGAGCCGGCTGGAAGATGCTGCCGGCCTGCCGTCGCGCCAGGCGGTCAACTGGGTTCCGGTAGCGCAGCAGGCGCTGTCCGACTGCCTGGCGCTGGCGCAGCAGAAGCAGGTCGACGTCGAGCTGGAGTGGCCCCCGGAAGGGCAGGCGCCATTGCCGGTGGCGGGGGACACCAACCTGCTGTCGCTGCTGCTGCGCAACCTGCTTGACAACGCCATCCGCTACAGCCCGCCGGGCGCGCTGGTGACCATCGATTTCCGGCCCGACAGCGTCACCGTGCGCGACCAGGGCCCGGGCGTCGCGCCTGACGTGCTGGCGCGGCTGGGCGACCGCTTCTTCCGGAGCGGATCGGGGCAGCGTGAGCAGGGCCACGGCCTCGGCATTTCGATCGCGCAGCGCGTGGCGCGGCTGCATGGGCTGGAGATTGTGTTCGCCAACCGTACCGATGGCGCCGGCAAGGGCCTGGCCGTGCGCATCGCGCACGGCGGCTGAAAACGACGACGCCCCGCACGGTGGCGCGAGCGGGGCGTCCTGCCAATCGGCTTGCGGCTTAACGCTTGAGCTTGGCGAAGGCCGCGGCCATGGCGCCGGCCGGTTCCGCCTCGCGGCGGCCGCCGTTGAAGCCCTTGCCGCCGCCGTTGCGTTGGCCGCCGCGGTCACCACGGTCGCCGCCGGCACGCGCCGCGGCCTGGCCGGGCTCGTCGTCCAGGCGCATCGACAGGCCGATGCGGTTGCGCTTGACGTCGACCTCCATCACCTTGACCTTGACGATCTGGCCGGCCTTGACCACCTCGTGCGCGTCCTTGACGAACTTGCTGGACAGCGCCGAGATGTGGACCAGGCCGTCCTGGTGCACGCCGATATCGACAAAGGCGCCGAAGGCCGCCACGTTGGTGACCACGCCTTCCAGCACCATGCCGGGCTGCAGGTCCTTCACGTCTTCCACGCCTTCCTGGAAGGTTGCGGTCTTGAACTCGGGGCGCGGATCGCGGCCCGGCTTTTCCAGCTCGGACAGGATGTCGCGCACGGTCGGCAGGCCGAAGGAGTCGTCGGTGAACTGCGTCGGCGACAGGCCGCGCAGCGCGTCGCGGTTGCCCATCACGTCGCGCAGGCCCTTCTTCACGTGTTCCAGGATGCGCTGCACCACCGGATACGCTTCCGGGTGCACCGAGGAGCGGTCCAGCGGATTGTCGCCGTCGTTGATGCGCAGGAAGCCGGCCGCCTGCTCGAAGGTCTTGTCGCCCAGGCGCGGCACCTTTTTCAGCGCGTCGCGGTTGGGGAAGGCGCCATTGGCGTCGCGGAACTCGACGATATTGCGCGCCAGCACCGTGTTCAGGCCCGACACGCGCGCCAGCAGCGGCGCCGAGGCGGTGTTGACGTCCACGCCCACGGCGTTGACGCAGTCTTCGACCACGGCGTCCAGCGCCCGCGCCAGCTCGCGCTGGTTGACGTCATGCTGGTACTGGCCCACGCCGATCGACTTGGGATCGATCTTGACCAGTTCGGCCAGCGGATCCTGCAGCCGGCGGGCAATCGATACCGCGCCGCGCAGCGACACGTCCAGGTCCGGGAATTCCTTGGCGGCCAGCTCCGACGCCGAATACACCGAAGCGCCGGCCTCGCTGACCACGATCTTGGTCAGCTTCAGCTCGGGCATTTGCTTCATCAGGTCCTGCACCAGCTTGTCGGTTTCGCGGCTGGCGGTGCCGTTGCCGATCGACACCAGCGCCACATTGTGCTGCTTTGCCAGGCGCGCCAGCGTGGCGAGCGAGCCGTTCCAGTCGCGGCGCGGCTCGTGCGGGTAGATGGTGGCGGTGTCCAGCAGCTTGCCGGTGCTGTCCACCACGGCGATCTTGCAGCCGGTGCGGATGCCCGGGTCGACGCCCATCACCGACTTGGGCCCGGCCGGCGCGGCCAGCAGCAGCTCATGCAGGTTGCGGCCGAACACCTTGATGGCTTCGTTCTCTGCGGTTTCGCGCAGCTGTGTCAGCAGTTCGGTTTCCAGGTGGGGCTGCACCTTGACGCGCCAGCACCAGCGGCATACATCGCCCAGCCACTTGTCGGCCGGGCGGCCCAACTGCTGGATGCCGACATGGCGCGCGATCATGCCTTCGCACGGGTGCGGCACCATCGCGTCCTGTTCTTCGCCCAGGCCCAGCTTGACCATCAGCACGCCCGCGTTGCGGCCGCGGAACAGCGCCAGCGCGCGGTGCGACGGCACCGTGCGGATGGTCTCGCTGTAGGCGTAGTAGTCGCGGAACTTCTCTTCCTCGGCGGTTTCCTTGCCTTCCATCACGGTGGAGGACACCACGCCGTTGATCCACAGGTGCTCGCGCAGCTTGCCCAGCAGTTCCGCGGTCTCGCCGAACTGCTCGGACAGGATGTCGCGCGCGCCGTCCAGCGCGGCCTTGACGTCGGGCACGCCGCCGTCGGCGGTGGGGTTGCCGTTGACGTACTTGGCGGCCTCGGCCTGCGGGTCCAGCGTGGGATCGGCCAGCAGCGCCAGCGCCAGCGGCTCCAGCCCGCATTCGCGTGCGATCTGGGCGCGGGTGCGGCGCTTGGGCTTGTAGGGCAGGTAGAGGTCTTCCAGCGTCTGCTTGGTTTCGGCGGCCTCGATGGCGGCTTGCAGCTCGGGCGTCAGCTTGCCTTGTTCCTGGATCGAGGCGAGGATGGCAGCGCGGCGGTCTTCCATGTCGCGCAGGTACAGCAGGCGCTCTTCCAGGTTGCGCAGTTGCGTGTCATCCAGGTTGCCGGTCACTTCCTTGCGGTAGCGGGCGATGAAGGGCACGGTGGCGCCTTCGTCGAGCAGCGCCACGGCCGCGGCCACCTGGCGGGGCTGCACGGACAGTTCAGCCGCGATGAGCGAGACGATCTTTTGCGAGACGGATGCGGGCAGGTTGGACATCGGAGAGCGCGGCGAAAAACGCAGTCAGTCGAAAGCGGGGCATTTTGCCACAAGCGCGCGAGGGATCAGCCAGGGCGCGCAGCGGGTGCGGGGCGGGCGGCGTCCCGCGCACGTCCGCACCGGCCCGGCAGGGCAGGCCGGTGCCCGGCCCGGATGCTAGAATCCGGTCATGATCGTCAAGTCCCGCCCGGCCGCCGCCAAGGCCACCATCCTGGCCATGCCAACCTTCGCCAACGTGCCTGAAACTTCCCTGTTCCGCTTCGGCCGCCTGGCTGCACTGGCCGTGGCTGCATGCGCCGTGCTGATGCCGCTGCGCGAGGCGCGCGCCCAGGCTTCCGCGCCCGCGGCGCCACCCGCCGCCAACGGCCAGCGCGACTTTGCCGCCGAACGCAAGGCCGTCGAGGATTCGCGCGCCTGGACCAACTACCGCTTTGCCGCCGCCGAGCGCGAGTGCTACGGCAAGTTCTTTGTCAACCACTGCATCAACAGCGCCAAGGAAGTCCAGCGCGAGGAGCTGCAGGTGCTGCGCAAGCGCGAACTGGAGGTAGGCGAGGCCGAACGCGCCTACCGCGCCGCCGAGCGCGACCGCGAACAGGCGGTGCGCAACGCCGAGTTCGAGGCCAGCCAGCCGAAGCGCTCGGCCAGCGAGCAGTCCAGCCGCGAGGCCTTCCAGAAGAAGCAGCAGGAACAGCAGCTGCGCGAGGCGCAGCGCCAGGGCGAGGCGCCGCAGCGTGCCGCCAATGCGCAGGCGTACGAAAAGAAGCAGTCTGACTTCGATGCCCGCATGCAGGAGGCCCAGCAGAAGGGCGCCGAGCAGGCCCGCCAGCGGCAGGAGAATGCCAAGGCATACGAGGCCAAGCAGCGCGACCTCGAACGGCGCCAGAAGGAGCTGGAAGAGCGCCGCGCCAAGGCGAAGGAGCAACAGGGGCAGGCATCGGCGCCGCGCCCGTTCGGCTTTTGAGGTCCGGCACCGTGACTGCGCAGCGGAGGCATAGATGGACAGCAACCTGAATACCCTGGAGCGGCGCATCATGGAGTTGCAGATCGAGCACCGCGATCTGGATTTCCTGATCGACCGGCTTGCCAACGATGCCGTCCATGACGAACTGCAGCTGCGCCGGCTGAAGAAGCGCCGCCTCAAGCTGAAGGACGCCATCACGCTGCTGCAGCTGCAGCTCGAACCCGACGTGCCGGCCTGAGCGCATC
Source organism: Cupriavidus sp. FW306-01-F10A (assembly GCF_058782785.1). Lineage (NCBI taxonomy): Bacteria > Pseudomonadati > Pseudomonadota > Betaproteobacteria > Burkholderiales > Burkholderiaceae > Cupriavidus > Cupriavidus sp. FW306-01-F10A. The sequence goes on from NZ_JBYSYA010000011.1 coordinate 58,733, forward strand.
CGCGCCAGGCTTGCCGATCGCCGCCGGCGCTGTCCGGCGGCCCATACAAAATTCTCCCCCTGCCTTGTCCGATCTTCCAGATTCTCCTGAGCCGTCCGAAGCCGTCAGCCTGACCGACGCCGGGTCGCCCGCGCCTGCCGCGCCCGCCGACGACGTCGCCAGCCGCGGCGCGGAACTGGCCACCATCTTTGCCGATACCGGCACGCTGGCCCAGGCGATTCCCGGCTACCGGCCGCGCGCCTCGCAGCACAAGATGGCCGAGGCCGTCGCCGACGCGATCGTGCAGAACGATTCCGTCATCGTCGAAGCGGGCACCGGCACCGGCAAGACCTACGCCTACCTGGTGCCGGCGATGCTGTGGGGCGGCAAGGTGATCCTGTCGACCGGCACCAAGAACCTGCAGGACCAGCTCTTCCTGCGCGACATCCCCACCGTGCGCCATGCGCTGAACGTGCCGGTCTCGGTGGCGCTGCTCAAGGGCCGCGCCAACTACGTCTGCCACTACCACCTGGAACGCGCGCAGGCCAACGGCCGCCTGGCGTCGCGCCAGGATGCGGCGTGGCTGCGCGACATCGGCCGCTTCATCAAGGAAACCTCCACCGGCGACAAGGCCGAGCTGGCGTCCGTTCCCGAGAACGCGCCGGTATGGCAGCTGGTGACCTCCACGCGCGACAACTGCCTGGGATCGGAATGCCCGCATTACAAGGAATGCTTTGTGATGCGCGCGCGCAAGGAAGCGCAGCAGGCCGACGTGGTGGTGGTCAACCATCACCTGTTCTTTGCCGACGTGGTGCTGCGCGACACCGGCATGGCGGAACTGCTGCCGGCCGCCAACACCGTGATCTTCGACGAAGCCCACCAGCTGCCCGAGACCGCCACGCTGTTCTTCGGCGAGACGCTGTCCACCAGCCAGCTGCTGGAAATCGCCCGCGATACCGTGGCCGAAGGCCTGTCGCACGCGCGCGATGCGGTGGACTGGGTTGCGCTGGCCGCGCCGCTGGAGCGCGCCGCGCGCGACCTGCGCCTGGCCTTCAGCAAGGACAATGCGCGGCTGGCGCTGGGCCAGATCGAGGCCGACCGCCGTATCGCCGAGCCTTTCAACGAAACGCTCGATGCGCTGGACGAGGCCCTGTCAGACTTCGTCGAGATGCTCGAAAGCCAGGCCGAGCGTGCCGAATCGCTGCAGCAATGCCACCGCCGCGCGCTGGAGCTGGCCAACAAGCTGGCCGCGTGGCGCGCCGATGCCGCGCCCGCGCCGGCACCGCAGCCGACCGAGGGCGAAGGCGAAGCCGCGCCGGCGCTGCCCGCCGGCCCTGAAACCGTGCGCTGGGTCGAGGTGTTCTCGCATACTGTGCAGCTGCACCGCACGCCGCTGTCGATCGCGCCGATCTTCACGCGCCAGCGCGACGGCCAGCCGCGCGCCTGGGTTTTCACCTCGGCGACGCTGTCGGTGAAGGGGAATTTCACCCACTACGCGGCGCAGCTGGGGCTCGACAAGGACCGCTCGCTGACGCTGCCCAGCCCGTTCGATTACGCGAAGCAGGGGCTGCTCTATGTGCCGCGCGATATGCCGCAGCCGCAGTCGCCGCAGTTCACCGACGCGGTGGTGCAGGCGGCATTGCCGCTGATCGAGGCCGCCGGCGGACGCACCTTCCTGCTGTGCACCACGCTGCGCGCGGTGCAGCGTGCCTCGGACCTGCTCTATGACGCGTTTGCCGAGCGCGGCCTGAACCTGCCGCTGCTGGTGCAGGGCCAGGCCAGCCGCACCGAATTGCTGGACCGCTTCCGCGAGCTGGGCAACGCGGTGCTGGTCGGAAGCCAGAGCTTCTGGGAGGGCGTGGATGTGCGCGGCGAGGCGCTGTCGCTGGTGATCATCGACAAGCTGCCGTTCGCGCCGCCCGACGACCCGGTGCTGGCCGCGCGCATGGAAGTGCTGCAGAAGAAGGGCCTGAGCCCGTTTGCCGTGCACCAGCTGCCGCATGCGGTGATCACGCTCAAGCAGGGGGCGGGGCGGTTGATCCGTTCGGAATCGGACCGCGGCGTGCTGGCGATCTTCGATACGCGGCTGGTCGAGAAGCCCTATGGCCGGCAGATCTGGCAAAGCCTGCCGCCGTTCACGCGCACGCGTGAGGCAGCGACGGTGGTGCGGTTCCTGGAGTCGCTGCGCGGTCCCGGCAAGGAGGCCGCGGCAGCGGACTGATCGCTACAGGTGCCGGAAAAAGAAAAACGGGACGTATCCTCCGATACGTCCCGTTTTTTTATGGCCGCTGGCCAGCCGGCGTCAGAACACTTCCCACCAGGACTTGTCCTTGCGGCGCGCGCCGTACTTGATGAAATCGCTGTCCGGGAAATTGCGCTCCATCACGCGTGCGGTGTCGTCGCGCAGGTCCTTCATTCCCATCGCGTCATATGAACGGACCATGATGTACAGCGCTTCTTCGTTGGCCGGGGCGCCGTCGTAGTCCTTCAGCGCCTGCTGGGCGCGGTTGACGGCGGCGAGGTACGCGCCGCGCCGGTAGTAGTAGCGCGCAGCGTGCACTTCGTGCTGGGCCAGCGAGTTGACGATGTACTGCATGCGCAGCGTGGCGTCGGGGGTGTACTTGCTTTCCGGGTAGCGCGTGATCAGCGTATTGAACGCGTCATAGGCGGCGCGCGCGGCCTTGGGGTCGCGCTCGCTCAGGTCCTGGCCCGAGAAGCGGCCCAGCCAGCCCAGGTTGTCGTTGAAGTTGATCAGGCCCTTGAGGTAGTAGGCGTAATCGATATTGGGATGGTTCGGGTGCAGCTGGATGAAGCGGTCCACCGCAGCCAGGGCTGCTGCCGTTTCACCATCCTTGTAGTTGGCGTAGGCGGTATCGATCTGGGCCTGCTGTGCATAGCGCCCAAACGGATAGCGGCCTTCGAGCTTTTCATACAGCTTGACGGCACGCGTGTAGTCGCCGCCATCCAGCGCATCCTTGGCTTCCGAATATAATTTGTTGGCCGACCAGCCTGCGGTCTCGTCGGGTTGGTCCGCCAGCAGGCCGCATGCAGACAGCATGACGCAGCCGCCTGCGAGCAGAACCGCTCCAATTGTCGTGCGCCAGCGCGCGCGTTTCATGCTCTGCAATTGCATGGGCAATCGTATCCCGGATGAAGAAAAATAGCGTCAAGCATTATAGCCCAAGCCCCCAGCCCAACCCCGAAGCAGGAGCTGGCGTGGGAGGACTTCCACCAGAACGGGTGCGCGCAGCCGCGTCCGTGGCCGATTTCGAGGCCCGTCCAGAGGAATTTGAAGACCTTGCCGAGGCGCCGCCCGGCGGCGCGCCGGCTGCCGAGCCGGCCGTGACCCTGTCGCTGGAGGTGGACAGCGCCTCGCATGGCGAGCGGCTCGATAAATTGCTCGCGCGTCACTTCAGCGAGTTTTCACGCAGCCGCCTGCAGCAGTGGATCGAAAGCGGCGCGGTGCGCGTCGACGGCCACGTGCGCCGGCCGCGCGATGCGGTGCAGATGGGCAACCGCATCGAGATCCAGCCGCAGGCCGCGCCGGAATCGTCCGCTTTCTCGCCCGAGGACGTGCCGCTGGACGTGGTCTATGAAGACGACACCCTGCTGGTGATCAACAAGCCCGCCGGGCTGGTGGTGCATCCGGCAGCCGGCAACTGGAGCGGCACCGTGCTTAACGGGTTGCTGCACCGCGACCCCGCCGCAGCGTCGCTGCCGCGCGCGGGCATCGTGCACCGGCTCGACAAGGAAACCTCCGGCCTGATGGTGGTGGCGCGCTCGCTCACCGCGCAGACCGACCTGGTGCGCCAGCTGCAGGCGCGCACGGTCAAGCGCACCTATATCGCGCTGGTGTGGGGCCGCACCTATGACGAGGGCACCATCGACGCGCCCATCGGCCGCGACCCGCGCGAGCGCACGCGCATGGCGGTCGTGCATACCGCCAGCGGCAAGCCGTCGCGCACGCATTTCCGCACGCTGGCCACGGTGCCGCTGGGGCGGGGCTTCGTGTCGATGGTGATGTGCAAGCTGGAGACCGGCCGCACACACCAGATCCGCGTGCATTTCGAGTCGATCGGCCACCCGCTGGTGGGCGACCCGGTCTACTTCCGCGCCACGCAGCGCGGGCAGCGCCCGGCAGTCCGCGCACCGCTGCCGGTGCCGTATGAGCGCCAGGCGCTGCATGCGTACCAGCTCGGCCTGGTGCATCCGGCCACCGGCAAGCGCATGTCCTGGACCGCGCAGCCGCCGCAAGACCTGCAGGCGCTGATCGATGCGCTGGATTTTGACAGCGCGCAGGCCGACGAGGAAGAAGAAGGCTGGGACGAAGTCTGGGAAGGCGGCGAGGCCCACTGGGAATACGCCGGTGATGACGAAGACGGTGACGACGATGACGATGAGCGCAGCGCCTGATCGCGCCTGGCTGGTCCCTGACTGGCCCGCGCCGGCGCGTGTGCGCGCGTTGTCAACCACGCGCCAGGGCGGTGTCAGCAAGGGCCCGTACGGGCTTGCCGGCGGTGCCCCGGGCGGCCTGAACCTGGGCACCCACGTTGGCGACGACCCCGCCGACGTGGCGCGCAACCGTGCGCGGCTGGCCGCGTGCCTGCCGTCGATGCCGCAATGGCTGGAGCAGGTGCATGGCTGCGCGGTGGCCACGGTCGACCATGTTGCGGCCCCGGGCGCGCCCGTGCCCCAGGCCGACGCGAGCCTGGCGCTGGCACCCGGCCACGTCTGCGCCGTGATGACGGCGGATTGCCTGCCGGTGCTGCTGTGCGATGCGCAGGGTATGGTGGTGGGCGCGGCGCATGCGGGCTGGCGCGGCCTGTGCAGCGGCGTGATCGAAGCCACGCTGTCACGGATGCAGGCCGCTGCCGGCGCCGCGCGCTGGCTGGCATGGCTGGGGCCGGCCATCGGCCCCGATGCGTTCGAGGTGGGTGCCGAAGTGCGCGATGCCTTCCTGGCCCAGGCACGCGCCGATGAGCAGGCCGCGGTTGCCGCAGCGTTCCGCCCTGGTGCCCCGGGCAAGTACCTTGCCGACATCTATGCGCTGGCGCGCACGCGGCTGGCGCGCGCCGGCTGCACCGAGGTCTACGGCGGCGACGCCTGCACCGTGGCCGACGCCGGTCGCTTCTACTCCTATCGGCGCGACGGCGTGACCGGCCGCATGGCCAGCCTGGTCTGGCTGGCGGACTGAGCCCGCCGCTGCCTCACTCGTCCTGGCCCCTGGCCGCCTGCGCGCGCTCGGCTTCGGCCTTGCGCCGGCGCCGGCCGGGCGTGCCCATGATGTAGAGCACCAGCGCCACCGGTGCCACGCCATACATCAGGAAGGTGGCAACCCCTGCCACCACGTTGTGCTCGGTGATCGCCATCATCAGCGCCACGTAGAGCCAGCCAATGGCCACGATGTACATCAAAAATTCATCCTTCTCGCCTATGCTCTGTGGCCTCGGCAGATGCGAGCGCTGCATACCGTCCGGTAGGTCGGGAAGCGCGCAGCGCCGAGGCGGATTCCCGCATTGACAGCGCGTGCGTTGCAAGGCAACAATGGGCTCAAATGTCTCGGAATCGCTGACGATTCCCAGGTTTCTCCGGCAAGCATAGCGCATGGCGTTGCCATGCGAGGATGTCGCGCTTGCCGGATAAAAGGGGAGCCGCTATCGGAATGGACGCAAGCCACGGCCGCAGCAGGTGCGGTCGAGGGCTTCCCGCCAGTTCCAGGGCAGATGTGCCGGCAGACCCTCCCGCTTTGGGGGAGGCGCAAGCCGGGTCCATTCGGATAGCATCTCCCCATGCAAAGTGCCGGCCAGGGCAATGCCCGGAGCCGGTTCGAATAGTGACGGCAGAGAGACAATCAAATCATGGCGACCGGCAAAGGCGCGGCAGCTTCCACTCAGGAAGGCAAGTCCCAACCATTCAAGTTCACGCCGGGGCCATTCGATCCAGCCACATGGCTGGAATGGTCCCACCAGTGGCAGGGCACTGAAGGCAACGGCCACGCGGCCGCGTCCGGCATTCCGGGCCTGGATGCGCTGGCAGGCGTCAAGATCGCGCCGGCGCAGCTCGGTGATATCCAGCAGCGCTACATGAAGGACTTCTCAGCCCTGTGGCAGGCCATGGCCGAGGGCAAGGCCGAGGCCACCGGTCCGCTGCACGACCGGCGCTTCGCCGGCGACGCATGGCGCACCAACCTCCCATATCGCTTCGCTGCCGCGTTCTATCTGCTCAATGCGCGCGCCTTGACCGAGCTGGCCGATGCCGTCGAGGCCGATGCCAAGACGCGCCAACGCATCCGCTTCGCGATCTCGCAATGGGTCGATGCGATGTCGCCCGCCAACTTCCTTGCCACCAATCCCGAGGCGCAGCGCCTGCTGATCGAGTCGGGCGGCGAATCGCTGCGTGCCGGCGTGCGCAACATGATGGAAGACCTGACGCGCGGCAAGATCTCGCAGACCGACGAGAGCGCGTTTGAGGTCGGCCGCAATGTCGCGGTGACCGAAGGCGCCGTGGTTTTCGAGAACGAGTACTTCCAGCTGTTGCAGTACAAGCCGCTGACCGACAAGGTGCACGTGCGCCCGCTGCTGATGGTGCCGCCGTGCATCAACAAGTACTACATCCTGGACCTGCAGCCGGAGAGCTCGCTGGTGCGCCATGTGGTGGAGCAGGGACATACGGTGTTCCTGGTGTCGTGGCGCAATCCGGACGCCAGCATGGCCGGCAGCACCTGGGACGACTACATCGAGCACGCGGCCATCCGCGCCATCGAAGTCGCGCGCGACATCAGCGGCCAGGACAAGATCAACGTGCTCGGCTTCTGCGTGGGCGGCACCATTGTCTCGACCGCGCTGGCGGTGCTGGCCGCGCGCGGCGAGCACCCGGCCGCAAGCGTCACGCTGCTGACCACGCTGCTGGACTTTGCCGACACCGGCATCCTCGACGTCTTTGTCGACGAGGGCCATGTGCAGCTGCGCGAGGCCACGCTGGGCGGCGCCGCCGGCGCGCCGTGCGCGCTGCTGCGTGGCCTTGAGCTGGCCAACACCTTCTCGTTCCTGCGCCCGAACGACCTGGTGTGGAACTACGTGGTCGACAACTACCTGAAGGGCAACACGCCGGTGCCGTTCGACCTGCTGTTCTGGAACGGCGACGCCACCAACCTGCCGGGGCCGTGGTACTGCTGGTACCTGCGCCACACCTACCTGCAGAACGAGCTCAAGGTGCCGGGCAAGCTGACTGTGTGCGGCGTGCCGGTGGACCTGGCCAGCATCGACGTGCCGACCTACATCTACGGCTCGCGCGAAGACCATATCGTGCCGTGGACCGCGGCCTATGCCTCGACCGCGCTGCTGGCGAACAAGCTGCGCTTCGTGCTGGGTGCGTCGGGCCATATCGCCGGTGTGATCAACCCGCCGGCCAAGAACAAGCGCAGCCACTGGACCAACGATGCGTTGCCGGAGTCGCCGCAGCAATGGCTGGCCGGCGCCACCGAGCATCACGGCAGCTGGTGGCCGGACTGGACCGCATGGCTGGCCGGGCAGGCCGGCGCGAAACGCGCCGCGCCCGCCAACTATGGCAATGCGCGCTATCGCGCGATCGAACCCGCGCCTGGGCGATACGTCAAAGCCAAGGCATGACGCTTGCATGAGTGCCGGCGTGCGTCATGCACGGCGCCGGCAGGCCTGCAGGTTCCCTCCCGTTTCCATTGAAAGGACTACACAATGACTGACGTTGTCATCGTATCCGCCGCCCGCACCGCGGTCGGCAAGTTTGGCGGCTCGCTGGCCAAGATCCCGGCACCGGAACTGGGTGCCGTGGTCATCAAGGCCGCGCTGGAGCGCGCCGGCGTCAAGCCGGAGCAGGTGAGCGAAGTCATCATGGGTCAGGTGCTGACCGCCGGTTCGGGCCAGAACCCCGCACGCCAGGCCGCGATCAAGGCCGGCCTGCCGGCGATGGTGCCGGCCATGACCATCAACAAGGTGTGCGGCTCGGGCCTGAAGGCCGTGATGCTGGCCGCCAACGCGATCATGGCGGGCGACGCCGAGATCGTGGTGGCCGGCGGCCAGGAAAACATGAGCGCCGCCCCGCACGTGCTGCCGGGCTCGCGCGACGGTTTCCGCATGGGCGATGCCAAGCTGATCGACACCATGATCGTCGACGGCCTGTGGGACGTGTACAACCAGTACCACATGGGCATCACCGCCGAGAACGTGGCCAAGGAATACGGCATCACGCGCGAGGCGCAGGATGAGTTCGCCGTCGGCTCGCAGAACAAGGCCGAAGCCGCGCAGAAGGCCGGCAAGTTTGACGAAGAGATCGTCCCGGTGCTGATCCCGCAGCGCAAGGGCGACCCGGTGGCCTTCAAGACCGACGAGTTCGTGCGCCAGGGCGCCACGCTGGACAGCATGTCCGGCCTCAAGCCCGCCTTCGACAAGGCCGGCACGGTGACCGCGGCCAACGCCTCGGGCCTGAACGACGGCGCCGCCGCGGTGGTGGTGATGTCGGCGGCCAAGGCCAAGGAACTGGGCCTGACCCCGCTGGCCACGATCAAGAGCTATGCCAACGCCGGTGTCGATCCCAAGGTGATGGGCATGGGCCCGGTGCCGGCCTCCAAGCGCGCCCTGTCGCGCGCCGAGTGGACCCCGCAGGACCTGGACCTGATGGAGATCAACGAGGCCTTCGCCGCGCAGGCGCTGGCGGTGCACCAGCAGATGGGCTGGGACACCTCCAAGGTCAACGTGAACGGCGGCGCCATCGCCATCGGCCACCCGATCGGCGCGTCGGGCTGCCGTATCCTGGTGACGCTGCTGCACGAGATGAAGCGCCGTGACGCGAAGAAGGGCCTGGCCTCGCTGTGCATCGGCGGCGGCATGGGCGTGGCGCTGGCAGTCGAGCGCAAATAAGGAAGGGGTTTTCCGGGGCCGCGCGCGGTTGGCGCGGACCCGGCGACGATAACGAAGAGCCAATCAAGGAGTGGACATGACTCAGCGCATTGCGTATGTGACCGGCGGCATGGGTGGTATCGGAACCGCCATTTGCCAGCGACTGGCCAAGGATGGCTTTCGTGTGGTGGCCGGTTGCGGCCCCAACTCGCCGCGCCGCGAAAAGTGGCTGGAGCAGCAGAAGGCCCTGGGCTTCGATTTCATTGCCTCGGAAGGCAATGTGGCTGACTGGGACTCGACCAAGACCGCATTCGACAAGGTCAAGTCCGAGGTCGGCGAGGTCGATGTGCTGATCAACAACGCCGGTATCACCCGCGACGTAGTGTTCCGCAAGATGACCCGCGCCGACTGGGATGCGGTGATCGACACCAACCTGACCTCGCTGTTCAACGTCACCAAGCAGGTGATCGACGGCATGGCCGACCGTGGCTGGGGCCGCATCGTCAACATCTCGTCGGTGAACGGGCAGAAGGGCCAGTTCGGCCAGACCAACTACTCCACCGCCAAGGCCGGCCTGCATGGCTTCACCATGGCGCTGGCGCAGGAAGTGGCGACCAAGGGCGTGACCGTCAACACGGTTTCTCCGGGCTATATCGCCACCGACATGGTCAAGGCGATCCGCCAGGACGTGCTCGACAAGATCGTCGCGACCATTCCGGTCAAGCGCCTGGGCCTGCCGGAAGAGATCGCCTCGATCTGCGCCTGGTTGTCGTCGGAGGAGTCCGGTTTCTCGACCGGCGCCGACTTCTCGCTCAACGGCGGCCTGCATATGGGCTGACCTGCCGGCCTGGTTCAACCAGTCGGCAGCCGGCGCTGGCGCCCGCGTATTGCGGTGCAGCCAGCGCGGCGCACAAGGCGGCGGGCGCTTCGTTTCGCCGCCCGTTTCGCGGGCCGTCAAGGCCCGCGAATCGTTTCTGCCAGCGCGGCATTCCTCCCTTTTTGCGCCAATTCACCGGGTTTTCCTTAAGCCCGGTCGCTTTTCTTAGTGCCTTGTTGGGCATAGAATCAGGGCAGCGGCGCAGCCAGCACCATGTTCGTGCAGCGCGGCCCTCGCGGGGGCGAGGTTGCAGGCCGCCACGCGCAGCCATGCGCGAACGGGCCACCAGATGGCCGGCACGACAACAAGCAGATGGCGCGGGCGATACCGATTTGCGCACTGCACCCCATGCGGTGCAGCAGCGCGCAAACAGCGATGACACAAGGACAGAGCACCGATGGCCACGACCAAAAAAGGCGCAGAGCGACTGATCAAAAAGTATCCGAACCGCAGGCTCTACGACACCCAGACCAGCACCTACATCACCCTGGCCGACGTCAAGCAGCTGGTCATGGATTCAGAGGAATTCAAGGTCGTCGACGCCAAGTCTGGTGACGAACTGACCCGCAGCATCTTGCTGCAGATCATCCTGGAAGAAGAAACGGGCGGCGTGCCGATGTTCTCCAGCGCGATGCTGTCGCAGATCATCCGCTTCTACGGCCATGCCATGCAGGGCATGATGGGCACCTACCTGGAAAAGAACATCCAGGCCTTCATCGACATCCAGAACAAGCTGGCCGAGAACTCCAAGGGCCTGTATTCCGGCGAAACCTTCAGCCCCGACATGTGGTCGCAGTTCATGAACATGCAGGGCCCGATGATGCAGGGCATGATGAGCAACTACATCGAGCAGAGCAAGAACCTGTTCGTGCAGATGCAGGAGCAGATGCAAAGCCAGGCCAAGAATATGTTCGGGACGTTCCCGTTCAACCAGCCGGACAAGAAGTAGGACACCGGCAGCGGCGGGCCCCGGTCCGCCGCATATCCCGCGCGCTGGCTGGCACTCAGCCAGCGCCCGCATCACCTTCCAGATCGTCCCGAACTCCGGATTGCCTTCGCCTGACAGCGAGCGGTAGAGGCTTTCGCGCGAAAGCCCCGTCTCGTGCGCCAGTCGCGTCATGGCGCGCGCGCGTGCCACCACGCCGAGCGCGTAGGCAATGAATCGATCGTCGTCGCCGGCCTCGGCCAGGCTGGCATCCAGGTAGGCGGCGATCTCCTGCTCGTTCCTCAGATGCTCAGCGGAGTCCCAGGGGCGGGTTGGTTCTTTCATGGCTCACTCCAGATCAAGATTGGCCGCCAGATTGTGTGCTCTTTCCAAATCAGCGTGCCGGGTCGACTTGATCCACGCGCATTTCGCTGATCCCACCGCCAAGGGCTTTAACGTCGCCGGGGTTCCCATTCAGCAAGCGGTCTTGTACCTCGCCGCGTTGCTGAAATTAGATGCGGTAGCCCGGGCCGTGGGCAGACGCAAAGCAGGTAGAATGCGCGGTCTGCGTCCCCCAGGCGCACGCAATCACGCAACTTTCTTCCAGCGGCGGCTCAGTGTGGACTCGCCTTTTGTGCGCGAAACCCCATGCCCTCCGTTATCCAATTTGCTCGTCCGGCCTTTAAGGCCCGGCTCTCCGCTTCGGTGAAGGCTTCGCCATGAGCCGGCTGTTCCTGGCCCCCATGGAAGGGCTTGCCGACTACGTCTTGCGCGACGTGCTGACCGACACCGGCGGCTACGACGGCTGTGTGTCCGAGTTCGTCCGAGTGACGGGTTCGTTGCTTCCAGCCCGCGTCTACGAGCGCGATACGCCCGAAATCCTCGCCGGCGGCTATACCCGCAGCGGCACGCCGATGGTGATCCAGTTGCTCGGCAGCGATCCGGAATGGCTGGCGCGCAATGCGGCCTATGCCGCCACCTTGTCGCCGCATGGCATCGACCTGAACTTCGGCTGTCCCGCCAAGGTCGTCAACCGGCATGGCGGCGGCGCCATGCTGCTGACGAACCCTGAGTTGTTGAACCGGATCGTTGCGTCCGTGCGCGCGGCGGTGCCGGCCCATATCGCCGTGACGGCAAAAATGCGGCTGGGCGTGTCCGATACCTCGCTGGCCATTGATTGCGCCACGGCGCTGGCCGAAGGCGGCGCGGCGTCGCTGGTCGTGCATGCCCGGACGCGGGACCATGGCTACCGGCCGCCGGCCCACTGGGACTGGATCGCGCGCATTGCGGCGGCGGTGGACGTGCCGGTGATTGCCAACGGAGATGTCTGGACCGTCGCCGACTGGGAGCGTTGCCGGGCCGTCAGCGGCTGCGCCGACGTGATGATCGGGCGCGGCGCCGTGTCCGATCCTTTCCTGGCCTTGCGCATTCGCGGGCTGATGGACAGTTCGCCGTCAGACCAGGAGTGGCCGCTGGTGCTGCGCCAGATCGCCACCTACCTGAAAAAGCTGCATGCCCGTATCGCCTCGTGCCATGAGCATGGGCGCGTGAAACTGTGGCTCAGCTATCTCAAGCGGACCTGGCCACAGGCCGCCGAACTGCATGCGGCCATCCGGCGCATGCAGGACTCGCTGGAGATAGAGCGGGTCCTGGAAGGCCTGCCGGGAGCCGCGACCGCGCCGGAATGACGCAGCCTGGGCCACATGTGTGGAGTCAGGCGCCGAGAATTCATGGCAAACGGTTAAAATGCGCGATTAGCTCACCGGCTGCCGGCCTTGTCCCCGCATATTCCGCCGCGCCCGCCCCCACATTCGGATTGCACTGTGAAAAACCCTTCAGAATCAACGACCCAGAAAGACCATAGTCCGCGTGTGGGATTCGTTTCCCTGGGCTGCCCCAAGGCCCTGGTCGACTCCGAGCAGATCATCACCCAGCTGCGCGCCGAGGGCTATGCCATCAGCGGCACCTATGACGGCGCCGACCTGGTCGTGGTCAATACCTGCGGCTTTATCGACGAGGCCGTGCAGGAGAGCCTGGACGCCATCGGCGAGGCCCTGACCGAGAACGGCAAGGTCATCGTCACCGGCTGCCTGGGTGCGAAGAAGGATGCGGCGGGCCACGACATCGTGTCGTCGGTGCACCCCAAGGTGCTGGCCGTGACCGGCCCGCATGCGCTGGGCGAGGTGATGCAGGCGGTGCACACGCACCTGCCCAAGCCGCATGACCCGTTCACCGACCTGGTGCCGGCCGCCGGCATCAAGCTGACGCCCAAGCATTACGCCTACCTGAAGATCTCCGAGGGCTGCAACCACCGTTGCTCGTTCTGCATCATCCCGTCGATGCGCGGCGACCTGGTGTCGCGCCCGGTGGCCGAGGTCATGCTGGAGGCCGAGAACCTGTTCAAGGCCGGCGTCAAGGAATTGCTGGTGATCTCGCAGGACACCAGTGCCTACGGCGTCGACGTCAAGTACCGCACCGGCTTCTGGAACGGCCGCCCGCTCAAGACCCGCATGACCGAACTGGTGGCGGCGCTCGGCGAGCTGGCCGCGCAGTACGGTGCGTGGGTGCGCCTGCACTACGTCTACCCGTACCCGCACGTGGACGAGATCATCCCGCTGATGTCCCAAGGCCATGTGCTGCCGTACCTCGATGTGCCGCTGCAGCACGCGCACCCGGACGTGCTCAAGCGCATGAAGCGCCCGGCCAATGCCGAGAAGACCATGGACCGGATTCGCGCCTGGCGCGAGATCTGCCCTGAGCTGACCATCCGCAGCACCTTTATCGCCGGCTTCCCGGGCGAGACCGAGGCGGAGTTCCAGACCTTGCTCGACTTTATCGCCGAAGCCGAACTGGACCGCGTCGGCTGCTTCGCCTACTCGCCGGTGGAGGGCGCCACCGCCAACGACCTGCCGGGCGCGCTGCCCGACGAGGTGCGCGAGGAACGCCGCGCCCGCTTCATGGAAGTGGCCGAAGCGGTCTCGGCACGCCGCCTGCAGCGCAAGGTCGGCCAGACCCTGCGCGTGCTGGTGGACGAGGTCAACCAGGATGGCGGCATCGGCCGTTCGTCCGCGGATGCGCCGGAAATCGACGGCCTGGTCTATATCGCGCCGCCGGAACGCCACTCCCAGCGCTATCGCGCCGGCGAGTTCGTCGAGGTGAAGATCACCGGCGCCGATGGCCACGACCTGTGGGGCGAGGTCTGAAACGGGTTGATTAGGTAAAAGTACGCCCGTTCGATTTCGTCCGCGTCCCGCTATACTGTGCGGTGCAACATAACCTCATGGAGACAAAGTCATGACGCGTGAAGTGGTAGTGGTAGGCGGTGTCCGTACCGCGATCGGGACCTTTGGCGGCAGCCTGAAGGATGTGGCGCCGGCGGAGCTGGGTGCACTGGTGGTGCGCGAGGCGCTGGCGCGCGCGCAGGTGTCGGGCGACGATGTCGGCCACGTGGTGTTCGGCAACGTGATCCAGACCGAGCCGCGCGACATGTATCTGGGCCGCGTCGCGGCCGTCAACGGCGGGGTGACGATCAACGCCCCCGCGCTGACCGTGAACCGCCTGTGCGGCTCGGGCCTGCAGGCCATCGTCAGCGCCGCGCAGACCATCCTGCTGGGCGATACCGACGTCGCCATCGGCGGCGGCGCGGAAAGCATGAGCCGCGCCCCGTACCTGGCGCCGGCGGCGCGCTGGGGCGCACGCATGGGCGACGCCGGCCTGGTCGACATGATGCTGGGTGCGCTGCACGATCCCTTCCATCGCATCCACATGGGCGTGACCGCCGAGAATGTCGCCAAGGAATACGACATCTCGCGCGCGCAGCAGGACGAGGCCGCGCTGGAATCGCATCGCCGCGCTTCGGCAGCGATCAAGGCCGGCTACTTCAAGGACCAGATCGTCCCGGTGGTGAGCAAGGGCCGCAAGGGCGACGTTACCTTCGACACCGACGAGCACGTGCGCCATGACGCCACCATCGACGACATGACCAAGCTCAGGCCGGTCTTCGTCAAGGAAAACGGCACGGTCACGGCAGGCAATGCTTCGGGCCTGAACGACGCCGCCGCCGCGGTAGTGATGATGGAGCGCGCCGAAGCCGAGCGCCGCGGCCTGAAGCCGCTGGCCCGCCTGGTGTCGTACGGCCATGCCGGCGTGGACCCGAAGACCATGGGCATTGGCCCGGTGCCGGCGACGAAGATCGCGCTGGAGCGCGCCGGCTTGCAGGTGTCGGACCTGGACGTGATCGAAGCCAACGAAGCCTTTGCCGCACAGGCGTGCGCGGTGACCAAGGCGCTCGGCCTGGACCCGGCCAAGGTCAACCCGAACGGCTCGGGCATCTCGCTGGGCCACCCGATCGGCGCCACCGGTGCCCTGATCACGGTGAAGGCGCTGCATGAACTGAACCGCGTGCAGGGCCGCTACGCGCTGGTGACGATGTGCATCGGCGGCGGGCAGGGCATTGCCGCCATCTTCGAGCGTATCTGAGGTTAGCCTTGCGCCTGGCTTCGCTGACGAAGAACCTCTGCACGCTCGGCCTGGCCGCCGTGCTCGCGCTGGCGGGCACGGTGCAGGCAGCGCCGGGCACCGAGCTGTCGACTGGCCCGGTGATCGGCGGGGAAGGCCTGGGCATCAACCAGGCCATTCGCGATGGCGAAGCCCGGCGCGGCGGCACCTCGCTTTCCACTGGCGCGCCAAGACCTCTGGCGCCGCGGCCGGAGTATGCGTCGCTGCCGGTCTATGTCGGCAAGGTCGGCGACCAGCCGGTGCGGTTGCGCCTGGGCCCCAAGCCTGACGAGCGCGACAGCGTGCGCGGAGAATACGCCGGCCGTGGCGCCGGTGTGCGCCTGCTGGCCGGCGAGTGGGAGGACGGCGCTTTCCTGATGGAGGAGTCCGACGACGGCACCCGCGTATCGGGCAACTGGGAAGGCAGCATCGACGCCAGCGGCGCCGTGCGCGGCACCTGGACCGACGCGTTCAACCCGGCCATCGTGCTGCCGTTCTTTATCCGCCCTCTGGGCGTGCTCGTGATCCCCCCGTTCGACATGACACCCAACAGCGGCGTCACCTACGCGCCGCCGCCGCCGAAGTCCTCGATTTCCGGCTGGTAAGCCACTTCCTGGTGCCCGCCGTTGCCATCGCCGGTGGCGCGGCCGGCATTTGCTGGTAAGCTCGGAGGCTCATCGAGTCTCATTCCTGACCGTGCCGCGCTTCTGCCTGGGCGATACCGCCACGGCAGCGCGCCGTGGCCCGCCAGCAGCCAGCAAGGAAACCGCCGTGTCCGATTCGCCATCCGGCAAGCCCGCGTCGCCCGCCCATTACCTGCAAACCGTTGCGGTCCAGCCCGAGCTGGAGATCGCGCCCGGCTTTGCCTCGTTTTCTCCCGCCACGCACCGCGGCTCCACCGTGGTGTTCCGCAACCTGGCCGAACTGCGCGCCCATGGCGACGGTGCCACCACCTACTGGCGCTATGGCCTGCACGCCACGCCGACCAGCGAGGCGCTGTGCCAGCACCTGGCGCTGCTGGAGGGCGCGCGCCACACGCTGCTGCAGCCGTCGGGGCTGGCGGCGATCTCGCTGGTCTACTTCGCGCTGCTCAAGAGCGGCGACGACGTGCTGGTGCCGCACAACGTCTACGGCCCCAACCGCGACCACGGCGAGTGGCTGGCACGCGAATTCGGCGTGGCCGTGCGCTACTACGACCCGATGGACGCTGCTGCGATGGCGGCGATGATTCGGCCGAATACGCGCCTGATCTGGATGGAGTCGCCCGGTTCGGTGACCATGGAAGTGCCCGACAGCGACGCCATCGTCGCCGCGGCCAGGGCGCGAGGCGTGCTGACCGCGATCGACAATACCTGGTCGGCCGGCATCTACTTCCGTCCGTTCGACAAGGGCATCGACATCTCGGTGCAGGCGCTGACCAAGTACCAGTCCGGCGGCAGCGACGTGCTGATGGGCGCGGTGCTGACCTGCGACGATGCGCTGCATGAGCGCCTGAAGCGCACCCGCATGCTGATGGGCTGGGGGGTTTCCGCCGATGACTGCCACCTGGTGCTGCGCGGGCTGCCGAGCCTGCCGGTGCGCCTGGCCGCGCATGACCGTGCGGCCCGCGAAGTGGCGGAGTGGCTGCGCCAGCGGCCCGAGGTTGCGCGCGTGCTGCATCCGGCGCTGCCGGACTGCCCGGGCCACGCCAACTGGCGGCGCGATTTCACCGGTGCCAGCGGGCTCTTTGCCATCATCCTGCGGGCAAGCTATACGCGCCAGCAGGTGGATGCCTTGGTCGAGGCGCTGCAACTGTTTGCGATCGGCTGGTCCTGGGGCGGCGCCCACAGCCTGGCCGTGCCGTACCACGTGCAGGGCATGCGGCCGGCGGGCACATGGCCGCCGGCCGGCTGGCAGGATAGCGGCGAACTGGTGCGGCTTTATATCGGCCTGGAAGACACGCGCGACCTGATCGCCGACCTGCGCCAGGCGCTGGAGGCTACGCTGGCCGCGTAAGCGGCCTCAGGCCGGCTGTCTCAGGGCGAGATTGAGCTGGTCGACGACCTCGGCCCAGTCGGCGTCGTCCAGCAGCTCGTCGCGCAGCAGCGTGGCCTGGGCGGGGGTCCAGAACGGTGCCTCGGCCAGTTCGACATCGTCGGGCAGTGGGGCGTGCGTGCCGATAAAGCTGCGGATGCTGGCTTCGTCGGAGGCCAGGCCGAGTTGGGCGAACAGTTCGGAAAACTGGTGGAAGGTCGATTCCATGGTGGTCGGCTCGATGTTGTTGGCCTGAGATAGTGTAGGGCAGCGGCCGGGCCGGCGCTGCCCGGGAAACAAAAACGGACGCTGCTGCGTCCGTTTTTGCGTGCGGGCGCCATGCGCTCAGGGCGTATCCGTGCTGGGCATGGTCTTGGCGCTCGCGGTGGGCCTGGCGGCCCGGGCTGCCCGGGCTGCCTGCGGCATCGCCCAGACCGACTCCGCCGGCCCGCTGCGCGCGCGGCGCTGCGTGGCGCGGGCCAGGGCGACAAAGCCCGCGGCCAGCGCGATCGCGCCGATATCGAAGCCCGCGATGATCCAGTGCCCGCTGGGGATGCTGTGCAGCAGGTGGTCGCCGGTCAGGAGCGCGTTCGCCAGCGGCACCGTCAGCGAGGCCAGCGCGGCGGCGTAGAGCAATTCCACCGCGGCGCGCACCGGCGGGCGCAGCAGCGCCCAGGCACAGGCCAGGCCAAACACCGTGAAATAGGTGTAGCTCACCGCGCGCTCCGGCCACAGCAGTGCGGCCGGGAAGCACAGCGCCACGCCGATGCAGCAGCCGATGCACACGCCGACCGTGCCCTGCGCCAGCAGCCGGTGCACGCGCGGCTGCTCGGCCTGGCGCAGCTTGCGCCGCGACTCGATCCACAGCAGGTTGCCCGAATAGAACAGGAAGGCGCCGGCCAGCCCGGCCAGCAGGTAGACCAGCCGCACCGGCAACTCGCCGAAGGTGCCGAAATGCAGCGCGTACAGCGCGCTGTAGAGCCCGTGGTTGCTGTCGCGCGTGCCGGCGGTCTGGTTGGCGGTCAGCTGGCCCGCGTTGGGCTCGCCGCTGGCGGCGTGGATGCCGACCGAGCCCAGGTTGCCGAGGGCCTGCGTGCTGGTGCCGCGCACCTCCACCACGGCGTTGGCGTCGCCATGGCGCTGGAAGCGGAACGACTCGGGCGTGAAACGCTCGCCGCCGTGCTCGCGCGCGATCTGCATCAGCGTTGCCGTGGGCATGGTCGGCACCGCGCGGTTGGCCGCGGCCACTTCCAGCACGGCGGTGGTGGCGCGGGGTACCGCCTCGAACAGGCGGCCGTCGAAGGTCAGCGTGTTGAACACCATCATCAGCACCAGCGACAGGCAGAACAGTGCGCCGGTGATGGCAAAGACCAGGTGGAAGGGCAGGCTGAACAGGCCCAGCACGTTGTGGGTGTCCATCCAGAAACGCTTCAGGTTGCGACCGGGGCGCACCGCGAACAGGTCCTTCTTCAGCCGCGGCAGGTGCAGCAGCACGCCCGACACCAGCGCCAGCCCGTACAGCACCGAGATCGCGCCCATGAAATAGATGCCGCCGACCGGGATCCCCAGCGAGTAGTGCAGGCTATTCAGGAACGCCGACAGCTCGCCGATCACGTGGTCGCGCGAGGTGTCGCGCTGCATCGCGGCGTCGCCTGCCAGGCGGGCGTCAGTGGTCATCTGCCACTCGCCGGCCTTGTCCTGCCAGTAGGCCGAGATATTGGGCTCGCCCTCCGAAGGCATGATCACGTATGAGCTGGCCGCGGCCTCGGGGTGGATCGCGACCAGCTTCTGCATGAAGCGGTCGACTGCGGCCGGGTCGGCCTTGGCCTCGACCGGCGCGCTGCCCTTGAGCCGCGACGGCGACTGCCATACATGCAGTTCGTGGTGGAACACGGTGACCGCCCCGGCAAAGAAGGCGATAAACAAGGCCCAGCCGGCCATCAGGCCGACCCAGGTATGCAGCGTCTGGTACAGGCGCAGGGTTGCGGTTTTCATGATGGGCTTTCTCAGGAGGCGGGCAGGACGGCCAGTGCAGCCGGCGCCAGGCCGGCCAGGCGCAACACCCACAGCGCGCCGAAGCAGAGCAGGTTGGCGCCACCCAGCCAGATCCAGGCGGTGCGGCTGGAACGGAACAGCAGGCTGGCGCTGATGATGGCCACCCACACCGGCAGGCAGGCCACCACGGCCGCGACGATGCCGGTCTCCCAGCCGCCCGGCAGCCACAGGATCAACAGCGTGCACAGCGACACCGCCAGCGGCAGCCCGAGCAGCGCGCCGGCCAGCCATTTGGTGCCCATCGCGGATTGGTCTGCGCTCATGCCCGTTGCTCCCGCGCTGCCCGGCGCTTGCGCGCGGCATGGGTGCCGATGAAGGGCCATACCGACAGCGCGCAGGGCACGGTCACCAGGCTGGCGGCAATGGCCACGGGCCAGCCGTCGGTGGTGCTCCACAGCCAGGTGCTGACGATGACCAGGGCCAGGCCCAGCCAGCCCAGCATACGCGGTTGCGTGACCCTGCCGGGCGGCAGCAGGACCTGGTTGGGCGCGGCCAGGTACAGGCACGCAGCCGCAGCCAGGCCAAGAAGGGCAGCCAGAACTTGCATGGGGAAATGTCAGATAAACGAAACATTAATGGTAATGATTCGCATTTGAAGAGGCAAGCGCTAAGTAGACGTTGCGTCTCAGTAGGGATTTATCTGCACTTGGTGGAAGGATTTGCGCTGGCTGTTGCGATTAGTCGCTGGCGCCCCGGCGGACGGGGCCGGCCGGGCGCTTGCCGCCCGGCGCGCATTGCCGCGTTTGCCGCGGCCCGGGATCAGTGCGGGAACAGCGCCAGCAGGCCGTCCAGCCCGACGTGGTTGAACGCGACGCTGGCTTGCGTGCGCACCACCGGCTTGGCCCGGAAGGCCACCGACAGGCCGGCCACGGCCATCATCTTCAGGTCGTTGGAGCCATCACCCATGACAATGGCCTGGTCCGCCGTGGCGCCGATCCGGGCGCAGACTTCCTGCACGGTGCGGGCCTTGACGTCGGCGTTGACGATCTCGCCGACGACATTGCCGGTCAGCTTGCCGTCGATGATCTCCAGCGTATTGGCGCGGGTCACGTCGAGCTGGAGCCGTGCCTTGAGCTTCTCGGTGAAATGCACGAAGCCGCCCGACACCAGCAGCGTGCGCAGGCCCAGCGCCTGCACGGTCTGCAGCATGCGCTCGGCGCCCGGCGACAGCCGCAGGCGCTCTTCATAGACGCGGTCCAGCACGCTGGCGTCCAGCCCCTTGAGCAGGGCCACGCGGCGGCGCAGGCTTTCGTTGAAATCGGTGATCTCGCCGCGCATGGCGGCTTCGGTGATGGCCGAGACCTCGGCCTTGAGGCCGCAGAAGTCCGCGATCTCGTCGATGCACTCGATCGTGATCAGGGTCGAGTCCATGTCCATCGCCACCAGGCGGAAGTCGGACAGCTTGCGCCCCGCGGGCACCACTGCCCAGTCGATCGCGCGCGGGCCGCAGAAATCGTCCAGCGCATCGCGCAGCGCCGGCGTCAGCGGCGCGCATTCCTCGGCGGCGGCCACGGTGTCGCTGCGCAGCACCAGTTCAGAGGCGCGGGCCAGGGTGCGGGCGGTGTCGAGGTCGGCTGGGGAAAGCGGGGCGGTGCTCTGGAGGATCAGGGGCATGGCGGATGAAGATCGGGCGCTTGCCGCGCGGGGCTGCAACGCGGCAAAACCGCTATTGTAGCCCCGCCGCAGCGCCCCGGGCGAGCCGCTCAGCGCTGCGCCATCACCATGTAGTCCACGGTCAGGCTGGACAGGGCGCGCACGCCGTTGATCAGCGCCGGCTCGTCCACATAGAACTCAGGGGAGTGGTTGGAAGGCGCCTTGGTCACATCCTGGCCCTTGGGCGTCACCCCGAGGTTGAAGAACAGCCCCGGGACCTTCTCCTGGTAGAACGAGAAGTCCTCCGACGCGGTCGCCTTGGGCGTGATCATCCAGTTGCCTTCGCCGGCCACGCGCTGCAGCGTGGGCGCCATCTTCTCGGTCAGGGCCGGCTGGTTGATGGTGGCGTTATACAGCTCCACCACGCGGAAGCTGGCCTCGGCGCCGGCGCTGGTGGCGATGGCCTCGGTGGTGCGCTTCATGCGGGCATGGATGTCCTTCTTCATGCCTTCGTCATAGGTGCGCACGGTGCCCATCATCTCGACCTTCTCCGGCACGATGTTCATGCGGTTGCCGCCGTGGATGGTGCCCACGGTGATCACCGACGGCTCCAGCATGGCGTTGACCTGGCGGCTCTGGATGGTCTGCAGGCCCATCACGATCTGCGATGCCACCACGATCGGGTCGATCCCGCCCCACGGCCGCGCGCCGTGGGTCTGGCGGCCCTTGACGTCGATCCAGAACTGGTCGGCCGCCGCCATCGAGGGGCCGCTGCGCCAGCCCAGCTTGCCCGATTCGATGCCGCTGCTCACGTGCAGGCCGAAGATCGCGTCGACCTTGGGATTGTCCAGCACGCCCTCGGACACCATCTGCTTGGCGCCCCAGGTGTTGGAGCCATTGGGTTCGAAGTCGGCCGGGCTTTCCTCGGCCGGCTGGAAGATGAACTTGACCGTGCCGGGCAGCTGGTCCTTCATGCCGGCCAGCACTTCGGCGGTGGCCATCAGGATCGCCACGTGGGTGTCATGGCCGCAGGCGTGCATCACGTCCACTTCCTTGCCCAGGTACTGGCCCTTGGCCTTCGACGCGAACGGCACGTCCACGCGTTCCTTGACCGGCAGCGCATCCATGTCGGCGCGCAGCGCCACCACCGGACCGGGCTTGCCGCCCTTGAGCACGCCGACCACGCCGGTCTTGGCCACGCCCGTCTTCACTTCCATGCCGAGCTTGCGCAGGTGGTCGGCCACCAGCTTGGCGGTGCGCGTCTCGTAGTTGCCCAGTTCCGGATGCTGGTGGATATCGCGGCGCCACGCGATGAGTTGTTTCTCGACGGCCTTGGCGCGGGTTTCGATCTGGGCGTGCAGGGTTTCGGCGCCTTGCGTCTGGGCCTGCGCGGTGTTGCAGAGCAGGCCGGTGGCGAGCGCCAGGGTGGCGAGGGCAAAGCGGGTGGTGGAACGGTATGCGGTTTGACGTGCAGCCATGCAGGATCTCCTTCGTTGTTGTTGGTTTGATGCTGGCAGGACGTTGGCTTCTTGGTGAATGCGGACGTATCGACGAAGTGCAAGCGACAAAGCCGCGCCGACCTTGTCAGTCCGCCACGCGCAGGCTGTCGACTACCTTGTGCAGGAACGCCTCGCAAGCAGCCAGCTGCTCCAGCGCAACAAACTCATCCGGCTTGTGCGCCTGCTGGATATCGCCAGGCCCGCACACCACGGCCGGAATGCCGGCGCGCTGGAACAGGCCGGCCTCGGTGCCATATGCCACCTTGTTGGTGTCGCGGTCGGCAGTCAGCGCGCGCACCAGCTGCGTGATGGCTTCCTGCTCGGCCACGTCCAGCGACGGAGCTGCGGCGATCTTGCTCAGCGTCAGGCCGGCGTCGGCATGCTCGGCGCGCATCTTCGGCAGCAGCACGTCGTTGGCGTAGGCCTGGATGCGGGAGTAGATGGCTTCGGGATCCACGCCGGGCAGGTTGCGGAACTCGAACACGAACTCGCATAGTGCCGGGATGGTGTTCAGCGCGATGCCGCCCTGGATGGTGCCGGTCTGCGCGGTGGTGTAGGGCACGTCGAAGGCCTGGTCGTAGGGGCCGTTGGCCTTGAACTCATCGGCGATGTCGCGGATGAAACAAATCAGGCGCGCGGCGTATTCGATCGCATTGACGCCGCGCGGCGTCAGCGACGAGTGCGCGGCCTGGCCCCTGACGCAGCAACGGTAGGCGTTGATGCCCTTGTGCGCGACGATCACGCGCATGCTGGTGGGTTCGCCGACGATGCAGCCGCCGGGCGTCACGCCGCGGTCGCGCAGTTCGGCCAGCAGGTAGGGTGCGCCCATGCAGCCGATCTCTTCGTCGAAGGACAGCGCGTAGTGCACCGGCTCGCGCAGGCTGGCCTGCAGGATGGCCGGCAGCAGCGACAGGCTGGTGCCGATAAAGCCTTTCATGTCGCAGGTGCCGCGGCCGTAGAGTTTGTCGTCGCGCACCACCGGCTTGAACGGGTCGGTGGTCCAGTCCTGGCCGTCCACCGGCACCACGTCGGTATGGCCAGAGAGCACGATGCCGCCGTTGGTGTTGCCGTCGGCGGCGGGCACGGTGACGAACAGGTTGGCCTTGTCCTGCTGCGGGTTGTAGCTCAGATGCGGCTTCAGCCCCTTGGCCAGGAAATGGTCGCGCACCGACTCGATCAGGCCCAGGTTGGAGTTGCGGCTGGTGGTGTCGTACGCGACCAGCCGCTGGGTCCATTCAAGCGCGCTGCCGCGCGCGGCGGTTTCGGTGACGGGCTGGCGGGAGGAAGCGGCTTGGGCGGGCATGGGGGCGTTATCGCTAACTTGTTAAGGAATCGATGCTACACCCGGCCGCGCGCCGCGTCCATGCAGGACGCTAGGCCAGTTGCCGCAACGTGTGCTTGATGGTCTGCGCGCGGATCGCCACGTCCGGCATCTTGGCCTCGATGCGCAGCTTGTCCTGCCCGGCCAGCTTGATATGGCGGTTCTTCTGCACCAGGTCGATGATGCGCATCGCGTCGATCGGCGGGTTGGGCACGAACTGCACGCTGATGGTGACCTCGCCCGCATCGATCTTGCGCACGCCCAGCGGCGCCGCTGCGATGCGCAGCCGGTGGGTCTCGACCAGCGCCTGCGCCTGCGCCGGCAGCCGGCCGAAGCGGTCGATCAGCTCTTCCTGGATATCGTCCACGCGCTCGGCGGTCTCGCAGTTGGCCAGCCGCTTGTACAGCGACAGCCGCTCGTGCACGTCGGCGCAGTAGTCGTTGGGCAGCAGCGCCGGCGTGCCCAGGTTGATCTCGGTGGTGGCGGCCAGCGGCGCCATCAGGTCGGGCTCCTTGCCCGCCTTGAGCGCCTTGACCGCGGCGTTGAGCATGTCGGTGTAGAGCTGGAAGCCGATCTCGTGGATCTCGCCCGACTGCTTGTCGCCCAGCACCTCGCCCGCGCCGCGGATTTCCAGGTCGTGCATGGCCAGGTAGAAGCCCGAGCCCAGTTCCTCCATCTGCTGGATCGCTTCGAGCCGGCGCTGCGCCTGCTTGGTCAGGCCTTCGACGTCATGCACCAGCAGGTAGGCATAGGCCTGGTGGTGCGAGCGCCCGACCCGGCCACGCAGCTGGTGCAGCTGCGCCAGGCCGAACTTGTCCGAGCGGTGGATCAGGATGGTGTTGGCGGTCGGCACGTCGATGCCGGTCTCGATGATGGTGGTGCACAGCAGGATGTTGTCGCGGCGCGCGACGAAGTCGCGCATCACGCGCTCCAGCTCGCGCTCATGCATCTGGCCGTGCGCGACGGCAATGCGCGCTTCCGGCACCAGCTCGGCCAGCCGCGCGCGCTTGTTCTCGATGGTCTCGACCTCGTTGTGCAGGAAGTAGACCTGGCCGCCGCGCTTGAGCTCGCGCAGGATAGCCTCGCGGATCACGCCGTCTTCCTCGCGCCGCACGAAGGTCTTGATCGCCAGCCGCTTCTGCGGCGCGGTCGCGATCACCGAAAAGTCGCGCAGCCCTTCCAGCGCCATGCCCAGCGTGCGCGGGATCGGCGTGGCGGTCAGGGTCAGCACGTCGACCTCGGCGCGCAGGGTCTTCAGCGCCTCCTTCTGGCGCACGCCGAAGCGGTGTTCTTCGTCGATGATGACCAGCCCCAGGCGCTCGAACCTGACCTGGTCGGACAGGATCTTGTGGGTGCCGATGACGATGTCGACGGTGCCTTCGTTGATCTGCTTGATGGCCGCGTCGATCTCTTTCTTGGTCTTGAAGCGCGACAGCTCGACGATGCGCACCGGCCATTCGGCAAAGCGGTCTGACAGCGTCTGGAAATGCTGCTCGGCCAGCAGCGTGGTCGGTGCCAGCATCGCCACCTGCTTGCCGCCCAGCACCGCGACAAAGGCCGCGCGCAGCGCCACCTCGGTCTTGCCGAAGCCCACGTCGCCGCACACCAGCCGGTCCATCGGCTTGCCCGAGGTCATGTCGGCGATCACCGCGGCAATGGCGGCGGCCTGGTCCGGCGTTTCCTCGAAGCCGAAGCTTTCGGCGAAGGTCTCGTAGTCCTTGGGCGAGAGCGGGAAGGCAAAGCCCTCGCGCGCGGCGCGGCGCGCGTACAGGTTGAGCAGCTCGGCGGCGGTGTCGCGGATCTGCTGGGCTGCCTTGCGCTTGGCCTTGTCCCACTGGCCCGAGCCCAGGTGGTGCAGCGGCGCGGTATCGGGATCGGCGCCGGAATAGCGCGAAATCACATGCAGCTGGTGCACCGGCACGTACAGCTTGCTGCCCTTGTCGTAGTCCAGGTGCAGGAATTCCTCGTCGCCCTGGCCCATGTCGAGCGTGACCAGGCCCTGGTAGCGGCCGATGCCGTGCTCGCTGTGCACCACCGGGTCGCCGATCTTCAGCTCGGCCAGGTCGCGCACCATCGAGTCGACGGCCGAGGCCTGCTCCTGCTTGCGGCGGCCGGTGCGGCGCGCGGTGCCGGCGTACAGCTCGGCCTCGGTGACAAAGGCGATCCGCCCCTGCGGCAGCGCAAAGCCGCTCTGCAGCGGCGCCACCGCGATCGAGAAATGCGCTTCGCCGGCCAGGAACGCGGCAAAGTCGTCCACTGGCTGCGGGCGCAGGCCGCTTTCGGCAAAGAGCTGCAGCAGGGTCTCGCGCCGCCCGGCCGAGTCGGCGCACATCAGCACGCGGGTCTGCTTGTCGAGCAGCAGTGCTTCCAGGTTGACCAGCGGATCATCGGCGCGGCGGTTCACCGCGACGTCGGGCAGGATAGCCGAGAACGCCGCCTGGTCCGCATTGGCTTCGGCCTGCAGCACCAGGCGCGCCATCGGCTTGGCGGCGACGAAGAACTGCTCCTCGGACAGGAACAGGTCCGCGGGCGGCAGCAGCGGGCGCTCGCGGTCGTGGCGCATGAAGTTGTAGCGCTGCGTGGTATCGGCCCAGAAGCGGCGGATGGCCTCGTCGACATTGCCGGCGAATGCGAGCTGCGTATCGGCGGGCAGGTAGTCGAACACGGTCGCGCTGTGCTCGAAGAACAGCGGCAGGTAGTACTCGATGCCGGCCGACGGCACGCCGTTGCCGATGTCCTTGTAGATCGGCGACTTGGTCGGGTCGCCTTCGAACACCTCGCGCCAGCGGCCGCGGAAGGCGGTGCGCGCGGCTTCGTCGAGCGGGAACTCGCGCCCGGGCAGCAGCCGCACTTCGTTGACCGGGTACAGGCTGCGCTGGGTGTCGGGGTCGAAGGCGCGGATGGTCTCGATCTCGTCGCCGAACAGGTCGATCCGGTACGGCAGCGCCGAGCCCATCGGGTACAGGTCGATCAGGCCGCCGCGCACGCTGTATTCGCCGGGGCGCATCACCGCGCTGACGTGCTCGTAGCCGGCCAGCGTGAACTGGGCCTTGAGCGCCGCTTCATCCAGCCGCTCGCCCTGCTTGAAGAAGAAGGTGTAGGCGGCCAGGAACGCGGGCGGCGCCAGCCGGTACAGCGCGGTGGTGGCCGGCACCAGCATCACGTCGCATTGCCCGGTCTGGATGTCGTGCAGCGTGGCCAGGCGCTCTGACACCAGGTCCTGGTGCGGCGAGAAGCTGTCGTAGGGCAGTGTTTCCCAGTCGGGCAGCAGGCGCACGCGCAGTTCGGGCGCGAACCAGGGGATTTCCTCGGCCAGGCGCTGGGCATCGACGGCGTGGGAGCAGACCACGGCCAGCATCGGCGCGCGCTCGCGGTGCTGCCGAGCGTACGCGGCCACAGCCAGCGCATCGGCCGAGCCGCGCAGCCCGGCCACGCTGTGGCGCAGCCCCGGCTTGACCAGCGGCAGGTTGACAAAGGGGAAGGCGGGCTTGGCGTCAGGCATGTGGGCAGCGGGGCGTTCAAAACGACGACACCCCGCCGGCATTGCGGGCGGGGGTCGGAGCAGGGGACCTCAACGGCCCGTGGCGCCTGCCGGGCACGCGTCAATGCGGAATGGCGCGGCATGGCGACGGGCAAGGGCCGTATTATAGAATGCGCACCGGTTGTCCCGCTGGCCATGCTGGCCAGCAGGCGCCCGCGCCTCTTTCACTCAACGCCGATCCTGTGCCCGCTCGCCGCTTTGCCCTGATTCCCTGTGCCGGTACCGGCAGCCGCGCCGGCGGCGCCGTTCCCAAGCAATACCAGACCGTGGCCGGCCGGCCGATGATCTGGTACGCGCTGGCGGCGTTCTCGGCGTGCGACGCCATCAACGCCACCGCGCTGGTGCTGGCGCCCGACGACATGCCGCTGGAATCGCGCTTCGGCGCGGCCGCCTTTGCCGGGCTGCGCTTCGATACCGCCTTTGTCGGCGGCGAGACCCGCCATGCCTCGGTGCTGGCCGGGCTGCACCACCTGGCGCAGCTGGGCGCGACCGACAGCGACTGGGTGCTGGTGCACGATGCCGCGCGCCCGGGCCTGACCCCCGCGATGATCCACGCGCTGGTGCGCGCGGTGGAAAGCGATGGCGACGACGACCCGGACGCCGCCATCGGCGGCATCCTGGCGGTGCCGGTGCCCGACACGCTCAAGCGCGCCCAGGACGACGCCCGCATCGGCGCCACGGTGCCGCGCGAGGGCCTGTGGCAGGCGCAGACGCCGCAGATGTTCCGCCTGGGCGTGCTGCGCCAGGCGCTGCAGGACGCCATGGCGGCCGGCGCGGTGGTGACCGACGAGGCCAGCGCGATCGAGCGTCTGGGGCTGCATCCGCGGCTGGTCAACGGCTCGCTGCGCAATTTCAAGGTGACCTACCCGGAGGACTTCGCACTGGCCGAAGTGCTGCTGGGCAACGATGGCAAAGGAGACTGACCGCATGATGCCTTTCGATATCCGGGTGGGACAGGGCTATGACGTCCACGCGCTGGTGCCCGGCCGCAAGCTGATCCTGGGCGGGGTCGAGATTCCGCACGACCGCGGCCTGCTTGGCCATTCCGATGCGGATGCGCTGCTGCACGCGGTCACCGACGCGCTCTTCGGCGCGGCCGCGCTGGGCGATATCGGCCGCCATTTCCCCGACACCGACGCGCAGTTCGCCGGCGCCGACAGCCGCGTGCTGCTGCGCGAGGCCGCGCGCCGCGTGCGCGAGGCGGGCTATGAAATCGGCAATGTCGATGCCACCGTGATCGCGCAGGCGCCCAAGCTGGCGCCGCATATCGGGGCGATGGTGGCGAACCTGGCGGAGGACCTGGGGATTGCGCGCGGGCGTTGCAACGTCAAGGCCAAGACCAACGAGAAGCTGGGCTTCGAAGGGCGCCAGGAAGGCATCGTGGCGCAGGCCGCAGTGCTGCTCTGGCGCGCCTCGGTGGGCGACGCGCAGGACTGATCAGGGCCGCGCCGCGTCTGGCGCCGTGGCGTTTTCCGGCGGGATCGCGTAGGTATAGTCGATCAGGCGGGCCATTGCGCCGGTGCGCGCACCGGCTTCGGTGCGCTTGGTGAAGCCCATCTGCTGGCACAGCCGGATGGCCGATGCCATTTCCGGCATGGTGCGCACCACCAGCGTTGACGCGCCGATATCGCGCGCGCGCTGGATGCAGATCTGCATCAGCGTGCGGCCCAGGCCCAGGCCGCGCGCCTGCGGGCTGACCGACAGCAGCCGCGCTTCCGGCTGGGTCAGGGTGATGGTGCTGCCGTCCAGTGCCGGCAGCGTGGCGCCCGGATGGCAGAACAGGACGGCCCCCATGATGCCGTGATCGGTTTCCGCCACCCACCACTCCATATCCGGATGGCTGGTCGCCAGCACTGCCTGCATGCCGCGCTGGAACGACGCGCGGCAGTCTTCCATGATGGCCAGCTCATATTGCCCGTAGGCTTGTTGCGTGACGGCGGCGATGTCGCCCCAGTCATGCACCGCCGCGAGGCGGTAGTGGAAGCGGGGGGAAGTCGGCGAAGGCAGGGTCATGGCAGCCTGAAAGTGCGTGTCCTGCCTGGATTGTAGGCCGATCGCCGCACCTGTGCAGCCATGGCGCGGGGCGGTTGCAGGATGGGAACAGCCGGCAACTCCTGATGGGAAGCTGCCGGCTGCTGTGCTACGGCGCCCGTGGCAGGGCACCGCGGAGGGCGCGGGGGCGCGCTGTGGCGGGGCTTATTGCGCGGCGATCACGTTGGCGGCGGCCACGATCACGGCGGCAATGCGGCCGACATCGCGCAGCTGCTGCGCGGTCATGCCCTGTTCATTCTTCAGCAGCTGGTAGTGCGACTTCACGCAGAAGTGGCACTTGCCCACGATCGAGGCGGCCAGCGCGTACATCTCGAAACGGCGCTTGTCCACGCCGCCATGGGTGGCATAGGCGTTCATGCGCAGGCCGGCCGGCTGGGTGGCCAGGTCCGGATCGTCGGCCATTTCGACATACGGGTACCAGGTGTTGTTCATGCCCATCAGCGCGGCAGCGGTCAGCGCGCCGTTGGTTTCCTCGGGCGACAGCACGCCGGCATTGCGGATGGCATCCACCAGCACCTTGCTCTGCGCCGCGAATGCCGCCGCCAGCGCCACGCCGACCGCATCATTGCCTTCCAGCGAGGAGCGCGCGATGGTGCCGTCCACGTTCAGGCGGATGTCCTTGGCGTAATCGGGGATGAGATTCTTAATCGTGCTGAGGAATTCCATTTATTTCTCCTATCGATAGGGGCCCAAAAAACCCGCGCAAGCGGGTTTTGGTGCGGAGGGCAGCGCCCTCCGCGAATCGCCACGGTGTCTGGCGACTGACAGCAAATTACAGCGTGGCGCCACCAACGGCACGGTTGCACGGGCACAGCTCGTCCGTTTGCAGACCGTCCAGGATACGCAGGACTTCTTCCGGGTTGCGGCCCACGTTCAGGTTGTTCACCGACACGTGCTGGATCACGTTGTCCGGGTCGACGATGAAGGTCGCGCGCAGGGCAACGCCGGCAGCGTGGTCACGCACGCCCAGTTGGTCGATCAGCGAACCGGTCACGTCGGCGAATTGCCACTGGTTCAGCTTGTTCAGGTCCTTGTGTTCGCGGCGCCATGCCAGCTTGACGAATTCGTTGTCGGTCGAGCCGCCCAGCACGATCGCGTCGCGGTCGGCGAAGTCGCCGTTCAGCTTGGCGAAGGCAACGATTTCGGTCGGGCAGACGAAGGTGAAGTCCTTCGGGTAGAAGTAGATGATCTTCCACTTGCCTTCGAACGACTTTTCGGTGATGTCTTCGAAAGCCGACTGGCCGTTCTCTTCGTGATTGTTGAAACCCGGCTTGACACCGACGACGTGGAAGGCTTCGAGCTTGTCACCAACGGTCTTCATAGACTATCTCCTGATACGGTTGCAATGAGAGCGGTGCTGCTGCCGCGCGGCTGGCGTGGGCCGGCTACGCGGCTTACCGCGACAAAACGTGATTATGCGTCATCACCAGGTGCCGGGCTAATTGATATTCTCAAAGAGCCCGATAGGCAAGGCATGTGACGCCTGGAGCGAATCCCGGCATGGGAAGCCGCGGCATCGGCCAGGCGGCTTCGATGCGGAAGGGCAAGTATGCCATGCGCGCTGGGCCCGCTTATGGCAAGTTGGTGACGATGGCGGCGAGTTCAACCCGCCGTGTTCAGGCCGGATGCATGACGGGCTCCACTCGTTGCGCCCGGAAGATCACCAGCGTGGCAACCAGTCCGCACAGCGCGGCGAACATCAGCCACAGCCCCGGCGCCGCCTTGTTGCCGGTGGCGTGGATCAGCCAGGTCGAGATTGCCGGGGTGAAGCCGCCGAACAGCGCCGTGGCCAGGCTGTAGGCCAGCGAGAAGCCGGTGGTGCGCACCGCGGGCGGCATGATCTCGGTCAGCGCCACCACCATGGCGCCGTTATAGCTGCCGTACAGGAACGACAGCCACAGCCCCACCATCAGCAGCCGCGAGAACGACGGCTCGGCCACCAGCCATGACACGGCGGGGTACGCGGTCAGCAGCGTCGCCACGGTGAAGAACACCAGCAGTGGCTTGCGTCCGATGCGGTCCGACAGCGCGCCCATCAGCGGCAGCCAGATGAAGTTGGACAGGCCCACGCACATGGTGACGATCAGGTTGTCGGTGTCGTCCAGCTTCAGCACGGTCTTGCCGAAGGTCGGCGTGTATGCGGTGATCATGTAAAACGACACCGTGGTCATCACCACCATCATGCAGCCGGCCAGGATGATGCGCCAGTTGTCCAGCATCGAGCGGTAGATCTCGTCGATGGCGGGGCGGTGCTTGCGCGCCTTGAAGGCCTCGGTCTCTTCCAGCGAACGGCGGATCAGGAACAGGAACGGCACGATCAGGCAGCCCACCAGGAAGGGAATGCGCCAGCCCCATTCATCCATTTGCGCCGGCGCCAGCGTGGCGTGCAGGATCACGCCCAGCAGGCCGGCGAAGATCACCGCCACCTGCTGGCTGCCCGATTGCCACGCGACATAGAAGCCCTTGCGGCCAGGCCTGGCGATTTCCGACAGGTAGACCGAGACGCCGCCCAGCTCAACGCCCGCGGAGAAGCCCTGCAGCAGGCGCCCGGCCAATACCAGCAGCGGCGCGGCCACGCCAATGGTGGCGTAGCCCGGCACGCAGGCAATCAGCAGCGTGCCCATGGCCATCAGCGCCAGCGTCATGATCAGGCCCTTGCGGCGGCCATGGCGGTCGATGTAGGCGCCCAGCACGATCGCACCCAGCGGCCGCATCAGGAAGCCCGCGCCAAAGGTGGCGAGCGAAAGCATCAGCGAGGCGAACTCGTTGCCGCTGGGGAAGAAGGTCCTGGCGATGGCGGCCGCGTAGAAGCCGTACACCATGAAGTCATACATTTCCAGGAAGTTGCCGCTGACGACGCGGAACACGGTGCGGAACCCGTGCTGCCCGGCGGGGGTAGCTGCGGAGGTCTCTGACATGGCTGTCTCTCAGGCACCGCCGGCGGTCCCGGCGGCATGATGGTTCGGAGAAGTCAGCCAGGCGTGCGCGGGTCACGCCGTGTGGGAAGGATTTCGCCGCGCGCCTGATGACGGGCGCCAGTGTGCGCCGCGACCCTGTCATTGCCCTGACGAATGCCTTTCAGAAGGCTATCAAATGCTGTCGAAAACCTGTCAATGCGCCGCGGATGGCGCTCAGGCCGCGCTCAGCTGACGCTCAGGCGCGCCGGAAGCAGGCGCTGACCACCAGCCCCGTGGCCGGGGCGGGGCGGTTGGCCAGCAGCAGCCGGCCACCGTTGCGCTGCATGATGCGGTTGACGATGGACATGCCCAGCCCGGCGCCCTTGGCCTCGCTGCGCGCGGCATCGAGCCGGTAGAAGGGCCGCGTCAGCAGCGACAGCTGGCCGTCGGGCACGCCGTTGCCGTGGTCGGCCACGGTCAGCACGGCTTCCTTGTCGTCCACGCGCGTCGAGATCTCGACCACGGCCATGCCGCTTTGCTCGTCCTTGGCATAGCGGCGCGCGTTCTCGACCAGGTTGTCCAGGATGCGCTGCACTTCCATGCGGTTGGCCACGGCCATCACCGGCTCGTTGGCGCGCACGTGCACGCGCACGTCGTCATGCGCGGCGTAGACGCCCACGGCATCGTGCACCAGCGCCGACAGGTCAACCGGTTCCACGGTTTCCAGCGGCGGGCGCGCGTAGTTGAGGAACTGTCCGATGATGGCGTCCATCTGCTCGATGTCGGCGATCATGGCGTCGCGCGTGGGGGTGTCCATCGGCGACATCTCGGTTTCCAGGCGCAGGCGCGTCAGCGGCGTGCGCAGGTCGTGCGAGATGCCGGCCAGCATCACCACGCGGTCGTCGTCGAGTTGGCGCAGGTCGCGCACCATCTGGTTGAAGCTGTGGTTGGCCAGCGCCACCTCACTGGCGCCGTGCTCGGGCAGCGGCGGCGGGTCGCCGCCGGCACCGATGGCGCGCGCGGCGTTGGCCAGCCGCTTGAGCGGGTAGTTGACACGCGCGGTGATAAAGGCGGCGCCGATGATCGACAGCAGCAGCGCGGCAATACTCCACCACAGCCACTGGATGCCGGGCACGCGCTCGAAGCGCTCGGGGCTGATCGCCACCCAGTAGTCGTCGCCCTCGATCTCGAAGCTGACCCACACGCCGGGTATGTCGTTGACGGTGGTGGCCAGCACCGTGTCCTCGCCCAGGCGGCTGCGGATCTCCTGCTGCACCAGGGCGGTCAGGAACGGGTTGGCGGTGGGCGCGGCGAAGTCGTCGTCCTTCTCGCGCGGATAGACCTTGATGCCTTCGTTCTGCACCAGGTCGAGCAGCAGGAAGCGCCGCCGCGCGGGGTCGGAATAGAGCAGCGCGGCGCGCGTGAGCTTGACCACGCTGACCACCTGCATGGCGATCTGCTGCGCGCGCGGGGCGCGTTCGAACAGCCGGTAGCTCTGGAACCAGATGCCCAGCGAAATCGCCAGCAGCAGGGCGATAAGCATGAAGGTTCGCCAGAACAGCGAACCAAAGAACCGCGTTGCGGTTCTACCGATAACGGTCGCCACGATGGGAACAGCGGCCGTAATCGGTTATTTCACGCCATCGGGGATGAAGACGTAGCCCAGGCCCCACACCGTCTGGATAAAACGGGGGTTGCTGGGGTCCGGCTCGATCAGCTTGCGCAGGCGCGAGATCTGCACGTCCAGGCTGCGGTCGAAGACTTCATATTCACGGCCGCGTGCCATTTCCATCAGCTTCTCGCGCGACAGCGGCTGGCGCGGATGGCGGGCGAACACCTTGAGGACCGAGAACTCGCCGGTGGTCAGCGTGATTTCCTCGTCGTTCTTGGTCAGCGTGCGCGTGGCCAGGTTCAGCACGAAGTCGCCGAAGGCGAAGGTCTCGGGCGTTTCCGACGGGGCGCCGGGCACTTCGGCCGGGCCCTTGCGGCGCAGCACCGCGTGGATGCGCGCAATCAGCTCGCGCGGGTTGAAGGGCTTGGGCAGGTAGTCGTCGGCGCCCATCTCCAGGCCGACGATGCGGTCCACGTCCTCGCCCTTGGCGGTGAGCATGATGATCGGGGTCTGGTCGTTGGCCCCGCGCAGCCGGCGGCAGATCGACAGGCCGTCTTCGCCCGGCATCATCAGGTCCAGCACCAGCAGGTCGAAACGCTCGCGCAGCCAGAGCTTGTTCATCGCGGTGGCGTTTTCCGCCACCAGCACGGTGAAACCCTGTTCGCCCAGATAGCGGCGCAGCAAATCGCGCAGACGCGGGTCATCGTCGACGACAAGAATCTTGTGGCTGGTATTTTCCATGGCGGTATCTTAGCGACTATCGCTTTCGCTCAAAATGGCTTAACAAAACGTTACATACTTTACCCCGGCGTATGGCAGTGTGCACCAATCGTGCGATTACACTGCGCAATCCGTCTTTTTGGGCGCCGTGCGCGGCAGATTTCCACGCATTTGCAACCGACGAACCACTGTCTCGACCAGCCTGCCTTGCTCGCGCTGGCGCGATGCTTGCAGAGGGCGCGGCGCCGGACGGGGTACCGGAATTCCCGGCTTCAGGACAGTCCATCCAGTCTGTCCAAAGGCTGTTTTTCCCGAAGCCAAGATCGCCATTATCAATGAAAGTGAACCGAACCCGGCACGGGCATCCGCAGCATGGTGTCGCCGGCGCCTGCCTTGCGCTGGCGCTGGCCGTGCTGGCGCTGTGCATTCCGGCCGGGACGGTGCAGGCGCAATCGGCCGGCATGGCCAACCTGCTCAAGCGCCACCCGTCGACCCAGGCCAGCGATCCAGGCAACAGCCAGCGCGAGGCGCGGGCCCGTGCCGAGCGCCATCGCGCCGAGCAGCGCGACGCCGAGCGCCGGCGCGGTGACGAGCGCGGCGGCTCGCGCCTGTCGCCGGACGAGCGCCGCAAGCTGCGCAAGAACCTCTACGACTTCGGGCGCGATATCTACCAGGGCGGCTGATCCGTTCTTATCGTGCCGCGCCCCCATGGTACGCCAGTGTGGCGCTCAGGCGCGCGGCTGGAAGTGCCGCAGGAAATCCACGAAGACCTCCGCCGCCAGCTGGGCATCCTCCGCCGTGATGGTTTCCAGCGGGTTGTGGCTGATGCCGCCGTTGCCGCAGCGCACGAACAGCATGGCCACGTCGGTGATGCGCTGCATCATCATGGCGTCGTGGCCGGCGCCGGAGGGCAGCTCGAAGGCCTGCAGCCCGCGCTTCTTCAGCACCGCCCCGAACTGGTCCATCAGCCAGCGCGCGCACGGCGCGTTGTTGACCGGCGGCACGCGCTCCACCTGGGCGGCCAGCCCGCGCCGTTCCGCGATCTGGCCGATGCCGGCCACGATGTCGGCGATGGCGGCCTCGCGGATGCCATCCTCGCCGGCGCGAATATCCATCGAGAAGGTGCAGGCCGCCGGGATGACATTGCTCGACCCGTTGGGCACCTGCAGCTGGCCCACCGTTCCGACCAGCGTCGGCGCCGCCGCGCAGCGCTGCTCCACCAGCAGGATCATCTCGGCAGCGCCCGCGGCGGCGTCGCGGCGCATGCCCATCGGCGTGGTGCCGGCATGGCTGGCCAGGCCTTCGACCCGCACCGCAAAGCGGCTGCTGCCCGCGATCTGCGTGACCACGCCCAGCGGCAGGTCGTGGTGCAGCAGCACCGGGCCCTGCTCGATATGCACCTCGACAAAGCCCAGCAGCGACGCCGGATCGACCGCCGCGGCGCGCAGGGCCTGCAAATCGCCCGCGCCGGGCAGGTCCGATGCCGCCAGTGCCTCGCGCAGTGTGATGCCGTCCGCGTCCTGGCGCTCCAGCAGGGCGGGGTCGAAGCGGCCCGCCAGCACACTGCTGGCCAGGAAGCTGGTCTTGAAGCGCAGGCCCTCCTCTTCGGCGAACCCCACCACTTCAAAGTGATAGGGCAGGCGGATGCCGGCCTGGTTGAGCGCGCCGACCACGGCGATCGGCAGCAGGATGCCAAGCCGCCCGTCATAGCGCCCGCCATTGCGCACGGTGTCGAAGTGCGAGCCGGTCATCAGCACGCGCGCGTCGGGCACGGCCGGGTCGGCTGCATAGCGGCCGATGACGTTGCCGATGGCGTCGATCCGCACCTGCATGCCGGCCGCCTCCATCCACTGCGCAAGCCGGGCCTGCGCGGCGCGGTGGGCCGGGGTCAGGTAGGCGCAGGTAAGGCCGCCTTCCATGTCGGAGAAACTGGCGAGCTGGTCGGCGTGGGCAAGGATGGTGTCGCCGAGGGAGGCGGATGTCTGCGTCATGGCGGTACGGCTTGGCGGGTCGGAGAGGAAAGAGAGCAGGACGCTAGCTGTTGCGCACCCAGGTCTTCCAGGCAATCCACAGCTTGCGCAGCGGGGTCAGCGCAATGCGCTGGTTCAGCACCTGGAACTGGCTCGCTTCCAGTTCGTCGAGCAGCGCGTGGTAGATCGCGCCCATCAGCAGGCCGGCGCGCTGGGCGCGGCGGTCCTGCCTGGGCAGCAGCGCCAGTGCCTCATGGTACAGCGCGCGGGCCCGGCCGGCGTGGTACTGCATCAGCGCGACAAAGCGATCGGAATGCTGGCCCTTCAGGATCTCGGATGCAGGCACCTGGAACTGCTGCAGGGTATTGACCGGCAGGTAGATGCGCCCGCGCCGCGCGTCCTCGCCGACGTCGCGCAGGATATTGACCAGTTGCAGCGACTGGCCAAGCTTCTCGGCAAACACCAGGGTCTGCGGGTCGGTATAGCCGAACAGCCGCGCGCTGAGCGTGCCGACCACGCCGGCCACGCAATGGCAGTAGCGGGCCAGGCCGGGCTCGTCCAGGTAGCGGGTCTGGGTCAGGTCCATTTCCATGCCTTCCAGCACTTCGGACATCTCGCCCTGGGGCAGGCCGGCGCTGCGCACATGCGGCTGCAGGGCCTTGGTGGTCGGATGGGTCGGCTCGCCCTCGAACAGGCGGCGCAGCTCGGCGCGCCACCAGTCCAGCTGCTGGTGGGCCAGGCCAGCATCATGGCTGTCGTCGACCACGTCGTCGACTTCGCGGCACCAGGCGTACAGCGCGGTGATGGCGCGGCGGCGCTCGGCCGGCAGGAACAGGAAGCTGTAATAGAAGCTCGAGCCGCTCTGGGCGACTTTCTCTTGGCAATACTGATCGGGCGTCACGCCGGTCTCGGGTCGAAGATGTGGGGGGAAGCGCCAGCGGCGCGGCGGATTGTAGCATCGCGCCGGGCAGGGTATGGTCGCGCATGCCGAAGCCTGTCGGCGCAGTTCACCGGCCCGGAACGGCAACTGAGTCTTCATTCCAGCGGTTTCGTCGCCTGCCGTTTGACGCACCCGGGGTGCGTCGCTATATTACTGACCGGAAAGTTATTTATTGCCGATGCCGGCTGCGCGCGGCCATCCCCGCGCCTCGACGACTTCCCGGGCGCAGGGGATTGCGCTCACCGGCCAGTCTTGTCAGTGGTTCCATCCGACTTGTTGCCTACCGATGCCAGTGCTTTGCCAAGTGCCGGAAGTTGCGGCTGCAGATTCTCCTGTTGTTACGATGCCGCCGCGCCACCTCCGCCGAGGCGTGGCCGTGGCCACACTTTTGACGGCCAGCCTGCTGGCCCTGGCCGGCTGCGGCAAGAAGGCCGAGCCGGCGCCGGAGGTGCGCCCGGTGCGCCTGATGCAGCTGAGCCCGCACAATGGCAAGACCGCCTTCGAGTTCTCCGGCGACGTGCGCCCGCGCGTGGAGTCGCGGCTGGGCTTCCGCGTCGGGGGCAAGATCGCCGCCAGGCTGGTGGATGTGGGCGCGGTGGTCAGCAAGGGCCAGCCGCTGGCGCGCCTGGACCCCACCGACCTGTCGCTGGCCGAGGCCGGCTCGCGCGCCCAGTTCGAGGCCGCGAAGACTGACCGCGACCTGGCCGCCGCCGACCTGAAGCGCTACAACGACCTGTTCGCCAAGGGCTTTATCAGCGCTGCCGAGCAGCACCGGCGCCAGGCCAACTATGACGCCGCCGAATCGCGGCTGCGCCAGGCCCAGGCCGGGCTGCGCAGCCAGTCCAACCAGACCGGCTACGCGGTCCTGCATGCCGATGCCGACGGCGTGGTCACGGCGATCGATGCCGAGGTGGGCCAGGTGGTGACGCCGGGCCAGCCGGTGGTGCGCGTGGCGCAGACGGCAGAGAAGGAAGTCGCGATCGGCCTGCCCGAAGACCAGGTCGACCTGCTGCGCGGCATTACCGACGTGACCATCCATACCTGGGCCGAGCCGCAGCGCACGCTGCCTGGCCGCGTGCGCGAGATTGCCGCGGCGGCCGACCCGGTCACCCGCACCTATGCCACCCGCGTGACGGTGCCGAACCCGCCCGCCGACCTCAAGCTCGGCATGACCGCGGTGGTGACCTTCATGCGCACCGGCGCCACCCCGGCCATCCGGGTGCCGCTGACCGCGCTGCTGCAGGAGCAGGGCCGCAACCAGGTCTGGATCTATGACGCCGCCGCCGGCACGGTCAAGCCGGTGCCGGTGACGCTGGGCGAGGCCATCGGCAACGAGGTGGAGGTGCGCCAGGGCCTGGCCCCGGGCCAGACCATCGTCACCGCCGGGGTGCACCTTTTGCGCGCAGGCCAGAAGGTGCGACCGCTGCAGACGGTCGCGCCTGCGGCAGGGCCTGCATCGGCCCCGGCATCGGCACCGGCCGCCACCCCGAAGCAGGGGTGAGCGGATGGATCATTCCCGCTTCAACCTGTCGCGCTGGGCACTCGAGCACCAGCCGCTGACCCGCTACCTGCTGGTGGTGCTGCTGCTTGGCGGCATGCTGGCGTTCTTCCAGCTGGGCCAGGACGAGGATCCGCCCTTTACCTTCCGCGTGATGGTGGTGCAGGCCTTCTGGCCCGGCGCCACCGCCGAGCAGATCGCCGTCCAGGTGACGGACAAGATCGAGCGCCAGCTGCAGGAAGTGCCCTATGCGGACAAGATCCGCAGCTTCTCCAAGCCGGGCGAGACCACGGTGATCTTCCAGCTCAAGGACACCTCGCCGGCGAAGGAGACCGCGCAGGTCTGGTACACCGTGCGCAAGAAGATCGGCGATATCCAGCAGACGCTGCCCGCGGGCGTGCGCGGGCCGTTCTTCAATGATGAGTTTGGCGACGTGTACGGCACCATCTACGCGCTCTCCGCCGATGGCTTCAACTACAAGGAGCTGCGCGAGTACGCCGACCTGGTGCGCCAGGAACTGCTGCGCGTGCCGTCGGTGGCCAAGGTGTCGCTGATCGGCCTGCAGGACGAGAAGGTTTTCATCGAGTTCAACCAGGCGCGCTTTGCCCAGCTGGGGCTGGATATCAACGCCATCGCCGACCAGATCTCGCAGCAGAACAACCTGACCGGCAGCGGCGTGCTGGTCACCCCGACCGACAACCTGCAGGTGCGCCTGTCGGGCCAGTTCGCCAGCGTGGAAGACCTGGAGAACCTGGTGCTGCGCGGGCCCAACGGCATCGCCAACATCCGCCTGGGCGACATCGCGCACGTCTACCGGGGCTATGTCGACCCGACCCAGACGCGCATGCGCTTCAACGGCAAGGACGTGATCGGGCTGGGCATTTCGATGCAGAAGGGCGGCGACATCATCGAGCTGGGCAAGAACCTGCGCACGGCCTTTGACCAGCTGCGCGGCCAGCTGCCGGTAGGCATCGAGATGGACCAGGTGCAGGACCAGCCGCAAGCCGTCAAGCGCTCGGTCGGCGAGTTCGTGCGCGTGCTGATCGAGGCGGTGGTGATCGTGCTGGCGGTCAGTTTCATTGCGCTGGGCCTGCATACGCGGCCCTTGCGGCTGGACGTGCGTCCCGGGCTGGTGGTGGCGCTGACGATCCCGCTGGTGCTGGCCGTGACCTTCCTGTTCATGCATATCTTCGGCATCGGCCTGCACAAGATCTCGCTCGGGGCCTTGATCGTGGCGCTGGGACTGCTGGTGGACGACGCCATCATCGCGGTCGAGATGATGGTGCGCAAGCTGGAAGAGGGTTTCTCCAAGATGGAGGCGGCCACCTTCGCCTATACCTCCACCGCGATGCCGATGCTGACCGGCACGCTGATCACCGCGGCCGGCTTCCTGCCGGTGGGCCTGGCGCGCTCGACGGTGGGCGAATACACCTTCGCGATCTTTGCGGTGACGGCGCTGGCGCTGGTGCTGTCGTGGCTGGCGGCGGTCTATTTCACGCCCTACCTGGGCTACCTGCTGCTCAAGACCCGCGGC
This sequence comes from Cupriavidus sp. FW306-01-F10A, assembly GCF_058782785.1. Taxonomy (NCBI): domain Bacteria; kingdom Pseudomonadati; phylum Pseudomonadota; class Betaproteobacteria; order Burkholderiales; family Burkholderiaceae; genus Cupriavidus; species Cupriavidus sp. FW306-01-F10A. The sequence continues at coordinate 99,129 of NZ_JBYSYA010000011.1, forward strand.
CCCGGCGCGGGCGAGGCCCACGAGGTCTTCGACACGCCGTTCTATGCGCGCTTTCGCCGGCTGGTGGACTGGTGCGTGAGCTGGCGCAAGGTGGTGATCGCGATCACGCTGGTGGCCTTTGCGCTGGGGATCTACGCCTTCAAGTTTGTCGAGAAGCAGTTCTTCCCCGATTCCAGCCGCCCCGAGCTGATGGTGGAACTGTGGATGCCCGAGGGCACCAGCTTTGCCCAGATGGAAACCGAGGCCAAGCGCTTCGAGCAGCTGGTCGGCAAGGACCGCGAGGTCGAGAGCCTGACCACCTTCGTCGGCACCGGCGCGCCGCGTTTCTACCTGCCGCTGGACCAGATCTTCCCGCAGACCAATGTGGCGCAGGTGATCGTGATGCCGGTCAGCACCGAGGTGCGCGATGCGCTGCGCCGCCGCATCATCAAGCTGATGGATGCCGAATTCCCGTACCTGCGGGGCCGCGTCAAGCTGTTGCCCAACGGGCCTCCGGTGGCCTATCCGGTGCAGTTCCGCGTGATCGGGCCGGACGCCGCCGGGGTGCGCCAGCTGGCCGACCAGGTCAAGGCCGAGATGCGCGCCAACCCCAACACCGTCGGGGTCAACGACAACTGGAATGAGAACGTCAAGATGCTGCGCCTGGAGATCGACCAGGACAAGGCGCGCGCACTGGGCGTGACCACCAATGCCATCGCCCGCGTCACGCAGACCGTGCTGAGCGGCGTGCCGGTGGGCCAGTACCGCGACGGCGACAAGCTGATCGACATCCTGATGCGCACCCCGCGCAGTGAGCGCGACGCGATCTCGGACCTGAACAACATGCTGGTGCCGACCAACACCGGGCGCATGGTGCCGCTGACGCAGGTGGCGCGCGTGACGCTGCGCTCGGAACCGGGCGTGGTGTGGCGCGAGAACCGCGACTTCGGCGTGACCGTGCAGTCCGACGTGGTCGACGGCATCCAGGGCCCGACGGTGACCGCGCAGATCAACCCGAAGCTGGACAAGCTGCGCGCGCAGTTGCCGCCAGGCTACCGCATCACCGTGGCCGGCGCGGAAGAAGAGAGCGGCAAGGCTGGCGCTTCGATCGCGGCGCAGCTGCCGCTGTGCATCTTCATCATCTTCACGCTGCTGATGCTTCAGCTGCACAGCTTCTCGCGCGCGGCCATGGTGTTCCTTACCGGCCCGCTGGGCCTGATCGGCGCCGCCGCCACGCTGTTGCTGCTGCGCGCGCCGATGGGGTTTGTGGCGCAGCTGGGCATCACCGCACTGCTGGGCATGATCATCCGCAACTCGGTGATCCTGGTCGACCAGATCGAGCAGGACGTCAGCGCCGGCGTGCCGCAGTGGACCGCCATCGTCGAAGCCGCGGTGCGCCGCTTCCGGCCGATCATCCTGACCGCCGCCGCGGCGGTGCTGGCGATGATCCCGCTGTCGCGCTCGATGTTCTGGGGGCCGATGGCGGTGGCGATCATGGGCGGGCTGATCATTGCCACGGTGCTGACGCTGCTGTTCCTGCCGGCGCTGTATGCGGCGTGGTTCCGCGTCAAGCGGCCGGAGGGCGGGGTGTCGGCGCTGGCGAGTTGAGGCGCGGCGCGGTTCAGGCTGCGGCTTCGCGGAAGCCGCGGGCCGGTCCTGGCGAGACGATGCCGGCATCGACCTCGCCGTCGGCATGCCGCGTGCCCTTTGCGTTACTGGTTCAAGCCTGGTGCGCCATGATCCGCTCCGCCAGAGCGACCAGGCTGCGGTCACTGCCCGCCGGCCCCAGCAGCGAGATGCCGAGCGGTGCGCCGTCGCGGCCGGCCAGCGGCAGGTTCAGCTGCGGGAAGCCGCTCAGCGGCGTCAGGCACAGCGTCTGGGCGGCGAGGTTGCGGTAGGTCTCCAGGGACTCGATCGGTTCGGCGCGCAGCGGCGCGATATCGGGCATGGTCGGCAGCACCAGCACGCCGTCCGGCCCCAGCAGGCGGCCCAGGTGCGCGGTGAAGTCGCGGCGCACGGCACTGGCTTCGTCGAACTGGCTGCGGGTGACGGCCTTCGCGAAGGCGAAGCGTGCCGCGACATCGGCACCCAGCTCCAGTCCGTGTTGCTCGATCAGTTCGCCGTCGCTGTGCCATGCCTCCCAGCCCTGCACGTAGCGGAACGCCCACCACAGCTCGGACAGCGGCCGGTCGGCTACGGTGACTGGCGCGGCGTGGCCCAGCGCGGCTTCGATCCGGGCGGCAGCCGGCGCCAGCGCGTCGCGGGCCTCCGGGGTCGGCTGGCCGAACAGGTCGGTGGCAAACAGCAGCCGCGGCGCGGCCGGCAGCGGCGCCGGGTCCGCCCCGAACAGCACCTCGGCCACGCGCGCGAAGGTGCCGATGTCGCGCGCAAAGAAGCCGCAGGTGTCCAGGCTTTCGGACAGCGGCAGGCAGCGTTCCAGTGAAATGCGCCCGTGCGTGGGCCGGATGCCGAACAGGCCGCAATGGCTGGCCGGCGCGCGCACCGAGCCGCCGGTGTCGGAGCCCAGCGCAAAGTCGCACAAGCCGTTCGATACCGCCGAGGCCGAGCCCGACGACGAGCCGCCGGTGATGCGCTCCGGCGCCGCGCCGTTGACCGGGCGCCCGTAGTGGGCGTTCTGGCCGTTCATGGAGAAGGCCAGCTCGTCGGTGTGGGTCTTGCCGACGAAGGCGGCGCCGGCATCCAGCAGCCGCTGCACCGCCGGCGCGGTCGCGGCCTTGATGCCCGAGCGCGCCAGCACGTGCGGATTGCCGCCGCCGGTCGGATAGCCAGCTACGTCGAACAGGTCCTTCACGGCGAAGCTCAGGCCCCGCAGCGGGCCGCCGGCGGCGTGCGGGACGGTGATCTGTGGGTACGGCATGAAGGCACGGGCAGGATGGGTGGCAAGCGTCATGGGTGGCCTGGAATACGTTGGGGTTCTGGGATGGGGGTCATGCCGCGGTGGCGACCGCGGGCTCGGCGGCCAGCACGCAGCTGACGCGGTGGCCGGTGCCGACGGTGAGCGCCTGCGGCACCTCGGCCAGGCATTGCGGGCGCGCATGCGGGCAGCGTGGCGCGAAGGTGCAGCCCGGCGGCAGCGCGGCCAGGTCGGGCGGGGCGCCGCCGATGGCCTGCAGCCGCTGGCCGCGGTCCATGCCATGCTGGCGGCTTTGCAGCAGGGCGATGGTGTAGGGGTGGCGCGCCGCGCGCAGCAGGGTGCGGATCGGGCCTTCCTCGACAATGCGCCCGCCGTACATCACCGCGACGCGGTCGGCGATCTCCACCGCGGCGCCGATATCGTGGGTGACGAAAACAATGGACAGCCCCAGTTCGCGCTGCAGCTCGCGCAGCAGGATCAGCACCTGGATCTGCACGGTGGCGTCCAGCGCGGTGGTGGGCTCGTCGGCCAGCAGGATCCTGGGCCGCGCCGACAGTGCCAGTGCGATCATGGCGCGCTGGCGCATGCCGCCCGACAGCTCGTGCGGATACGCTGCCAGCCGCCGCTCCGGGCTGGGAATGCGCACGGACTCGAGCGCCTGCAGCGCGCGCGCGCGCGCCTCGGCGGCCGAGACCGTGTCGTGGGTGCGGATGCATTCGACGATCTGCTGGCCCACGGTGTAGACCGGGTCCAGCGCCAGCAGCGGCTCCTGGAACACCATCGCCATGGTGCCGCCGCGCAGCCGGGCCAGCGCGCGCTGGTCGAGCGCCATCACGTCGGCGCCGTCGACGCGGATCTGGCCTGCCATGCGGGTGCGGCGCGGCGGGTGCAGGCGCATCAGCGCGCGCAGCGTGACACTCTTGCCGGAGCCGGATTCGCCGATCAGGGCCACGGCCTCGCCGGCGCCCACGTCGAGCGAGACGCCGTTGACGGCGCGGATGGTCTTGCCGCCGCCGGAGAAGGTGACGTGCAGGTCCCGCACCGAGATCATCGGCGCGCCGGGTGTGCTTTGTGGGGTGGTGGACATGGTGGGCTCCTCAGGGCGCGGCGGCCAGCAGGCAGGCGACCGGATGCCCGGCCACCAGGTCGGTCAGCTGCGGCTCGCGCCGCCCGCACACGTCCTGCGCCATGGCGCAGCGCGGATGGAAACTGCAGCCGGACGGCGGGTTGATCGGGTTGGGCGGGTCGCCCGTCAGCGGCGCGACCGCGGTGCGGCGGTCCGGGTCCATCGACGGCATCGACGCCAGCAGCGCGCGCGTGTATGGGTGCGCCGGGTGCTGATAAAGGGTCTCGGTATCCGCGATCTCCACCACCTTGCCCAGGTACATCACCATCACGCGGTCGCACAGGTAGCGGATCACGTTGAGGTCGTGGCTGATGAAGACGTAGGTCAGGTCGAACTCGGCCTTCAGGTCCAGCAGCAGGTTCAGCACCTGCGCCTCCACCGACTTGTCCAGTGCCGAGACCGCCTCGTCCAGGATCACCAGGCGCGGGCGCAGCGCCAGCGCGCGGGCAATGTTGACGCGCTGGCGCTGCCCGCCCGACAGCTCGTGCGGGTAGCGCCCGGCAAAGCGCACCGGGTCCAGCCCGACGCGCTGCAGCAGGTAGCGGGCGCGCTCGGTGGCTTCGCGCGCCGGCACGCCATGGACGCGTGGCGTGAAGGCGATCGACGCCTCGATGGTCAGGCGCGGGTTCAGCGACGAATAGCTGTCCTGGAACACCATCTGCACCTGGCTGCGGAACTTCTTCATCGGCAGCTGGGCCGAGCCCACGCCCTGCGCGTCGAAGATCAGCTCGCCGCGGTCCTGCTGCGTCAGCTGCATCAGCAGCCGCGCGGTGGTGGACTTGCCGCAGCCGGACTCGCCGACCACGCCCAGGGTCTCGCCCTTGAGCACGTCGAAGCTGACGCCATCGACCGCGCGCACCGACGCGGCGCGCGCGCGCAGGCCGGGCAGGCCGGAGTTGATGGGAAAGTGCTTGACCAGCTGGTGGGCGATCACCAGTGGCTGCGCCGGGCCGCCGACATCGCGGCCGGCCTGTGGCGAAGGGGCCTGCATCAGTGCTGGCATGGTTCAGTCCTTGATTTCCATGGCCGAGCGGATGCCGTCGGCCAGCAGGTTGAACGAGACCGAGGTCAGGAAGATCATGGCGCCGGGCAGGGCGGCAACCCACGGCTGGGTGTAGATGGCCGTGCGCAGCGTGTTGAGCATCAGGCCCCACTCCGGCTCGGGCGGCTTGACGCCCAGGCCCAGGAAGGACAGCCCCGAGGCCAGAATCATCGACACCGAGATCAGGCTGGTGGCATAGACGAAGATCGGCCCGAGCACGTTGTTGAGCACATGGGCGCGCACGATGGTCAGCGACGACGCCCCGGAAGCACGCGCCGCGTCGACAAACTCGCGGTTGCGCACCTGGGTGGTCACGCTTTCGGCCACGCGCACGATCTGCGGGATAAAGACGATGGTCAGCGACAGCAGCGCATTGCCCACGCCCGCCCCCAGCGTGCCTGACAGCGCGATCGCCAGCAGCACCGACGGGAAGGCGTACAGGATGTCGGTGAGCCGCATGATCACGGTGTTGGTCCAGCCGCCGGCATAGCCGGCGACGATGCCGAATGCGCTGCCGATGACAAAGGCAAGCAGCACCGGCGTGATGCCCATGAACAGCGACAGCCGCGCGCCCAGCATCAGCCGCGACAGCATGTCGCGTCCCAGCTCGTCGGTGCCGAGCGGAAAGTGCTCGGTGCCGATCGGCTTGAGGCGCTTGAGGATCGATGCCGCGTACGGATCGGCGGGCATCAGTGCCGGGGCGAACAGCGCCATCAGCACCAGCCCCAGCAGCACCAGCGCGGCCAGCATGGCCAGCCGGTTGCGCAGCAGGCGCCGGCCGACCGTGGTCCAGTAGCCGGGCGAGCGCTGCACCGCGGCGGCGGCCGGTGATTGGTCGAGGGTCATGTCCATGTCGGCCTCCTCAGTTGCGCTGGATGCGCGGGTCGAACAGCGTCTGCAGCGCATCGACCAGCAGGTTGAGCAGCACGAAGAACAACGCCAGCACCAGGATGGTCCCCTGCAGCAGCGGGAAGTCGCGCTGGAAGATGGCGGCGTTGAGCAGGAAGCCCGTGCCGGGCCACGAGAACACGGTCTCGATCAGGATCGAGCCGCCCAGCAGGTAGCCCAGTTGCAGGCCCATTACCGACAGCGCGGTTGGCGCCACGTTCTTGAGCACGTGGCGGAACACGGCCAGGTCGGACAGGCCGCGCGCGCGCAGGCCGACGATGAACTCGTTGGCCAGGATCTCCGCCACCAGCGCGCGCACCGTGCGCGCCACGATGCCCATCGGGATCACAGACATGGTCACCGCCGGCAGCAGCATGTACTGCATGTGCTCCCAGTCCCACGCCCAGTCGCCCGAACCGCCCGGCCCGGCGCCGGTGGCCGGCAGCCAGCCCAGCAGCACCGAGAACGCGATCACCAGCACCATCCCCAGCCAGTAGTGCGGGATGCTGACGCCCAGCACCGACAGCAGCGACGCGGTGCGGTCGGCCACGGAATCGCGCAGGTAGCCGGCGACAAAGCCGAACAGGCAGCCGAAGCTGAAGCCGATCAGCGTGGCCACGGTGGCCAGGCGCAGGGAATTGACCACGGCGGCGCCGACTTCGGCCATCACCGGTCGGCTGGTGGCGATCGAAGTGCCCAGGTCGCCCTGCAGCGCACGGCCCAGCCAGTGCACGAATTGCTCCAGGAAGGGCTTGTCGAAGCCGTAGAGTGCGGTCAGCTGGCGGCGCAGGTCTTCCGAGGCGTCGGGCGGCAGCACCGACACCAGCGGATCGCCGGGGGCGATATGGACCAGCGAGAAGCACAGCAGCGCCACCCCGAGCAGGATGGGAATGGCATAGAGGATGCGGCGGAACAGGTATTGCATGGGAGGATCCGGCAAGTTGGGGCGTGCGTGCGCCGTGCGCGGCACGCGGGGAAGACCGGGCGGGGTTGCCGGGCCGCGCGGGCGGCGGGCTGCCGCGCGGCGTCCGTCGGGCGCGGCCGGGATCAGTCCATCGACATTGTCGCGATATCGATAAACCAGCTCTGCGGCTGCACCACGCCCTTGACCTTCTTCGAAATCGCGCGCGGGCCGACGTCGTGCGCGATCAGCACGAACGGCGACTCCTCGACGATGCGGGCATGCAGCCTGGCCAGCGCCGCGTCGCGCGATTTCTCGTCAAACGCGGTGCGCGCGTTCTCGATCAGCTTGTCAAACTCGGCATTGCCGAAGTAGCCCCAGTTGTTCGAGACCGGCGGCTGGGTCTTGGTGCTGACGAAGCGGACCATGGCAAAGAACGGGTCCATTGCCGCAAAGCTGACGTTGATTGCGTTGGCGCCGTGCGCGCTGGCGTCCTTGGCGCCGACGCGCCAGTTGGTGAAGAGGGTGTTCCACTCGACCACGTCGAAGTCGACGTCGATAAAGCACTCCTTCAGGTTCTGCTGCACGTACTCGTTCATCGGCAGCGGCTGCATCTGGCCGGAGCCCGACGCCGACACCTGCACCTTGACCTTGACCGGTTTGGCGGCCGAGTAGCCGGCCTCCTGCATCAGCTTCTTCGCCGCGGCCGGGTCGTACTTGATATCGAACTTCGGATTGCCCCACCACGGATTGCCGGTCTCGACGATGCCCTTGGCCTCGGCCATGTACCCGCCCAGCAGGGTCTTCAGGCCGCTGCGGTTGACGCACAGGTTGGCGGCCTGGCGCACACGCTTGTCCAGCCATGGCGAGCCGGGCGCGAACGACAGCTGCCACGGCCACATATGCGGCTGCGCGTTGGCATAGACCTGGAAGCCGCGGCTCTTGATCTGGGTGATGGCGTCGGGTGCCGGGGCTTCGATCCAGTCGACCTGGCCCGACAGCAGCGCGGCGGTGCGCGCGTTGGCCTCGGGCATCGGCACCATCACCACCTTGTCGATCTTCGGCACGCGCTTCGCGTCCCAGTATTGCGCATTGCGCACCACTTCCAGGCGCTCGCGCGGCACGAAGCGGCTCATCCTGAACGGCCCGGTGCCGGCGGCGTCGGCGGCAAACGCGACCCAGGCCTGCTTGGAGCGCTCGACCGGATCGGTGACCGAGGCCGGCACCGCGGCGAATTTCTTCTCCCACTGCGTGGGCGAGGCCATGAACAGGTTGGTCAGGTTGTAGGGCAGGAACGAATCCGGCTCGGAGGTGACCAGCTCCACGGTGAGGTCGTCGATCTTCCTGGCCGTGCGCAGCGTCGGCATTCGCGAGGCGGTCACGCCGACCTGGCTGGGATCGAACTGCCTGGCGGTCTTGTCCAGCACTTTGCCGACGTTCCAGACCACGGCATCGGCGTTGAACGGGGTGCCGTCGTGGAACTTGACGCCGGGGCGCAGCTTGAACACCCATCTGGTCTTGTCGGCGGCGTCGACCTTCCATTCGGTGGCCAGGCCCGGGATCAGCAGGCTGGGGCCGTTGCCCCGGGACAGGTCCCACTGGGTGAGGCCGTCGTACATCGGGATACCGGAGAAGCGGTTGCCCTCGAAGCCCTGGTCGGGCTGGCCGAGCGTGCGCGGGATGTCGGCGGCGGTCATGCCGATGCGCAGCACCTTGTCGGCATGGGCGGCACCGGGCAGCGCGAGCAGCGCCAGCACGGCGGCGCTCATGACCGAGGCAGCTGACTTGAGACCTTTCGCGAGAAGGGAGGGATCGTGGTGCACAGGCTTGCTCCTGGGTTGGCTTGAGGGGACGGATGTCTGCAAAGCAAGTCATGTGCCACGGTGGCAGGGCCGGGAATGCGGGCCGAAGTGCCGGCGACGGTGGTCTGCTTCTTGCTGAACCTGCTGCCGTTTCCTCTCCCTCCCCCTACCCGCAACCAGACATGGACCAGCTACACCTTCCCTGCATCAATGGCGCCCGCCTGTGGCAATCGCTGATGGACCTCGCCGCGATCGGCGCCACGCCCAGGGGCGGCGTGTGCCGCATCGCGCTGACCGAAGCCGACCGCAAGGGGCGCGACCTGGTGGTGCAGTGGTGCCGCGAGGCCGGGCTCGAGGTGCGCGTCGACGAGATCGGCAACGTCTTCGCGCGCCGCGCCGGCAGCGACCCCGACGCGCGCGCCGTGGCCACCGGCAGCCATATCGACACCCAGCCCTCGGGCGGCAAGTTCGACGGCAACTTCGGCGTGCTGGCCGGCCTGGAAGTCATGCGCACGCTCGACGACCTGGGCATCGTCACGCGCGCGCCGCTGGAGGTCGCGTTCTGGACCAACGAGGAGGGCACGCGCTTCACGCCGGTGATGATGGGCTCGGGCGTATTTGCCGGAGAGTTCGACGCGGCTTTTGCGCGCGCGCAGACCGATGTGGATGGCGTCAGCGTGGGCGACGCGCTGGCGGCGATCGGCTACCGCGGCGCGCAGCCGGCGGGCGCGGTGCCGGGCGGCATGTTCGCGGCCTACTTCGAGGCGCATATCGAGCAGGGGCCGGTGCTGGAGGCGGCAGGTCTGCCGATCGGCGTGGTCTCGGGCGCGCTGGGCCAGCAGTGGTACGACGTGACCGTGACCGGCATGGACGCGCACGCCGGCCCGACGCCGCTGACGCTGCGCCACGACGCGATGCTGGCGGCCGCGCGCATGGTCGAGGCGGTCAACCAGATCGCGCGCGACGAGGCGCCGCACGGGCGCGGCACGGTCGGCTATCTGCAGGTCACGCCGAACTCGCGCAACGTGATTCCGGGCCGGGTCGATTTTTCGGTCGACTTCCGCAACCTGTCGCAGGCTGGCCTGGACCGCATGCATGCGGCCATGCAGGCGGCGTTCGAGGGCATTGCCGTGGCCGCCGGCGTGGAGGTCGAAATCTGCCAGGTGGTGAAGTTCGAGCCGTGCGTGTTCGCGCCCGAATGCGTTGACAGCGTGCGGCGCGCGGCCACGGCGCTGGGCCTGCCGCATATGGACGTGGTCAGCGGCGCTGGCCACGACGCGGTCTACGTCGCGCGGCGCGCGCCCACAGGCATGATCTTCGTGCCGTGCAAGGACGGCATCAGCCATAACGAGCTGGAAGACGCGCTGCCCGAGCACATCGAGGCGGGCGCCAACGTGCTGCTGCAGGCCATGCTGGCGCACGCGCGCTAGGCGCCCGCGCCAGATCCAGAGGCTAGTTGCAGATCGTGCCGGGAACCGGCTTGCCCGAGGCGGTCAGCCCCTGGCACGCATCGCCGCTCGCCAGGCTGGTATCCGAGGCCGCGGCCGGTGACAGCTTGAGCTTGCCTGCCACGGTGCAGCACCCGCGGGCTGGCGGCGGCGCTGGCGTGCGCTTGGTCGCCGGCAGCGGCGCCGGCCCACCGGCTTCCGCGGTTTCTTCCGCGTCAGGAAAGACGCACTGCCCTTGCTGGCAGATCCGCTCTCCTTTGCACTGCATGTCGTACTGGCATCCGGCAGCATAGGCGAGCGATGACCAGCCAGCGGCCATCGACGCTGCCAACAGCAAGGCAGGGAATTTCATATGCCCTCCGATCAGGGCTGAGGTGAAGATGCCGGAGCGGCTCGGTGCCGCCCCGACACCTTCAGCATAGATCGCGGCAAGGGTCCGCGAAAGGCACTGGCACTCAGGTGTTCTACCACCCCTGCGCGAGTTGGCCGGCCTTCGCCGTGCCGGGCCTCAGTGTGCGATCGAACGCGAGATCGCCCGCGCGCATTCCAGCACCAGCGGCGCCAGCTTTTTCTGCGCCTCGGCCATGCTCCAGCGGCTGGCCGGCGGCGACACGTGCACCGCGCCGACCGCAACGCCCTGGCTGTTGACGATGGGCGCGGCCAGGCCCATGTCGCCGATGAACAGTTCCTCTTCATTGCTGGCGTAGCCCAGCCGGCGGCACGCCGCCACGCGCTCGAAGATCGCATCCACGCCGGTCAGCGTCGAGGGCGTGCGCGCCACGCGCGCCGACTGCTCCAGCATCGCCAGGACCTGCTCGTCGGGCAGCGTGCTGAGGTAGGCCCGGCCGGAGCTGGTGCAATACATCGGGATGCGCATGCCCACCGGCGTCAGCACCGGCATGTGTTTGGCGGTCATCAACTGGGCCACGTAGACCATGTCCAGCCCGACCGGCTCGGTCAGGTTGGCGGTCTCGCCGCTGGCTGCGGCCAGCTGCGACAGGTAGGGGCTGGCCACCGGGATCAGCGCATCAGCCGCCAGGTAGTTGTAGCCGATCTCCATCACCCGCGGCGTCAACCGGAAGCGCCGCGTCTGCGGGTGCTTGTCGACATAGCCCAGCGCTTCCAGGGTATGGATGGTGCGCTGCGCCGAGCTCTTGTTCATGCCGGTCAGCGCGGCCAGTTCCGACAGGGTCAGCGTACGGTGGACGCCGTTGAAGGCGCGCAGGACTTCGAGGCCTTTTTCGAGCGACTGGTTGAACAGCGGGTTGTCGCGGTCGGGCGCGGGTGACGGGACGGGTTTTGACGGCATAGTTGCGTCGCGGGCGAAGGGACCGGGCAGCACCATCCACGGGATGGCTGCACCACGATGAGTGAGTATTGCACCAATATACGTATGTATCGATTATCGATATGATGGCGAAATGATACCGTCACTGGCGCAGGCTGGAAAGTGGCGCGGGGGTGCCTGCCGGAAAAAGCGTGCCGAAGGGGATTGGGAAACGGAAGTTGTCAGCCCGCCACTAGAAGGGCGGGTGGTGCGAGGGAGGGGACTCGAACCCCTACACCATTGCTGGCGTCAGGACCTAAACCTGGTGCGTCTACCAATTTCGCCACCCTCGCGGTCCTTGCGGCGCTGCCCGGGCGGGCGGCCGCGATGCTCGCTGGCTTGCTCCGGACAGGAAAGCAAAAAAGGCGGCTGGAACTGCCCGCCTTTCTTCTGTCCGCGCTGCCGGCCCTGGCGGCCGAACCGTGGTGTCGGCATGGCTTGCGCCTGCAGTGCAACGAGGCTGCGGATTGTAGCGCAAGGCGCGGGGGGAATCCAGCCCTGCCAGGTGCTCCGGTGGCCGCGGCAAGCGGCAGGGATATATTGTCGGCTTTCCAGTGGCCGCACACATGCCGATGACTGCCTTCCCGACCCTGACCCCGCTGCGCTGGCGCCTGCTGTTCTGGGGCTGCGCGGCCGCGGTGCTGGCGCTTTCGCTGATGCCGCCGACGCAGCCCCTGCCGACCACCGGCTGGGACAAGTCCAACCATATGCTGGCGTTCGCGGTGCTGGGCGTGCTGGGCCGGCGCGCCTACAACGGCCGTGGCTGGGCCGTCTTGCTGGGGCTGGTGGCGTACGGCGCGCTGATCGAACTGCTGCAGGGGCAGACCGGCTACCGCGAGGCCGAGTGGCTCGACCTGCTGGCCGACAGCGTCGGCCTGGCCGCGGGCATGGCGCTGGACTGGCTGGTGCGCCGCCTCAGTTCTCCTCGGCTTCGAGCGTGAACTTTGCGCCGTCGTCCTGGCCGAGCAGGTCGGTCAGCACCGGCATGGCCTGCTGCAGCGATTCCTTCAGCCGCCACGGCGGATTGACGATGAACATGCCGCTGCCATGCAGGCCCAGGCCGCCCTCGACCGGATGCCTGACGGTCAGGGTCACGTGCAGCCAGCTCTTGAGCGGCAGGCCCTTGAGCTGCACCGGCAGCTGCGCCGATTCGCGCCGCTGCACCTGCGGGTACCAGACCGCATAGACGCCGGTGGCAAATCGCTCCAGCCCGTCGCGGATGGTCTGCACGGTGCGGGCGTAGTCCTGCTTGTCCTCGTAGGACGGGTCGACCAGCACCAGCGCGCGGCGCGGCGGCGGAGGCAGGATGGCCTTGATGCCGCCGAAGCCGTCGCCGTCGTACAGCATGACGCGGCGCCCGGCGCCGCGGAAGTTGTCGCGCAGCACCTGGATCTCGGTGCTGTGCAGCTCGAACAGCCGCAGCCGGTCGTGCTCGCGCAGCATCTGCCAGGCCAGCCAGGGCGAGCCGGGGTAGTGGCGCAGGTTGCCGTCCGGGTTGAGCGCGCGCACCTGGTCCAGGTATTCGTCCAGCATCGCCGGCAGCTGGGTGCCGCTGGCGGCGGCGCGCCACAGCGGCGCGATCCCGGTTTCGAATTCGGCCTTCTTTTGCGCGTAGGCGTGGTCCAGCGCATAGAGGCCGGCGCCGGCATGGGTGTCGATATACCAGAACGCCTTGTCCTTCTGCGCCAGGTGCTCGAGCAGTTGCACCACGACGGCGTGTTTGAGGACATCGGCATGGTTGCCGGCGTGGAAGGCGTGACGGTAGCTGAGCATGTGGAGCGGGGGCGCCTGGGCGGCGCAAATCAAGGGGCAGGGCGGTGCGGTCTGCGGGAAGGCCGCTATGCTACCATCCGGCGCGAATTACCAAGCCCGCTCCCACGCCCCGGCGAATCCGCCCGGGCATTTTGCTTTTCGCCGAGTTTCCCTGTCCCATGCCGCGCGCATTAGAGCCCGCCGAGCCGATCCTTTCTGCCGAAGGCATCCCGTATTCGCCCCGCTACGACGACGTCTACCACAGCACCGAAGGCGGGCTGGCGCAGGCCGCCCATGTCTTCCTGGGTGGCAACGGCCTGCCGCAGGCGTGGGCCGGTCAGCGCCAGTTCGTCATCGTCGAGACTGGCTTCGGCCTGGGGCTGAATTTCCTGGCTACCTGGCAGGCGTGGCGCGATGATCCCCAGCGCTGCGGCACGCTGCATTTCGTCTCGATCGAAAAGCACCCGTTCACCCGCGAAGGGCTGGCGCAGTTGCACGCCAGGCTGGACGGGCTGCAGCCGCTGGCGCAGGCGCTGCAGGCGCAATGGCCGCTGGCGCTGCCGGGCCTGCACCGCCTGGCCTTCGACGGCGGGCGCGTGGTGCTGACGCTGGCGCTGGGCGATATCGAGCAGATGCTGCCGCGGCTGGCGGCCGGCGCGGATGCCTTCTACCTGGACGGTTTCGCGCCGGCGCGCAATACGGAGATGTGGTCGCCGCAAGTGTTCCGCGGACTGGCGCGGCTGGCCCGGCCAGGCGCCATGCTGGCTACATGGGCGGCCGCGGGCTTTGTGCGGCGCGGGCTCAAGGAGGTGGGTTTCGAAGTCAGCAGGGCGCCCGGCTTTGGCGGCAAGTGGCAAATGACCGTCGCGCGCTTCCGCCCGCAATGGAAAGCGCGCCGCCATGCGCCGCCACTGCCGGCCCAATGGTCCGAGCGCCATGCCATCGTGATCGGCGCCGGCCTGGCCGGCTGCGCCGTGACCGAGCGGCTGGCCGCGCGCGGCTGGCGCGTGACGCTGTTCGATGGCCACGACGGGCCGGCGCGGCAGACCTCGGCGCATCGCGCGGCGGCCATGCATGCGCATGTGTCCGCCGACGACAGCCTGCTGTCGCGGCTGTCGCGCGCTGGCAACCAGTACGCGCTGCGTGCCTGGGCGGAGTTGGCCGAGGCCGGCCATGCGGTCGGCTGGCATGGCTGCGGCGTGCTGCAGATCGGCGAGGACGAAGCCGAGGGCCAGGCCCAGCGCGCCGCGCTGGCGGCGATGCGCTTGCCGGAAGGATTCGTGCGCTGGATGAGCGCTGAAGAGGCGGCAGCGGCCCACCATGCCGGCGTGCCGCGTGGCGGCCTGTGGTTCCCGCAAGGCGGCTGGGTGGCGCCGCCTGACATCTGCGCGGCGCAGCTGGCGCAAGCGGGCGCTGCGGTGACGGCACGTTTCCGCTGCCGGGTTGCTGCAATCGCGCGCGTCGACGGGCAATGGCAGGCGCTCGGGCAGGACGGCGACGTGCTGGCATCGGCGCCGGTGCTGGTACTGGCCAACGCACATGAGGCGCTGCAACTGCTGCCGCAGCAGCACTGGACCATGCGGCGCGTGCGCGGGCAGCTGACCACGCTGGCATCCGCGCAGGTGGATGCGCTCGGCGGCTGGCCGGATTGCGTGGTGACTGGTGCCGGCTACCTGCTGCCGCGCACCGCGGACGGCGCTGGCCGGGTCGGCTCCAGCTACGACGCCGACGAGGGCCCACTGGTGGAGCAGCCGGCGGTCCACGCGGCCAACCTGGCGCGCCTGACCGGCATGCTGCCGCGCCAGGCCGATGCCGTGGCAGCCATCGATCCCGCGACGCTCTCCGGCTATGTCGGCGTGCGCACGGTCACGCACAACCGGCTGCCGCTGGTCGGCCAGGTGCCTGACGAGGCCGCCGCGCTGGCGCAGGCCGCATCGCTGCGCGGCGCGCACTTGCGTGACCTGCCGCGCATGGCCGGGCTCTACGCCGCCCTTGCATATGGCTCGCGCGGCCTCACCTGGGCAGCGCTGGGCGCGGAACTGCTGGCCAGCCAGATCGAGGGCGAGCCGCTGCCGCTGGAGTCGGACCTGGCCGATGCGATGGATCCGGCACGCCTGCTGCTGCGCGCCCTGCGTCACGGGCACACGGGATAGCGCCGCGGGGCCGGCGGGCGGTTCCAGGCCCGTTCCGGGCAAAATCTGCCGGAAGCGAATGAAAACCGTGCGATAATCCCCGTTTTCCGTTTGCGCGGAGCTTCCCGTTCGCCGGTGCGCCGCCCCGGCCGTCCTGTGGTGACGGCGCCGTGGCGGTAAAGCGGGCGGTACATGCGCAAGCGGTAGCACCTACGAACACAACTACATTTTCTGGATTGGATCTACGACCATGTCGAACGTGATTGAGAACCTCGGCAAGCTGGACCGCAAGGTGACCCTGGCCATCCCCAAGGCCGAAGTGGAGAAGGAAAAGCAGGAGCGCCTGGTTCGCCTGTCGAAGACCGTGAAGATGTCGGGCTTCCGTCCGGGCAAGGTGCCGATGAAGATGGTCGAGAAGCAGTACGGCCAGCAGGTCGAGTTCGAAGTGCGCTTCGACAAGGCCGCACGCAAGTTCTTCGACATCACCAAGGAACAGGACGTCAAGGTTGCCGGCCAGCCCAAGTTCGAGATCAAGAACGAAGGCGTGGGCGAGGACGAAGTCGCATTCGACGCCACCTTCGAGGTGTACCCGGAAGTGACCATCGGCGACCTGTCGGCCGCCGAAGTCACCCGCACCGGCACTGAAATCACCGATGCCGAAGTCGACAAGACCATCGACATCCTGCGCAAGCAGCGCGTGCACTACCACGCCCGCGGCGAAGCCGGCGAGCATGGCGACGGCGGTGCCGACGTCACCGCCCAGAACGGCGACCGCGTGACGCTGGACTTCGTCGGCAAGATCGACGGTGAAGAGTTCGCCGGCGGCAAGGCCGAGGACTTCCCGTTCGTGCTGGGCGAAGGCCGCATGCTGCCCGAGTTCGAGCAGGCCGCGCTGGGCCTGAAGGTCGGCGAAAGCAAGACCTTCCCGCTGGCCTTCCCGGAGGACTACCACGGCAAGGAAGTGGCCGGCAAGACCGCCGAGTTCACCGTGACGCTGAAGAAGATCGAGTGGGCGCACCTGCCGGAAGTCAATGATGCCTTCGCCAAGTCGCTGGGCATCGCCGACGGCAGCGTCGAGAAGATGCGCGCCGACATCCGCGAGAACCTCGAGCGCGAAGTGAAGCGCCGCACGCACTCCATGCTCAAGGACCAGGTCATGGAAGCGCTGCTGAAGGCCAGCGAGCTGGACGTGCCCAAGGCCCTGATCGAGCAGGACCAGGAACGCCTGGTGGAAATGGCCCGCCGCGACCTGGAGCAGCGTGGCATGCCCAACGCCAAGGACATGCCGATCCCGGCCGAGATGTTCGCGCAGCAGGCCGAGCGCCGCGTCAAGCTGGGCCTGATCCTGGCCGAGATCGTCAAGGCCAACGGCCTGGAGGCCAAGGCTGACCAGATCAAGGCCGAGATCGAGGATTTCGCCAAGAGCTACGAAGACCCGAAGGAAGTCATGCGCTGGTACTACGGCGACCAGCAGCGCCTGGCCGAAATGGAAGCCTACGTGCTCGAAAACAACGTGGTAAATTTCGTGTGCGGCAAGGCCAAGGTCACCGACAAGAAGGTGTCCTTCGAGGAACTCACCGCCGAAGGCAACCCGCAGCAAGCCTGAGGCCGGAAGTGACCCGCAGCCCCGTGCCACGGCGCGGGGCGGGGCAGCTTCCCGAGTTACCCCGGATTGCCTTGCGATCCGACGAATCCATGGAGAACATGCATGACCCGCAATGATTTGCTTGACCGTCTCGCCACCACGCAGGCTTCGGCACTGGAAACCCAGGGCCTGGGGCTGGTGCCGATGGTCGTCGAGCAGTCCGGCCGGGGCGAGCGCGCCTATGACATCTACTCGCGCCTGCTGAAGGAGCGCGTGGTGTTCATGGTGGGCGAGGTCAACGACCAGACCGCCAACCTGGTGGTGGCCCAGCTGCTGTTCCTCGAGAGCGAGAACCCCGACAAGGACGTGTCGCTGTACATCAACTCGCCGGGCGGTTCCGTATCGGCGGGGCTGGCGATCTACGACACCATGCAGTTCATCAAGCCGGACGTGTCCACGCTGTGCATGGGCATGGCGGCAAGCATGGGCGCGTTCCTGCTGGCGGCTGGCGCCAAGGGCAAGCGTTCGGCGCTGCCCAACTCGCGCATCATGATCCACCAGCCGCTGGGCGGCGCGCGCGGCCAGGCCTCGGACATCGAGATCCAGGCGCGCGAGATCCTGTACCTGCGCGAGCGGCTCAACACTATCCTGTCCGAGGTGACGGGCCAGCCGGTCGAGAAGATTGCGCGCGATACCGATCGCGACAACTTCATGAGCGGCGACCAGGCAGTTGACTACGGCCTGATCGACAAGGTCCTCGCCCGCCGCGGCTGATGCAGCGGGCCGCCGTGGCGCAATCTGCAGCGGCGGCCGGCCAGGCTGGCACGGGCTCAAATGGCGAAGGCTGCACCGGAACGAGGCCCCGTGCCTCGTTTTTTGCTTTTGCCCCACAGCCGGGGGGAACCGCCGGTGGTGCCAATTGTTTTGGCGTATGATGCGTTTGAAGCGTATCGCTGGGAGCCTGTCGCCCCGCGGTGTGCGCCCTGCATAAGTGACTGATTCCTATGGCGGACAAAAAAGGTTCATCCAGCGAAAAGCTTCTGTACTGCTCCTTCTGCGGCAAGAGCCAGCATGAGGTCAAGAAGCTGATTGCCGGCCCGTCGGTGTTCATTTGCGACGAATGCATCGACCTGTGCAATGAGATCATTCGCGACGAGGCCACGGCATCCGAGAAAGACGCCGCCGCGGCCGCGCGCTCGGACCTCCCCACGCCCCACGAGATCCGCGAAAGCCTGGACCAGTATGTGATTGGCCAGGAACAGGCCAAGAAGATCCTGGCCGTGGCGGTCTACAACCACTACAAGCGCCTCAAGCACCTCGGCAAGAAGGACGATGTCGAGCTGTCCAAGAGCAACATCCTGCTGATCGGGCCGACCGGCTCGGGCAAGACGCTGCTCGCGCAGACGCTGGCGCGCCTGCTCAACGTGCCGTTCGTGATCGCCGACGCGACCACGCTGACCGAAGCCGGCTACGTGGGCGAGGACGTCGAGAACATCATCCAGAAGCTGCTGCAGAACTGCAACTACGAAGTCGAGAAGGCGCAGCGCGGCATCGTCTACATCGATGAGATCGACAAGATCTCGCGCAAGTCCGACAACCCGTCGATCACCCGCGACGTGTCGGGCGAGGGCGTGCAGCAGGCACTGCTCAAGCTGATCGAAGGCACCATGGCATCGGTGCCGCCGCAGGGCGGCCGCAAGCATCCGAACCAGGACTTCCTGCAGGTGGACACGACCAACATCCTGTTCATCTGCGGCGGCGCCTTCGATGGCCTGGAGAAGGTCATCATGCAGCGCTCGGACAAGACCGGCATCGGCTTTGCCGCGCAGGTCAAGAGCAAGGAAGAGCGCGACGCCAGCGAGGTGCTGCCGCAGACCGAGCCGGAAGACCTGATCAAGTTCGGCCTGATCCCCGAACTGATCGGCCGCTTGCCGGTGGTCGCCACGCTGTCCAAGCTGGACGAGGCCGCGCTGATGCAGATCCTGGTCGAGCCCAAGAACGCGCTGGTCAAGCAATACCAGAAGCTGCTGGCGATGGAAGGCGTCGAGCTGGAAATCCGCCCGGGTGCGCTGAGCGCCATCGCCCGCAAGGCGATCCGCCGCAAGACCGGGGCCCGCGGCCTGCGTTCGATCCTGGAGCAGTCGCTGATGGACGTCATGTACGACCTGCCCAACTACAAGGGCGTGCAGAAGGTGGTGATCGATGAAAATACGATCAACGGCGATGCACCTCCGCTGCTGATGTACGAAGAGCAGCAGCCCAAGGTGGCGGGGTCCAACTGACGCGAGGGCTGCCAGACGTGGTAAGTGGTCGGGACCACACCGGCAGCCGGGCGAAAAGGCCGTTCGCGTAGAAGCGAGCGGCTTTTTTTGTTTATTTCTACCGACGAGAGGGAGGAAACGCGGGTATGCTGTTTCAGAGGGGCCAGCAAGTGCAGGGAGCGGCATCTGCCTGCCTTGATGAATCGATTGGCACGTATCTTGTAATCGATTCGGGCGGCCCAATTTACGCCTTAAATGACTGACTTGGGGAAAATGATGTCCGGAACACAACTCCTCCCGGCCGAGCCGATTCGCCTCCCACTGTTGCCGCTGCGCGACGTGGTGGTGTTTCCGCACATGGTGATCCCGCTGTTCGTGGGACGCCCGAAGTCCATCAAGGCGCTTGAGACTGCGATGGAGGCGGGCAAGAGCATCATGCTCGTGGCCCAGAAGACGGCGGCCAAGGACGAGCCGACCGCCGACGACCTGTATGAGGTCGGCTGCATCGCCAATATCCTGCAAATGCTGAAACTGCCCGACGGTACCGTGAAGGTGCTGGTCGAGGGTACCCAGCGCGCGAATATCCGCGAGGTGAGCGAGGACGATGCGCACTTTATGTGCGAAGCCGTGCCCGTGCCGCCCGCACCTGGCGAAAGCGCCGAGACCGAGGCCCTGCGCCGCGCGATCGTGTCGCAGTTCGACCAGTACGTGAAGCTCAACAAGAAGATCCCGCCCGAGATCCTGACCTCGCTGTCGGGCATCGACGAGGCAGGCCGCCTGGCGGACACCATCGCCGCGCACCTGCCGATCAAGCTCGAGCAGAAGCAGAAGATCCTGGAGATGGTCAATGTGACCGAGCGCCTGGAAAGCCTGCTGTCGCAGCTCGAGGGCGAGATCGACATCCTCCAGGTTGAAAAGCGCATTCGTGGCCGCGTCAAGCGCCAGATGGAGAAGAGCCAGCGCGAGTACTACCTGAACGAGCAGGTCAAGGCCATCCAGAAGGAACTGGGCGAGGGCGAAGAAGGCGCCGACCTGGAAGAACTCGACAAGCGCATCAAGGCTGCGCGCATGCCGAAGGAAGCCAAGAAGAAGGCCGACGCCGAATTCAAGAAGCTCAAGCTGATGTCGCCGATGTCGGCCGAAGCCACCGTCGTGCGCAATTACATCGACACGCTGGTGAACCTGCCGTGGCGCAAGAAGAGCAAGGTCAACAACGACCTGGCCAACGCCGAGCGCGTGCTGGAAGAGGACCACTACGGTCTGGAGAAGGTCAAGGAACGTATCCTGGAATACCTCGCAGTGCAGCAGCGCGTGGACAAGCTGAAGGCGCCGATCCTGTGCCTGGTCGGCCCCCCCGGCGTGGGCAAGACCTCGCTCGGCCAGTCGGTGGCGCGCGCCACGAACCGCAAGTTCGTGCGCATGGCGCTGGGTGGCGTGCGCGACGAGGCCGAGATCCGCGGCCACCGCCGTACCTACATCGGCTCGATGCCAGGCAAGATCCTGCAGAGCCTGTCCAAGGTCGGCGTGCGCAATCCGCTCTTCCTGCTCGACGAGATCGACAAGATGGGTGCGGACTTCCGCGGCGATCCGTCGTCAGCGCTGCTCGAGGTGCTGGACCCGGAACAGAACCACACATTCCAGGACCACTACATCGAAGTCGACTTCGACCTGTCCGACGTGATGTTCGTGGCGACGTCGAACTCGCTGAACATCCCGCCGCCGCTGCTCGACCGTATGGAAGTGATCCGCCTGTCGGGTTACACCGAGGACGAGAAGGTCAATATCGCCCAGCGCTACCTGCTGCCCAAGCAGATCAAGAACAATGGTCTGAAGGCAGGCGAGATCGAGGTCGCAGAAGATGCGATCCGCGACATCATCCGCTACTACACGCGTGAAGCAGGCGTGCGTTCGCTGGAACGCGAGGTGTCGAAGATCGCTCGCAAGGTGGTCAAGCTGCTGCTGCTGAAGAAGGAGTCGGGCACGATCAAGGTCGATTCCGAGAACCTGGACAAATTCCTCGGTGTGCGCAAGTACGACTTCGGCCTGGCCGGCAAGGAAAACCAGGTTGGCCAGGTGACCGGGCTGGCGTGGACCGAGGTGGGTGGCGACCTGCTGACCATCGAAGCCGCGATCATGCCGGGCAAGGGCAACATCACCCGCACCGGTTCGCTGGGCGACGTGATGAAGGAGTCGGTCGAGGCTGCCCGTTCGGTGGTGCGTTCGCGGGCACGTCGCCTGGGTATCACGGATGAGATGTTCGAGAAGCGCGACATCCACATCCACGTGCCCGAAGGCGCCACGCCCAAGGACGGCCCGTCGGCAGGCGGTGCGATGACCACCGCGCTGGTGTCGGTGCTGACCGGCATTCCGGTGCGTGCGGATGTGGCCATGACCGGCGAGATCACGTTGCGCGGCGAGGTGCTGCCGATCGGCGGCCTCAAGGAGAAGCTGCTGGCGGCCCACCGGGGCGGCATCAAGCTGGTGCTGATCCCCGAGGATAACGTCAAGGACCTGGCCGAGATCCCGGACAACGTCAAGAACGCCATCGAGATCGTGCCGGTGCGCTGGATCGACAAGGTGCTGGAACTGGCGCTCGAGCGCAAGCCCGAGCCGTTGTCGGAAGAAGATGCCAAGCCCGCCGAAGTGGCGGACAAGGCCGCGGCCAAGGTGGAGCGTTTGCATCACTGACACAGCTTTGGCCGCATGAATGAAACGCCGCGGGGCAGCGATGCCCGGCGGCGTTTTTTTGCGTGCGCAGGCCTTGGCAAACCGAAATCACCTGTATTACACTTGCGCCCTCGCAACGCAAACCACGGCAACTGCCGCGAGGTGTGGAGCGATCAGCAAGTTGCAGGCAGCCAGCCTGTGATGGTCGAGCGGGTGCTTAGCTCAGTTGGTAGAGCGGCGCCCTTACAAGGCGTAGGTCGGGGGTTCGAGCCCCTCAGCACCCACCACGCTTGACTAACAAAATCAAGGACTTAGAGCGATCTAAGTCCTTTTTTGTTGGTATTTTCATCTCCCTCGGCCGAGCCGCGCGCTAAATTGCTGTTCCGCCGTTGCTCGGCATGGCGCTCCCGGCCGGAGTTTTCCCGCATCCCACAGATAAGCGCCATTCGCTCCCGATGTTGCGCGCGCTCTGGGCAGTTTTTTCAGGCCTGGCCCGGCACTGCACGTACGATTTCCCCGCATTCCCGCGCGAATGAGCGCATATGGGACGTGCACAGCAGCACGGCCCAGTGTCGTGAGCCTGGCGCGGAACTTGCTGAACTAGTCAGAAAATCGACTGCGGACACCGACATGGACAGCGTGGAAGTGATCGTCGATGCGATGCGCAAGCTCGTTGGCGAAGGTGACGACCTGGCGTGGTGGCAAGGCGCCGTGCGTGCCGCCATCATCTTCGTCGGCACTTGGGCGATGCTGCGGTTGGCCGGCAGGCGGGCCTTCGCGCAAAAGACATCGTTCGACCTGTGCATCATATTGCTGCTGGGCGCGGTGTTGTCGCGCGCCGTGGTCGGCGCCGCTTCGTTCGCGGTGGCGTTTTCCGCCGGGCTGGCATTGGTGCTTCTGCACCGGGTGGTGGGCTGGCTGTCGAGCCGTTCTCCGGCATTCGACCGCGCCACTGGCGGCCACGCGCTGGACCTGCTGCGCGAAGGGGAACTGGACCGGGAGCGCGTGAGCCACGCAATGCTGACCGAGGAAGACCTCAAGGCCAACCTGCGTGCGACGCTTCAGACCGACAGCTTCGACGACCTTACCCGGGTGGTGCTGGAGCGCGACGGCAAGGTGACGTTCGTGAAGGGGCGCGGCGGAGACGGCCGCGTACCCGCAGCACCGGCCACGCCTGCTGTATCGCGCAGCAACGGAGTGTCTGTGCAGGCGTCGGAGGCGCAGCGATGACGCTTGGGGAAAACAGCAGCGACAACGGCAGCATTGCGCGCTATTTGCTGCGCCACCATTTGCATGTGGTCACGGCGGAATCCTGTACCGCGGGGCTGATCGCCTCGCGCATTGCCGAGGTGCCGGGTTGCGGCGATGTCTTGCACTGCGCCATCGTGGCGTATTCGCCCTCGGCCAAGGAACAGTTGCTGCACGTGCCGCCTGAGACCATCAGGCGTCACGGACTGACCAGCGAGGCGGTCTCGCTGGCGATGGCGCTGGGCGCCATGGAGATCACCGGCGCCGACCTCGCGATCGCCAACACCGGCGTCGCCGATGACGGCGGCGATGGCGATATCCCGGCGGGTACGCAGTGCTTTGCCTGGGTGTTCCGCCGCCACGGCCATGCGGCGCGCGATGTGCTGCGGAGCACCGGGGGTATTGCCGCGTTCACGGAAACGCGGCGCTTTCCGGGGACGCGTAACGCCGTACGCGAAGCCGCTGCCGACTGGGCGCTGGCTCGCATTTGCCATTACCACGAACAGGCGCAGCGCGGGCAAGGCCACTGCGGCGCGCGCGCATAAAGCGCCGGAAGGCCCGGACGGCGCGCTGGCAGCCCCGGAAAGAGACCCAGCCTTGGATAGTGCTCTCCCGACTAATGGTGCCGACAAAGCGTTGCGCACGGTATTGCGCGAGGCCGGGTTGCGTTATGTCGATGACAGTATGCCGGGCATCGGGCGCCGCCGTCAGGGCGGCGGCTTTGCCTACATCGACGCCAATGGCAAGCGCGTGGACGATGCCGCCACGCTGGCACGCATCGCTGCGCTGGCGATTCCTCCTGCCTACGAGGAAGTGTGGATCTGTGCGAACCCTGCGGGCCACCTGCAGGCGACCGGGCGCGATGCGCGCGGCCGCAAGCAGTATGTCTACCACCCTGAGTGGAGCGCGCTGCGCGATTCGGACAAATACGCGCGGTTGCCGGCCTTCGGCAGCGTACTGCCCCGCTTGCGGGCGCGCGTCGCGCGCGACCTGCGCCGCAACGGCATGCCGCGCGAAAAAGTGGTCGCGGCGGTGGTGCAACTGCTCGACGCCACGCTTGTGCGCGTGGGCAGTCCGCAATATGCGAGGCAGAACCGCACCTACGGCCTCACCACGCTGCGCCGCCGCCATGTCACCGTGCGCGGCAGCCGTCTGCGTTTCCAGTTCACTGGCAAGAGCGGCATTACCCACGACGTATCGGTCAACGATCCACGCCTGGCCCGCATCGTGCGCAATTGTGCCGACCTGCCAGGCCAGTGCCTGTTCAAGTATCGCGACAGCGACGGCGAGATCCGCGAGGTCGGATCCGCCGACGTCAACGCCTACCTGCAGCAGGCGACCGGCGGCGACTTCACTGCCAAGGACTTCCGCACCTGGGCGGGCAGCGTGCATGCGCTCGCGCTGCTGCGCGCGACCGGCGCGGACGGCGAAGCAGCGCGCAGGAAGTGCGTGGCCGAGGTCATCAAGTCAGTGGCCCAGCGCCTGCGCAACACCGTGGCGGTGTGCCGCAAGTGCTATGTCCATCCGGCGGTGATCGAGGCCTTCATCGACGACGGATTGCAGGACTGCGCGCGCGTCGCCATCGTCAGCCGCCTGCGTGCCGACGAAGCACGGCTGCTGAAGCTGCTTGCAGAACGGGCCAGGACTGCACAGGGCGTCCCGCGGTGAGCCTAGGGCTGGACGTCCGGCCGGAGGATGGCGACTCAGTATGAGAATAGCCCAGCAGCCACAGGGCAGGGCGCTCCGATTCAGCGCTGCGAAGGAATGTTGCCGCCGTCGACGATGACCTCGGTGCCGGTGACGTAGCTGGCCTCGTCCGACAGAAGGAAACGGACCACTCGCCCGATCTCCGCGGGGGTGCCGAGGCGGCCCAGTTGGATGCGGCGCTCGAAGGTGCCTTCGGGCAGGGCATCGATGGCAGGTTGAAGCATCGGTGTGTGGATCTGTCCGGGAGAGACGGCGTTGATGCGGATGCCGTCGCGGCCCAGGCTGTCCGCGAGCGAGCGCACCAGCGAGAGCAGGCCGCCCTTGGAGGCGGAGTAAGCCGGAATCAGGGCGTTGCCCAGCGTGGCATTGATCGACGCGATGCCGACGACTGCCGCGCCGGGTTGCGCGCGCAGCTCAGGCAGCATGGCCTGCACCAGCAGGGCCATGGCGCGCAGGTTGACATCAAGCACGGCGTCCCAGCGCGCCTGTGTGAGGCCGTCGATCCCGCTCTGGTCCACCACGCCGGCGGCATGCACCATGCCGCCCAGCGCCGGCAGGGCGGCGCGGGTACGGACCAGCGCGTCTTCCAGGCCGGCGGGGGCGCGCAGGTCGATGCCGAGCCCGAAGGTGGGCACGTCATAACGTTCGGCGAGCGCCGCGGCGACGGCACGTGCCTTGTCCTCCTGGATATCCCAGATGGCGACCGGCCGGTTTACCGCGGCCAAGGCCGCCGCGCAAGCCTCGCCAATGCCGGACGCGCCGCCGGTCACCACGACCGCACTGGCCGGCGTGTTGAGGGCCACGCGAAAATCGCCGGTGGCAGGGTGTTGGATCGTCACTGGATGTCTCTCCCGGATGTCATGTTGTTGGCGCAGCCGCGGTAGACGCGGCTGATATGCGCATTGTTTCCGGTCACGCCGGATGCGACATAGTCCAAATGGACCAAAACAACCGCGCCCGAGACGATTTTCCGCCATGGCACCCTGCGGCCGGGGCGATGCGTCTGCTCATCGTGCCGTCAGCTCGCTGAGTGGCGTCGGCACGTCGTATTCACCTCAATCGAGCGGAATGATGCTGTGCAGGACGGTTTGCACCAGCGCCGCCTGGCGGGTCACGCCAGTCTTGGAGAACACGGCACGCAAATGCGCGCGCGCGGTATTGCGGCGGATCTCGAGTTCCTGCGCCGCTTCGTCCAGTGACAGGCCCTGGGTCAGCAACAGTACGAGCGACGCCTCCGTCCGGGTGAAATCGAACATATTGCGCAGTAGTTCGGCCGACCCCAGTGCCTTTTGATCGGGGTCGCGGATAAAGACCGCCACCGCGGGCTGGCGCGGACGCTCGGACCACTTCTGCGAGGCGATGGAACGCACCAGCAGTCCCAGCCGGGCGCGGTCGCCCTTGCGCGGCACCGACAGCCCGAGCGGGATGCCGGGCTGCGCCGAGTCTCGCAAGGCGATGGCCTGGCGGACCAGGGCCTGCAGCTTGCGGTTTTCCTGCGCCGAGTCGGCCATCAACTGGCCGTTGCAAACCACCAGACCATCCTTTTCCGCCAGCAGGGCGTCGGCCATGCCATTTGTGGTAAGGACCTGGCCGGTGTCGTCCAGGATCACCGAGCCGATCAGCAAACTGTCGACCGTGCCGGCGTAGAAGCGCCGCTCCGACTCGGTCGTGTTGAGGTTGGCGTGGATACGTACCGCGCGCTCCAGGTGCGGCACGATGCGCCGGCACAGCGCCTTGTCGGCCTCGGCGAAGCGCTCGCTGCCATGTGGGCGGCAGATTCGCAAGCGGCACTCCACACCATGCTCGGCGCGGATGTGGACGGCGGGCGTAGCACCAGGGTCACGTAGTTAGCGGCCAGCAGGTGTCGCAGCGCATCGAGCAGCGACTGCCATGGGATATCAAGCAGCGGGCCGTCGTACACCAGCCCGATCAGATCGCTGATCTCGTCCATGCCGAGTGCAGGGCGGCCAGGTAGCTGTGCGTCGATCCATTGAAGGCTTGTCATCGGTGCTCTCTCAAATCTGCGGCGCAATGCGGTCGGGGCATTGCGCCAGTCCGGCCGTCGGCGACCGGCGATCGGCTGGAAATGGTATTTGCTTCTCCATGCGGTGGTAGTGGGTGTTTTCCCCGGGCACCGGGCCGGGGACGCCTGTCGTGCTTGCCCAAGGCAATGCCAACCGCGGGCGTAGCGGGTGGGCTGCGGGGCTGTCTGCAGGAACTGCTGCGCTTCCATGTCTCCTCCGTGATGGCTGTTTGCCTGACGGACTAGATTCAACCGTTTCTGGAGCGACATGGAGGAGCGTCCGTGCGCGAATCTAGTCTGTTGGGACTATTTCCCTCCGCACGGGACCATGCCCGTGAAGTGGCCCGGCCAGAAGAATAGGGCCATGAGCGCGGGCCATGGCCGAGCGCTTTGCGGCCGAGGGCGCGGAGGTGGTCGTAATAGACCGCGACGCCGGCGCCGCGCAAGCGACGCTCGACATGATCTGCGGCGAGGCGCACGGCATGGCGCGCGGTTGCGACGTCGCGGACAGTGCGGCGGTGGGGCGGCTGCACGAGGAGGTCGCGATGCGCTGGGGGCGGCTCGACATCCTGGTCAACAACGCAGGCATTGGCCAGGTGCCGGGAGACGGCTTCGAGCACTACCAGGTGCGCGCGGCCGAGCGCGGGCGGCAGCTGGCAGCCGGCGAGACGCCCACGGTCTATACCGACATGATCGTCGACCTCAACGATGCCGGCTGGCAGCGCGTGGTGGATGTGAATCTCAACGGCACGTTTTATTGCTCGCGCGAGGCGGTACGGCTGATGACGCACGCGGGGGTGGGCGGCGCCATTGTCAATATCGCCAGCGTCTCGGCGCTGAGCGGCGAAGGGCCTCTCAGCTATTGCGCGTCAAAGGCGGCCGTGCTCGGCCTCACCCGCTGCCTGGCGCGCGACCTGGGCCCGCGTGGCATCCGCGTCAACGCGATCTGCCCGGGGCCCACGCGCACGCCGATGATGCAGTCCATCAGCGAGGAATGGGCGCGCAGCCTGGAGCGCGCGATCCCGCTGGGGCGCATGGCCGAGCCGGAAGAGATCGCGGCGGCGGCACTGTTCCTGGTTAGCGGAGACGGCATGCAGATGACGGGCCAGACGCTGTCCGTCAGCGGCGGCATGGCAATGATTTAACGGCGCAGGCGCGACGGCGACGCGTTCGGGTCGTTGTCCTGCCTCGATGGAAGGATAAAAGGGAGAGCAGCATGCGAGTAACGGGACGTTTGCAGGACAAGGTGGCGCTGATCAGTGGCGCTGGCACGGGGATCGGCGCTGCCACGGCTGCGCGCTTCGCGGCCGAAGGGGCGAGGGTGATGCTGTGCGGGCGGCGTGAGGCGCCGCTGCGCGCCGTGGCCGAGGAGATCCGGTCGCGCGGCGGCGAGGCTGCGTGGATTCAGGCCGATGTCACCAACGAGGCGGACGTGGAGCGGGCGGTGGCGCAGACCGTCGCGCAGTTCGGCGGCCTGCATGTCATGGTCAATAACGCGGTCAACTATACCTGGGGCGTGCTCGACGAGGTCAGCACGCAAGCCTGGCGGCAATGCCTGACCGGTAGCCTGGACGTCGCCTTCTTCGGCACGCGCGCGGCGCTGCGCGTGATGAAGGCGGCCGGCGGCGGCGCCATCGTCAACCTGGGTTCGGTGGCGGGCCTGCTTGGCAGTCCGGGATTGTCGGCCTATGGCGCGGCCAAGGCGGGCGTGCTCAACTTCAGCCGCGCCGTGGCGCTCGAGGGCGCAGCCCACAACGTGCGCGTCAACGTGGTGATTCCCGGTGTGGTCTGGAGCGAGGGCACGCGCGAAGCGCTTGCCAGCGAGGAGGTCGCCCGAGATACCGCACGCGCGGTGCCGCTGGGGCGCGTGGGCGAACCGCACGAGGTGGCCGGCGCCATCCTGTTCCTGGCGTCGGACGAGGCTTCGTATATCACCGGGCAGAGCCTGGTAGTCGATGGCGGCAAGACCTGCCGGCTCGACGTGGGCGCAACCGACTACGTGTCGGAGCCGTCAGCCGAGCGGCGCGCCGCGCCGCAGGCAAGCTGAGCGCACCCCACTGAATGAGCAAGGAGAGGCAAGTGGCATCAGACATGGAATCGATGCAGGCCCGACTCGATCGACTCGAGTCGGTCAACGAAATCCGCATGCTGCCGGCCAAGTATGCGCTGGCGCTCGATATGCGCGACCTCGATGCCTGGACCAGCCTGTTTCCCGAGGACGTGGCGGTGGGCAAGGACCAGGTGGGCCGCGAGCACCTGCGGCGCTGGATAGACGAGACCCTGCGCAACCAGTTCACGGTGACCTCGCACCATATCGGCGGACACATCATCGAGTTCCAGGATGCGGACCATGCGAGCGGCGTGGTGTATTCGAAGAACGAGCATGAGACCGGCCCGGAATGGGTCATCATGCAAATGCTCTACTGGGACGACTACGAGCGCATTGGCGGCTGCTGGTATTTCCGGCGACGGCTGCCATGCTATCTCTACGCGAGCGACCTCAACAAGCCGCCCATCGGCGACAAGAAGATGCGCTGGCCGGGCCGTGAGCCCTATGAGGGTTCCTGGCATGCACTGTGGCCCTCGTGGAAAGCGTTCTGGAACGCCAAGCCGAATGAAGCGCTGCCCGGCGTCGCCGAGCCGGTGCCGCTGGATCGCTTTCTCGAGTCGATGCGTCGCGGTTCGTCACTTCCCAAGGTCCGCACGCGCTGACGCAATGCCGAAACCGATCAAGGGATCATCAAGATGAGCGCCAGCCTGTTCGAGCCACTGCAGCTCGGCGACATTGCACTCGCCAATCGCATCGTGATGGCGCCGATGACGCGCAGCCGCGCCGGCGCGGGCGACCTGCCCACCGGCCTGCACCAGGCGTACTACGCCCAGCGCGCGGGCGCCGGGCTGATTATTGCGGAGGGCACTTACCCTAGCCGGCATGGCAAAGGGTACTGCCGCACGCCGGGCATCGAGACCACCGCGCAGATCGACGCCTGGCGCGACGTGTCAGGCTCCGTGCGCAGCCAGGGCGCGGCGATGGTGCTGCAGCTGATGCACGTCGGGCGCGTGGCGACGCGCCATAACAAGGCGCCAGACGCACAGACGGTGGCGCCGTCGGCGATCCGCGCGCGCGGCACCATCTATGCCGACGGCCACGGGCTGGTCGAGATGGAGGTGCCCCGCGCGCTGGCGGCACATGAAGTCACGGCCGTGATCGACGAGTACCGCCAGGCCGCCGTCAATGCGCTGGCCGCCGGGTTTGACGGCGTCGAGCTGCATTGCAGTAGCGGCTACCTGCCGATGCAATTCCTGCTTTCTTGCACCAATCAGCGCCCGGACGGCTACGGCGGTTCGCTGATGGCGCGGCTGCGCTTCGTCGTGGAGACGCTCGAGGCCATCGCCGGGGCGATCGGGGCGGGGCGCGTGGGTCTGCGTATCTGTCCCGGCAACCCGTATAACGACATGCACGATGACGATCCCACCGCCACGTACAGCGCGCTGCTCGATGCCGTGGCGCCGATCGGGCTGGCCTACCTGCACGTGAGCCGCTCGCCGGATCCTGCGCTCGATGCATTTGCGCTGGCCCGCCGGCGTTTTGGCGGTGCGGTCATCGTCAATGACGGTTTCGACGGCGCTAGCGCCGCGCGTGCAGTGGCCGGCGGCGTCGGCGAGGCGGTTTCGTTCGCCCGCCATTTCATCGCCAATCCCGACCTGCCTGAGCGCCTGCGGCACGGTGCGCCGCTGGCCGCGTTCGACCGCACGCTGCTGTATACGCCGGGAGCGCATGGCTACACCGACTACCCGGCCGCCGCGGAGCTTGCCGCGAGTGGCCAGATCCTTCCCCAGGGAGGCTTGCAACCGTGAGCGACTGCCTCGCACCGATTTCAACCATACCCAATGCCGTGGCACACACGGCGCGGCTGCGCGCGGATGCGGTAGCCATCGAGGAAGACGGCCTGTCCTTGCGCTATGGCGCGCTGCATGAGACGGCGCGAGTCGCAGGGCGTGCGCTGATGGCGCTGGGCGTAGCGCCCGGCGAGCGCGTTGCCATCTGGGCGCCTAACCTGCACGAGTGGATCGTCGCAGCGCTCGGCATCCAGATGGCCGGCGGCGTGCTGGTACCGCTTAACACCCGGCTCAAGGGCGGGGAGGCCGCCGATATTCTCGGGCGTAGCGGTACGCGGGCGCTGATCTGCATCGGCGAATTGCTTGGCGTCGATTATCCCGAGATGCTGTGTGGACATGCGCTGCCGGCCTTGCGCCACCGCGTCATTCTGCGCGGCGAACGCGAAGGCGCTTTGTCTTGGGAGGCTTTCCTCGCCCGCGCCGAAGACACACCCGAGGCCATGCTTGACGCGCGCATCGCCGCGCAGACACCGGACAGCCCGTCCGACCTGCTTTACACATCCGGCACCACGGGGCGGCCCAAGGGCGTGATCACCACACACGGGCAGAATCTGCGCGCCTTCTCCGACTGGTCGGGCATCGTCGGCCTGCGCCCCGGCGACCGTTACCTGATCATCAATCCCTTCTTCCATGCCTTCGGCTACAAGGCCGGCTGGCTCGCGGCCCTGCTTCGCGGCGCCACCATCCTGCCGCTGGCGCAGTTCGACGCCGAAACCGTGCTCGCTCGCATCGAGCGGTACCGCGTCAGCTTCCTGCCCGGCTCGCCCACGCTCTACCTGAGCTTGCTTGCCCATCCGCGGCTGGATGCATACGACTTGTCATCGCTGCGCGTGGCGGTCACGGGGGCGGCGTCGATCGCGCCAGAACTGATCCGGCGCATGCGCAAGGTGCTTGGTTTTGACGTGGTGCTCACTGCTTACGGACAGACCGAGTGCTGCGGCCTGGCGACGGTCTGCCGGCTCGGCGACGCGCTGCAGACTATCGCCAACACGAGCGGGCGTGCGCTCGCCGGTGTGGAGATTCGCTGCGTAGACGCTGAAGGAAACGACGTCGCCGCCGGTGAACCGGGCGAAGTGTGGATCCGCGGCTACAACGTCATGCGTGGGTACTTCGACGACGAGGCCGCCACACGCGAGGCCATCGACGACGCGGGGTGGCTGCATACAGGCGACATCGGCAGCGTCGACGCCGACGGAAACCTGTGTATCACCGGCCGGCTCAAGGACATGTTCATCGTGGGCGGCTTCAACTGCTATCCCGCGGAGATCGAGCACCTGATTGGCACGCATCCGGCGGTGGCCCAGGTCGCGGTGGTCGGCGTACCCGATGCGCGCCTGGGCGAGGTTGGCCGCGCCTTCGTGGTGTTGCGCGAAGGCGAGAGCATGAGTGGGGAGGCATTGCTGGAATGGTGCAGAGCCCGCCTGGCAAACTATAAGGTGCCGCGTTCCGTGGCCTTCATGGCGGCCCTGCCGATCAATGCCGCGGGCAAGGTCGTCAAGCACGAGCTGACGGCGCTCCAGGCGCGCATGTGCGCCTGAGCGTGCAGGCGGACTTGGCAGCCGAGGGTACAAGATTGAGTCATCCGGGTATTGCGCAGAAGATGAACACAAGCTATAGTTCGGCCTCTTGCAGCAGGGCACGGTCGGCAAGCGAAGGTTGGTAGGCGTTGTAGGCTTATGATTTGTAAGGAAATTTGTTCCCTTGCAAGGCATCCTCAGCACCCACAACTCTCCATCGCAAGGACATGTGCATTGCCGGCAGCAAGCACCGACACAGGAGTGGTAGTTCAGTCGGTTAGAATACCGGCCTGTCACGCCGGGGGTCGCGGGTTCGAGTCCCGTCCACTCCGCCAGTTTTAAGGAAACGCCCGCATCAGCGGGCGTTTTCATTCATGTTTCCCACCCTGCACAAAGGGTGCGCGCCCAGCGGCTCCTGATAGAATCGTGGAGTTTGTCTTTCGTGCCAATCCACTACCCGAATCCGCATGCTTGATTTCGTACGCAACAACCGGCGCCTGATGCTCTTGCTGCTGCTGGTGCTTGTTTTCCCGTCGTTCGTGTTCTTCGGCGTGGAAAGCTATTCGCGCTTCATGGACAGCTCGCACGATGCCGCCAAGGTCGACGGCCGCGCCATCAGCGTGCAGGAGATCGACAACGTCGTGCGCGACCAGAGCGAACGCGCGCGCCAGGTCCTGGGCGCAAGCTATGACCCGCGCCAGTTCGAAGGCCCGGACGCCCGCAAGGCCGTGCTGGACCAGCTGATCCTGCAACGCGTGATGGCCAGTGCCGTGGCGCGTGAGCACCTGACCGTGTCCGACGCCAAGCTGCTCGAGGAAATCAGCAACCTGCCGGCGATCGCGCAGTTGCCGCGCACCAAGGACGGCAAGGTCGACGACAAGGCCTACCTGCAGCTGCTGCAGTCGCAGGGCATGACGCCCGAGCAGTTCGATGCCCGCATGCGCTTCGAGCTGGCCACGCAGCAGCTGGGCGCATCGGTCGCCGCGACGGCCTTCGTGCCCAAGTCGCTGCTCGATCGCCTGATCGCCGTGCGTGACCAGCAGCGCGATGTGCAGGCGCTGCTGTTCAAGCCGGCCGGCTACACCGCCAAGGTGCAGCCCGATGCAGCCGCGCTGAAGGCCTACTACGACAGCCACCAGCAGGCCTTCTCGGTGCCGGAACAAGCCAAGGTCGAGTACCTGCTGCTGTCGGGCGAGGCCCTGGCCGCGACGCAGGCGGTCACGCCCGAAGAGCTGAAGTCCTACTACGACAGCAATATCGCGCGCTTCCGTATCGACGAGCAGCGCCGCGCCAGCCATATCCTGATCAGCGCGCCGAAGGATGCGCCGGCCGCCCAGCGCCAGGCCGCGAAGGACAAGGCCACCAAGCTGCTGGAGGACCTGCGCAAGCACCCTGACACCTTCGCCGACGTGGCGCGCAAGAACTCGCAGGATCCGGGCTCGGCCGAGAAGGGCGGCGACCTGGGCTTCATGGGCCGCGGCGCGCTGGTCAAGCCGTTCGAGGACGCCATGTATGCGCTCAAGGATGGCCAGGTCAGCGACGTGGTGGAAACCGACTACGGCTACCACATCATCAAGCTGACTGGCATCAAGCCCGCCGAGACCAAGCCGCTGGAAGCCGTGCGCACGGAACTCGAAGCTGAGCTGCGCAAGCAGTTCGCCGACAAGAAGTTTGCCGAGCAGGCCGATGCCTTCGGCAACACCGTCTATGAGCAGGCTGACAGCCTCAAGCCCGCAGCCGACAAGTTCAAGCTGACCATCCAGACCGCCGACAACGTCACGCGCCAGCCGAACCCGGCGCTGGGCGCGCAGAGCCCGCTCAACAACGACAAGCTGCTCAAGGCGCTGTTCAGCGACGACGCGATCAAGAACAAGCGCAACACCGAGGCCGTCCAGGTGGCCCCGAACACGCTGGTGGCCGCGCGCATCGTCGAGTACCGCCCGGCGGCCGTGCGCAAGTTCGAGGAAGTCGAAGCCAAGGTGCGCGAGGGCTATATCGCCCAGCAGGCGGCCGAACTGGCGCGCAAGGACGGCGAGGCCCGGCTTGCCGCGCTGAAGAAGGCAGACAGCGCCGACGGCTTTGGCGCGGTGCAGACCGTGTCGCGCGCCAAGGCCGAGGGCATGGCGCCGAAGGCGGTCGAGGCGGTGCTGCGCGCCGACGCGAACAAGCTGCCTGCGGTGGTGGGTGTCGACCTGGGGGCCGAAGGCTACGCGGTCTACCGTATCACCAAGGTCAGCCAGCCGACGCAGGCCAACCCGGCGCAACGCCAGGCCGAAGCGCAGCAGCTCTCGCAACTGGCCGGCCAGACCGACCTGCAGGCCTTCTATGAAAGCCTGAAGGCCCGCTCCAAGGTCAAGATGCTGACGCCGGTGGGCGCCACGCAGGCGCAAGGCGCCGAGTAAGCGCCAGATCAGCGCCGCTGCAAGCAAGAACCCCTGCCAGACGGCAGGGGTTTTTTATTTATGCTTACTTCGTGCCACGCTTGAGCATCGGCTTGAGCTGCGGCCACACCGTATCGAGCAGCGCCGGCTGTGCCGCGGCGGTCGGGTGGATGCGGTCGGGCTGGAACCAGTCCTGCCGCGCGATGACCTTGTCGAGGAAGAACGGCACCAGCCGCACCTTGTACTCGCCGGCCAGCTTCGGATACAGCGAGACGAACTTCTCGGTGTAGTCCTGCCCGTAGTTGGGTGGGATGCGCATGCCGATCAGCAGCACGCCCGCGCCGGCCTTCTGTGCCGTGCTGACGATGTTGCGCAGGTTGGCCTCGGTGGTCTGCAGCGGCAATCCGCGCAGCGCGTCGTTGGCGCCAAGCTCCACCACCACGATGGCCGGGCGGTGCCGCGACAGCAGCTCCGGCAGCCGCGTCTTGCCGCCGATGGTGGTCTCGCCGCTGATGCTGGCATTGACAACGCTATAATCGAAGCGCTCCTGCCGCAGGCGGTCCTGCAGCAGCGTAACCCAGCCCGCGCCGCGCGCGATGCCGTACTCGGCGGAGAGGCTGTCGCCAAGCACCAGCAGTGCCGGGGCCGCAGCCTGGGCTGAGGCCCCGGCCGATATCGTCAGTGCCATGCCGGTTGCCAGCAGCAGCCGGCGCCATTTGCCTCGGATCCCAATATCCATGTCTTCTTCCATTCTCGCTGTCGAGTCCCTCGGAAAGACCGTTGCCGACACGACCGGTTCGCTGACGATTTTGCACGACGTGACCTTTTCCGTCACGCCGGGCGAAACGCTCGCCATCGTGGGGGCGTCCGGATCGGGCAAGTCGACGCTGCTCGGGCTGCTGGCGGGGCTGGACCTGCCCAGCACGGGCACGGTACGGCTGCAGGGCCAGGACCTGTTCGCGCTGGACGAGGACCAGCGCGCCGCCGTGCGGGGCCGCCATGTCGGCTTTGTGTTCCAGTCGTTCCAGCTGGTCGGCCACCTGACCGCGCTGGAAAACGTGATGCTGCCGCTGGAGCTGCGCGGCGAAACGTCGCAGGTGCGCGAGCGCGCCCTGGACATGCTGCAGCGCGTGGGCCTGGGCGCGCGGCTGGGGCACTATCCGCGCACGCTGTCGGGCGGCGAGCAGCAGCGCGTGGCGCTGGCGCGCGCGTTCGTGGCGCGCCCGGACATCCTGTTTGCCGACGAGCCCACCGGCAGCCTCGATACCGCCACTGGCGAAGCCGTGATCGCGCTGATGTTCGAGCTTAACCGCGATGCCGGCTCAACGCTGGTGCTGGTCACGCATGACCGCTCGGTGGCGGCGCGCTGTGGCCGCATCCTGACCATCGACGCCGGCCGCGTGGCCAGCGATGAATGGATGGGCGCGGAGGTCTAGCTGGCGGCGCCCGCCTTCAGCACCGCGCGGGCGCGCTCGATCAGCGACGTGGTGGAGGCATCGTGCTGGCCGACGGCATTCCCGGTCAGCTCGGCCTCGATCGGTCGGGCCAGGATCTTGCCCAGCTCGACGCCCCACTGGTCGAAGGAATTGATCTTCCAGACCACGCCCTGCACGAAGGTGCGGTGCTCATACAGCGCAATCAGCGCACCCAGCACATGCGGCGTCAGGTTTTCCATCAGCAAGGTGTTGCTGGGGCGATTGCCCTCGAACACCATATGGGCGATGCGGACTTCGTCCTTCAGGCCGGCGGCACGCAGCTCATCGGCGCTGCGCCCGCGCATCAGCGCCTCGGCCTGCGCAAAGCAGTTGGCCAGCAGCTTGGCGTGATGGCCTGCCAGCCGGCGCGGCGGCACCAGCGGCGCGACAAAATCCACCGGCACCACCTGCGAGCCCTGGTGGATCTGCTGGAAGTAGGCATGCTGCCCGTTGGTGCCGGCCGTGCCCCACACCACCGGCGAGGTATGCGTGCGCACGGGCTGCCCGTCAAGCTGCACTGACTTGCCGTTGCTCTCCATCTCCAGCTGCTGCAGGAAGGCGGGAAACAGCTCCAGCGAGGTGGAGTAGGGCGCCATGCAGCTGGTCGGCAAATGCCAGAAATTGCGGTACCAGATGCCCAGCATGCCCAGGATCACCGGCATGTTGCGCTCCAGCGGCGCGGTGCGGAAGTGCTCGTCCATGGCGCGCGCGCCGGCCAGCAGGTCGGCGAAGGCATTGAAGCCTACTGCCAGCGTGATCGACAGGCCGACCGACGACCACAGCGAGAAGCGTCCGCCGATCCAGTCCCAGAACTCGAACATATTGGCCGGGTCGATGCCGAACTCGCGCACCGCTTCGGTATTGGTCGAGACTGCGACGAAATGCTTGGCAAGGTCATGCTCGGCCACGCCGTTGGCGACAAACCAGGCGCGCGCGCTGCGCGCGTTGGCCATGGTTTCCAGCGTGGTGAAGGTCTTGGAGCAGACGATCACCAGTGTCCGTTGCGGGTCTAGCCGCACCAGCGTCTCGGCCAGGTCGGTGCCGTCGACGTTGGAAACAAAGTGCATGCGCGGCGCGGCATTGCCATCGGCATCGGCCAGGTGCGACAGCGCGCGGCACACCATGCGCGGCCCCAGGTCGGAGCCGCCGATGCCGATATTGATGACATCGGTGATGCGCTCGCCGGTGGCACCCTTCCAGGCGCCGCTGCGCACGCGTTCCGAAAAATCGCGCATGCGTACCAGCACCTTCTGGATTGCCGGCATGACCTGCTCGCCGTCGACCTTGTAGCCGGCGCCGGCGGTCGCGCGCAGCGCTACGTGCAGGGCCGCGCGGTCTTCAGTGGTGTTGATATGCTCGCCCGCGAACATCGCGTCGCGGCGTCTGGTCACGCCGGCCTCGGCTGCCAGCTGCACCAGCAGGCGCATGGTTTCGGGCGTGATCCGGTTCTTCGAGTAGTCGAGATAGAGCCCGGCGGCTTCCAGCGAGAATTGCGCGACGCGCTGCGCGCCTTCGCGATCGAACCCGTCGCGCATCTGGGCGTCGCGAAGGGTGTCGTGGTGCCGCAGCAGGGCGTTCCAGGCGTGAAGGTCAGTGGGCATGCAGGACAATCGATGTTGCGCGAGCCGCGTGGCGTTGCCGGCTCACAAGGCAGAGTTGCAAGTATATCGTCAGCGCTGCCGGGATCCGGCCTGGCGGCGGCGTCATATCGTTACCACTTGCAACATACCAGCCTGGGCGCAGGCTAAGTATCGGACATTGTCTGACGGCGCGCGCCGCCGAGCCGGGCCGCGATGGCGCGTAGCACGGGTTCTCCCCCAGCCACGCACAAGCCTCCCAGGCAGATGATGCCGATGCCGATTGCGGTGGTCCAGTCGGGCAACTGGCCGAAGGCCAGGTAGCCGATCACCGTCGCGGACAGGATCTGCAGGTAGAGGAAGGGGCTCAGGAAAGACGCATCCGCGTACTGGAAGGCCCGGATGACGAAATAATGGCCAAGTGATCCGGTGATCCCCGCGGACAACAGCAGTGCACATTGCATCGGCGTAGGCCAGGCGCTGAACCAGAAGAAGGGCACGATCAGCGTGGTCAGGCAGGCGCCGGTTACGCCGCTCTGGATCAGCGTGGTCATCGGTGTGTCGTGCGCGGCAATGCGGCGTGTCAGCATCTGCATCAGCGCGAACACCAGCGCCGACACCAGGCCCAGGCCGACACCGAGCGGACTGAGCTGGCCGCCCGGGCGCACCACCACCAGCATGCCGGCAAAGCCGACCACCACACCGGTCCAGCGCATCCAGCGGGCATGGCGCCCGGGGCGCTCGCCCAGCAACCACGGCGACAGTGCCACCACGAACAGCGGCGCGCAGAAATTCAGTGCCGTGGCCTGCGCCAGCGGCATCAGCATCAGCACGCTGAAGAACACCAGCGTCGAGACCAGCATCAGCGCGCCCCGCAGCCACTGCAGCCCAGGCTTCGCCGGCCGCCACTGGCGCCGCCAGCCGGCGGGGCCGAGCAGCAGGAAGATCGCGACCACATGCCCGACATAACGCACCCATGCCACGGCCACCAGCGGCAGTCCTTGCTGCGTCAGGGTCTTGCTGGTGGCATCGAGCAGGCTGAGGATCCATTGCCCGATGACCAGCAGGGCGATGCCGGTGAGCAGGTGGCGACGGTCGGCGGGATCGCGCAGCAGCGCGCCGCGCATCATGCGCGGGTCCCGGCCAGCAACTGGTTGAAGAGGGTGCGCGCGGGCGCGTACAGTTCGCTTGCGGTGACGCCGGCCGGCCCGGTGCCCTGGGCGACAAGGGCATCGGCGGCACGCCCGTGGATCCACACCGCCGCCTGGGCCGCGGCCAGCGGCGCCATGCCTTGCGCCAGCAGCGCCCCCAGCATGCCGGCCAGCACGTCACCGGTGCCGGCGCTGGCAAGTGCGGCATTGCCGGTCGGGTTGAGCGTGCATGGACTGCCGTCAGGCGCCGCGATCACGGTGCCCGATCCCTTCAGCACGACCACGGCCTGCCATTGCGCAGCCAGTGCCGCGGCAGCAGCGGGCCGGTCGCGCTGCACCTCGGCGACGGGAACGCCCATCAGCCGGGCGGCTTCGAGCGGGTGCGGTGTCATCACGCAAGCCGCGCCGCTGGCGGCCAGGGCCCCGGCCAGCGCCGGATCGGCGGCCAGCAGGTTCAGGGCATCGGCATCCAGCACACGCGGCAACGGCGCGGCTTGCAGCAGCCGCGCAAAATGCTTGTGTGCGTTGGCGTCCGTGCCCATGCCAGGACCGATCACCAGCGCCGACATCGCAGCGAGGGCCAGTGCGTCCACGGCATGCAGCATCAGCTCCGGATGCAGCGGATCGAACAGCGGTGCGGGCTGCGCCAGGAAGCCGATATGCACCTTGCCCGCGCCGAGGAACTGCGCGGCCCTGGCGCCCAGCAGCGGCGCGCCGGTCATGCCCAGGTTGCCGCCGATGACCGCCAGCGAGCCATGCGTGCCCTTGTTGCTGGCATGGTGGCGGCGCGGCAGCGCCGTGCTGAACAGCGCCGGGCCGTTTACCAGGCAATGGGGCGCTTCGTCCGGCGGATAGTCAAGGCCGATCGGCGCGATATCGACCTCGCCGGCGCAGTCGCGCCCGTCCAGCGTCAGCAGCCCGGGCTTGGCGGCGATAAAGGTCAGCGTGCGCTGCGCGCGCACTGCCGGCGCGCCCGCGCCGGTGTCGGCGAACAGGCCGCTGGGGATGTCCAGCGCAAACACCGGCAGCGCGCTGCGGTTGATTTGTCCGATCCACCACGCCATGGTGCCGTCGGCGGGGCGGTTCAGGCCGATGCCGAGCAGGCCGTCGACGAGCGCAGCGGTGCCCGCGGGCCAGTCCGCGTCATGCGAGGCAGCCATGCCTGCGACCACGCTGACCGGGACGCCGGCTGCGTGCGCTTGCTGCCATGCCGTCGCGGCGTCGGCGGGCAGGTGCTGCGGGTCCGCCGTCAGCCATACCTGCACTGCACGGCCGGCGCCGTGCAATTGCGTGGCGGCCACCAGCGCATCGCCGCCGTTATTGCCGGGGCCCGCCAGGAACAGCAGCGGGCCGGCGGGTGCATGGCAGGCCAGCCAGCGCGCGGCCGCGGCGCCGGCGCGCGACATCAGCGTAAAGGCGGGAAGTTGCGTGAAGGCGGCGTTCTCGATGCGGCGGATGGCGGCGACGTCGTACAGCGGAACCGGTGCGGAGGCGGCGGCATCGAGTGCAAACCAGCCGTCGCCGCTTGCGGGCGAGGTGGCGGTAGAGGCAGAGGGTGTCATGTCTGGTTATCTTGCCGGCCCCAGGCCGTAGCGGTCGGGCAGCAGGCCCTCCATGTCGATGTCCGGGCCACCATGGGTGCCGGCGCTGGCGGCGATCTGGTCAGCCGCAATCTTGCCCGATCCGCAGCTCATCGCCCAGCCCGTCGAGCCATGGCCGAGGTTGAGGAACAGGCCGGGCACGGCTGTTGGGCCGATCAGCGGCGGCCCGTCCGGCAGCATCGGCCGCGCGCCCGCCCATTGCGTGGCTTCCTGGTAGTTGCCGGCCACCGGGAACCAGTCGCGCGCGACCTTGACCAGGGTGTTCAGGGCGGCCGGCCGCAGATCAAGCGCGCGTGAGCCCAGCTCGGCCGTGCCGGCCACGCGCAGGCGGTTGCCCATGCGCGTGATCGCGACCTTGTAGGACTCATCCATCAGCGCGCCCAGCGGCGCCTGCAGTTCGTCGCGGACCATCACCGTCACCGAGTAGCCCTTGACCGGATACAGCGGCACGCGCAGGCCCAGCGGGCGCAGCAGCGCGGTGCTGTCGGCGCCGGCCGCGACCAGCACGCGGTCGGCGCTCAGCACCTGGCCAAGGCGCTTCTTGTCGGAGTGCTGCAGCTCGACCTGCAGCTTGCCCGCGTTGTCGGGCCTGACGCGCGCCACCTGGGTGTCGAAGCGAAACGACACGCCCGCGGCCTCGGCATGCCGGTGCAGCGCGCGCACGAACATCGGG
The DNA here is from genome assembly GCF_058782785.1 of Cupriavidus sp. FW306-01-F10A. Classification (NCBI taxonomy): domain Bacteria; kingdom Pseudomonadati; phylum Pseudomonadota; class Betaproteobacteria; order Burkholderiales; family Burkholderiaceae; genus Cupriavidus; species Cupriavidus sp. FW306-01-F10A. Next base: position 140,167 of record NZ_JBYSYA010000011.1, read on the forward strand.
CAGTTGCCGGATTCGTCTTCAGGCAGGTGCAGCCCGCCGGCCAGCGGCGTGTCGGCAGCCAGGCCCGGTTCGATGCGGCGGCATTCCTGCGCGCTGACCAGCCGGTGCGACACGTTGTTCTCGCGCAGCAGGGCCACGGCGGGCGCGGCCAGGTCGAGGTCGCGCGCGGCGCGGAACAGCTGCAGGTAGCCTTGCGACTGCTCGTAGTCGATCTCCAGCTCGCTGCGCAGCCGGTGCAGGCACCCGCGGCTGTAGAACGCCAGCCGCTGCATGCGCAGCTTGTTGGCGCGGTAGCGCTCCAGCCGGCATTCGCGCAGCCAGCGCGCGATCCAGCGCCACATGGCCGGGTCGGCGGAAGGGCGGAACAGGACCGGCGCCTCGCGCGCAAAGAGCGTGCGCAGGATCTTGCCGGGCATGCCCGGCGCCGCCCATGGCGTGACGTAGCCGGGCGCGATCACGCCGGCATTGCCGAAGCTGGCTTCCTGCGCCGGCGCGGCGCGGCGTTCGAGCACGGTCACGTCGAAACCGGCCTGCCGCAGGTACCAGGCGGAACTGACGCCGATCGCGCCGGCGCCGATGACGATCACATGCATCGGACTGGGACCCTCCATATTGCCGCGCCGGCAGCAAATGGCCGGGCTGGGCCGGCCAATGCTATTTGACTTCCTGCTGCATGACAATGTCCGGCAGCCAGGTGACCACGCCCGGCCAGATCGTGACGATGGCGATCGCCACCACCATCATCATGAAAAAGGGCAGCGAGACCCGTGCGATGTAGTTGCTGTCCTTGCCTGTCATGCTCTGCAGCACGAACAGGTTGAAGCCCACGGGTGGCGTCACCTCGGCGATCTCCACCAGCAGCACGATGAAGATGCCGAACCAGACCAGGTCGAAGCCGGCCGCCTGCACCATCGGCAGCACCGTCGCGGTGGTCAGCGCGATCATCGAGATGCCGTCCAGCGCCGTGCCCAGCACGATGTAGATCACTGTCAGCACGGCAATCAGCGCCCACGGCGACAGGTGCATCGCCGCCACCCATTCCGCCAGCGCGCGCGGGATGCCGGTAAAGCTCATGGTCACCGACAGGAACGAGGTCGCGCCCAGCACGAACATGATCATCGCGGTCAGCCGCGTGGCCGACATCAGGCTGTCCCAGAACGCCGCGCGCGTGAGCGAGCCGCCCGCCCACGCCAGCGCCAGCGAAGCCACCACGCCATAGGCTGCGGCCTCGGTCGCGGTGGAGTAGCCGGTCACCATGATCACGGTGATAAAGGCGATCAGCACGATGCACGGCAGCAGCTGGCGGATCGATGCCAGCCGCGCACGCCAGTTGAAGTGCTCCGACGGCGGGGTCTTGTCCGGGTTGGCCAGCGCCCAGACCACGATGTAGCCGGAGAACAGCAGCATCAGCAGCAGGCCGGGTATGAAGCCCGCCAGGAACACGCGGATGATCGACACGTCCGCCGACACCGCGTACACCACCATCGTGATCGACGGCGGGATCAGGATGCCGAGCGTGCCGGCGCAGGACAGTGAGCCGAGCGTGGTGCGCTCGTCGTAGCCGCGCCGCGTGAGTTCCGGCAGCGCCGACTTGGCGATGGTGGCGCAGGTGGCGGCTGACGACCCCGACACCGAGCCGAAGATGCCGCAGCCCAGGATATTGACGTGCATCAGCCGCCCGGGCAGCCAGCTCAGCCACGGCGACAGCCCGCTGAACATCTGCTCGGACAGCTTGGTGCGGAACAGGATCTCGCCCATCCAGACAAAGAGGGGCAGCGACGCCAGCGTGTAAGAGGCGCTCGACGACCACCATGCGTTGGCCAGGCTGACCAGCGCCTCGCGGTCCGAGAACACCACCAGCCCGACCCATGAGGTGACCGCGATGGCCACGGGGATCCACGCGCCGATCGCCAGGAAGACGATCATCACCAGCAGCAGGATCAGTGCAACCACGACTGTGCTCATCAGACCGTCTCCCCGAAATCGCCGGCGGCGAGCTTTTCTTCATGGGCCACCTGGTAGCGCGGCTTGTGCCCGCGCACCACGCGCAGCCATTCATCGGCGACCGCCAGCAGGAAGCCGACGCAGCCAAGCACCGCGAAGCTCTGCGGAATCCACAGCGGGATCACGATCTGGCCCTGCGAGACATCGCCGATTTCCCAGCTCTGCCACGCAAAGGTGCCCAGTGCCCAGGCCGCGTAGGCGGCAAACGCCAGGCAGATGGTCAGCGAGACCAGCTCCAGCACCCGGCGCCGGCGCGGGCCCACGGCCCCCAGCAGCATCTCGACGCGCACGATGCCGCCATGCTGGAAGGTCTGGCCAAGGATCAGGAAGGCGGACGCCGCGCACAGCCAGGCGACGATGTCATCGCCACCCTTGAAGATCACCGAGGTCTCCCGCGACAGCGACATCAGGATCATGATCACGCAGACGGCGAGGATGCACAGCGCGCCGAGCACGGCAAAGAGGTCAAGCAGGCGGTCGAGCCAGCGCTTGGAGGAGGGGGCAGTTGGCATGATGGACGGCGTCAGGGAGGGAGGGGCTCCCCGCCATGCCAGCCTGCGCGGCAAGGGCGGGGAGTTCATGGAGGCGGGCAGGCCGCCTACTTGCGGTAGGCGTCCAGGATGGCCTTGCCGTCCTCGCCCGCGCCCTTGGCCCAGTCATCCACCATGGTCTGGCCCACCTTCTGCATGTCGGCCTTGAGCTGCGGCGACGGCGGCTGCACCGTCATGCCGTTGCGCGACAGGGTCGCCAGGTACTCCTTGGTCTTTTGCTCCGACACCTGCCAGCCGCGCTTCTCGGCGTCGGCGACGGCCTTGAGCAGCGCCTCCTGGGTCGGCTTGTCCAGTGCCGCGAACGCCTTCTTGCTGACCACCAGCATGTTCTTGGGCAGCCAGGCGTCCACGGTGTAGAAGTACTTCACGCTCTCCCACACCTTGGTGTCGACGCCGGTGGCGCCCGACGACATGAAGGAGTTGACCGTGCCAGTGGCCAGCGCCTGCGCCAGGTCGGCAGCCTGGATGGTCACCGGCTGGGCGCTGACCAGCTCGGCGATGCGCGAGGTGGCCGGGTTGTACGCGCGCCATTTCAGGCCTTTCATGTCCGCGGCCGAATTGATTGGCTTGTTGGCATAGATGCCCTGCGGCGGCCAGGCCACCGCGTACAGCAGCTTCATGCCCTGCTTGTCGAGCACCTTCTCGGTGACCGGGCGCGAGGCCTGCCACAGCTTGTAGGCATCGGCATAGCTGGTGGCCAGGAACGGCACCGCATCGACGCCGAACACCGGATTCTCGTTGGCCAGCAAGGACATCAGGATCTCGCCCATCTGCACCTGGCCGGTCTGCACGCCGCGCTTGATCTCGTTGGCCTTGAGCAGCGAGCCATTGGGGTGCAGCACGATCTTGAGCTTGCCGCCGGTGGCCTTGTCCACGTCGTTGGCCATCTGCTGCAGGTTCTCGGTGTGCAGGTTGCTGGCCGGATAGCCGGTCGGCAGGTCCCACTTGGTATCCGCCTGTGCCGCCACGGCGGCCAGCATCAGGCCGGCCGCAACGATTGCCTTGACTCGCATCTCGATCTCTCCTGGTGTGCGCGCGGGGGCGCGGTGGTACTGCTGGTTGCGTACTACCTGGTGCCGGTCGCGCCCGCATTGGCGGGCACGCCGGCGCAAGATCAACGGCGCGGCGGCAGGGCTCAGTCGTCGCGCTGTGAAGGTTGCACGATGCGTTCCAACGCAAGGGCCGTGCCCAGCAGGTCGGCATCGCGCATCGGGCCGTGCGACAGCATCAGGCCCACGGGCAGCTCGTCCGGCGCGTGGCAGGGCATCGAGATCGAGCAGCCGTCAAGGAAATTGAAGGCCGAGGTATTGCGCAGCAGCAGGGCATTGACGCGGAAGAACTGCGCATCATCGGTGCGCAGCGGCGCAATCTCGGGCGCGACCATCGGCACGGTCGGGCAGACCACGGCGTCGAAGCGGGCCAGGCGCGCTTCCATGCGGGTGATCCAGTCCAGCCGGGCGCGGCCCAGGTCGATATAGTCGGCGGCGCTGACATTGGCGCCGCGGTCGATGCGCGAGGCCACGCGTGGGTCGTACAGGTCGCGCCGGGCGGCCAGCAGGTGGCGGTGGATGGCAAAGGCTTCAGCCGAGCTGAAGCCGCCCTGGGCGTTCAGGCCCGCCAGTTCGCCGAGCTCGGGCAGGTCGACATGCTCCAGCTGCACGCCGGCGGCCGACAGCCGGCCCAGCGCGCGGTCAAAGGCGCGCGCCACCACCGGGTCGAGGTCGTCCAGCAGGACCTGGCGCGGGATCGCCAGCCGCGTCGCGGCGGGGTTGGTGACGCGCGGGATCACTGCGCTGTCCGCGATCACGCTGTCCACGGCAATGCAGTCGCTGACCGTGCGCGCCATCGCGCAGGCGGTGTCGAGCGTGTAGGACAGCGGAAAGGCCCCCGTCAACGGCACGCGCCGCGCGGTGGGCTTGAAGCCGGTGATGCCGCACAGCGCGGCGGGGATACGGATGGAGCCGCCGGTGTCGCTGCCAAGCGCCGCGACCGCCAGCCCCAGCGCCACCGAAACGGCCGCACCCGACGACGAGCCGCCCGGGATGCGCGCCACGCCATCGGTGCCGGCCGGGTTGGCCGGCGTGCCGTAGTGGGGATTGATGCCCACGCCCGAGAACACGAACTCCGTCATGTTGGTGCGCCCGACCAGGGCTGCGCCTGCAGCGCGCAGGCGGGCGACCACGGTGGCGTCCGCCGTGGCCGGCGCGGCATCCTTGCGCACCAGCGAGGCTGCGCTGGTGACTTCGCCGGCCACGTCGTAAAGGTCCTTGACCGAAACCGGCAGACCCGCCAGCGGATGCAGCGCCTTGCCGGCGCGGCCGGCGGCATCGGCTGCGCGCGCGACCTGGGCCGCGGCCTCGAAGGTGCGGTGCAGGAACACGGCCTCGGCAGCCGGCGCGGCCGCAAGCGCGGCCGCCTGCTCGATGATCTGCGCACGGCTGGTGGCGCCGTCGCGCAGGCGGGTGTTCAGGGTGTCGAGGTCGGGAAGCATGGATGGCATGGGTCTGCAAACGGGGTGCGAGGGCGGGGCGGGCACCGCCATGGTGGCGGCCGCCTGCCGGCACGGGGAAGGGCGCGGTGCACATGCGCAGGGCCAGTCGTGGCCGGCGTCCTCCCTCATGCTTTACCTGTATTTATTAGGTGTTCATGCTCATAATTCGCCAATAAACTGTCAAGCTAAAATTGCCGGGGCGCGCTCCGGGCTTATACCTAGCACGCCAGCGCCGTCCCATCGAAAGGAGTCTCCCGCATGCCACGCAAGCCAGCCGAGAGCGGGCATACCGCCGCCGCCGTGGCCGATGCCCCTGCCGTTGCCGATAAGGCAAGGCCGGCCACCGCGCTGTCGCGCGCGGCCGGGGCCAATATCGTGTCGTCCTCGCACCTGGTGTCGGTGCGCAGCCCCGAGTTGTCCGAGTTCGAGTTCGGGCTGAATACCGCTTACAACGCCTACAGCCGCTGGGTGGTGCGCTGCATGGGGGCGGCGGGGGTGCGCGACCTGACCTTCCTGGACGTGCTGGTGCTGCATCACGTGAACCATCGCGGCCGGCCCAAGCGGCTGGCCGATATCTGCTTCGTGCTGAACGTGGAAGACACCCACCTGGTGACCTACGCATTGAAGAAGCTGCAGGGGCTGGGGCTGGTGAGCGGGGAGCGGGTCGGCAAGGAGGCCACTTATTCGACCACCCCGGCCGGTGCCGAGGCCTGCGCACGCTATCGCGAGATCCGCGAACAATGCCTGACCAGCAACTTCACCGAAGGCAGCGAAGAGAATGCCGAGATCGGGGAGCTCGCCCGGCTGATGCGGGTGCTGACCGGCCTGTACGAGCAGGCCGCGCGCTCGGCGACGTCACTCTGAGCCGTCCATTCGGTAAAAGTGACGCATAAGCATTATCATGATGGGGAGTAACACGGCGCCGTCGTGATGTCGCAGTGCAAAATCCGGGTGCCGGCAAGGTACAATAGCGGTTTCCCGCCAGTCGGCACCCCATGCAGCGGTGCCGGCTAAGCAGCAGCCCCTACCTCACCGCCTCCCGACCGCTACGATCATGGCGCATTTCTCGTGCTTCCCCGGCGCTTTGGCGCTTTCCGCCTTCCGTCAGCAACGCCTGCTCACCGCCCTGCGGCAGATCGACGCCGATATTGAATCGGTGCATGGCCAGTTCCTGCACTTTGTCGACGCACAGACGCCGCTGTCGGCCGAAGAGCAGTCCCGCGTGGCGGCGCTGCTGACCTACGGCGCACCGTTCGCCGATCAGCCCGACGGCGACCGCTTCGTGGTGATCCCGCGCTTCGGCACGATCTCGCCGTGGGCCAGCAAGGCCACCGACATCGCCCATAACTGCGGCCTCACGCATATCCACCGCATCGAGCGTGGCATCGAGATCACCGTGATCTGCAAGAAGGGCCTGCTGCGCGGGCGCAAGTCGCTGGACGCGGACACCCGCGCCGCCGTGGCCGCGCACCTGTTCGACCGCATGACCGAGACCGTGGTCGCCACGCGTGACGAGGCGGCCGGCCTGTTCCAGGAACTGCCGGCCAAGCCGCTGCGCTTTATCGACATCGCCGCCGGCCGCAGCGCGCTGGCCGCGGCCAACGTCGAGATGGGCCTGGCGCTGTCCGAGGACGAGATCGACTACCTGGTCGATGCCTACGGCAAGCTGGGGCGCAACCCGACCGACGTCGAGCTGATGATGTTCGCGCAGGCCAATAGCGAGCACTGCCGCCACAAGATCTTCAACGCCACCTGGACCATCGACGGCGTGCAGCAGGACAAGTCGCTGTTCGCGATGATCCGCAATACGCACCAGCTCAATCCGCAAGGCTCGATCGTGGCCTACTCGGACAACTCGGCGGTGATGGAAGGCGATGTGGCCGAGCGCTGGTTCCCGCGCGGCAACGACCACAAGTACGACCGCCACGAGGCGCTGACGCACACGCTGATGAAGGTGGAGACGCACAACCACCCGACCGCGATCTCGCCGTTCCCGGGCGCTTCCACCGGCGCCGGCGGTGAAATCCGCGACGAAGGCGCGACCGGGCGCGGCGCCAAGCCCAAGGCCGGCCTGACCGGCTTCACGGTGTCCAACCTGATGCTGCCCGACGCCGTCGAATCGTGGGAAAACGACCGCGACGCCGCCCAGCCGGTGGCGCACCGCAACCCCGACGACAAGCCCGGCGTGACCGGCAAGCCCGACCGCATCGCCTCGCCGCTGCAGATCATGATCGACGGCCCGCTGGGTGGCGCCGCGTTCAACAACGAATTCGGCCGCGCCAACCTGGGCGGCTACTTCCGCGTCTACGAGCAGAACGTGGGCGGCACCGTGCGCGGCTACCACAAGCCGATCATGATCGCGGGCGGCATCGGCAATATCGACGCCTCGCACACGCACAAGAACCCGCTGCCGGCCGGCACGCTGCTGATCCAGCTGGGCGGCCCGGGCATGCGCATCGGCATGGGTGGCGGCGCCGCCAGCTCGATGGCGACCGGCACCAATACCGCCGACCTGGACTTCGATTCGGTCCAGCGCGGCAACCCCGAAATGGAGCGCCGCGCGCAGGAAGTGATCAACGCCTGCTGGCAGCTCGGCGATGCCAACCCGATCCTGTCGATCCACGACGTCGGCGCGGGCGGCATCTCCAACGCCTTCCCTGAGCTGGTGGACGGCGCCGACCGCGGCGCGCGCTTCGACCTGCGCCAGGTGCACCTGGAAGAGTCCGGCCTGTCGCCGGCGGAAATCTGGTGCAACGAGTCGCAGGAGCGCTATGTGCTGGCGATCGCGCCGGACAGCTTCCCGCAGTTCCAGGCCATGTGCGAGCGCGAGCGTTCGCCGTTCGCCGTGGTCGGCATCGCCACGGAAGAAAAACAACTGCAGTTGGTCGACGCCGAAGTCGACGCCGCGCTCAAGGAACACTTCGCGGTCAATATGCCGATGGACGTGCTGCTTGGCAAGCCGCCGCGCATGCACCGCGACGTCAAGCGCGTCGAGCAGGCGCTGCCGGCCGTCGACGTGACCGGCATCAGCCTGGAGCAGGCCGTGCGCGACGTGCTGCGCCATCCGACCGTGGCCAACAAGTCGTTCCTGATCAGCATCGGCGACCGTACCGTGGGCGGCATGAACGCGCGCGACCAGATGGTCGGGCCGTGGCAGGTGCCGGTGGCCGACGTGGCCGTGACCACGCTCGACTACAAGGGCAATGCCGGTGAAGCGATGACCATGGGCGAGCGCACCCCGCTGGCCGTGATCGACGCGCCGGCTTCGGGCCGCATGGCGATCGGCGAGGCGCTGACCAACCTGGCCGCCGCGCCGGTCAAGGACCTGGGCAAGGTCAAGCTGTCGGCCAACTGGATGGCGGCCTGCGGCGTGGAAGGCGAGGACGCAAAGCTCTATGACACCGTGCATGCGGTCGGCATGGAACTGTGCCCGGCACTGGGCATCAGCATCCCCGTCGGCAAGGATTCGCTGTCGATGCGCACCAAGTGGCAGGATGAAGGCGTCAACAAGGAAGTGGTGGCGCCCGTGTCCCTGATCATCTCGGCCTTCGCCGCGGTGGACGACGTCAACCGCACGCTGACGCCGCAACTGCGCACCGACGCCGGCGACACCGTGCTGATCGCCGTCGACCTGAGCCGCGGCAAGAATCGCATGGCCGGCAGCATCCTGGCGCAGGTCATGCAGCAGGTCGGTGACAGTGCCCCGGACGTGGACAATGCCGAGGACCTGAAGAACTTCTTCAACGTGATCCAGCGCCTGAACCGCGAAGGCAAGCTGCTGGCCTACCACGATCGTTCCGACGGCGGCTTTATGGCCACGCTGGCCGAAATGGCCTTTGCCGGCCATTGCGGTGTTTCGCTCAACGTCGACATGCTGGCGCTGGATCCGCAGCAGGAACAGGACTACGGCGACGCCAAGAACTGGGCCCAGCAGATCGCCGAGCGCCGCAACGACCAGACCCTGCGCGCGCTGTTCTCGGAAGAGCTGGGTGCCGTGGTGCAAGTGCGCATGCAGGACCGCGACGCGGTGTTCGCGGTGCTGCGCGAGGCGGGCCTGTCGGCGTGCAGCCACGTGGTCGGCAAGCCCAACACCACCGACCAGGTCGAGATCTACCGGGATGCCAAGAAAGTGTTCGGCGCCTCGCGTACGGACCTGCAGCGCAACTGGAGCGAAGTCAGCTGGCGCATCGCGCGACTGCGCGACAACCCGGCCTGCGCGGACAGCGAGTACGATCGCCTGCTGGATGCTGCCGACCCTGGCATCAGCCCGGTGCTGACGTTCGATCCGGCGGAGGACATCGCCGCGCCGTTTGTCGCCACTGGCGCGCGTCCGCGCGTGGCGATCCTGCGCGAGCAGGGCGTCAATTCGCAGATCGAAATGGCGTACAGCATGGACCGCGCCGGCTTCGATGCGCACGACGTGCACATGAGCGACCTGATCGCCGGCCGCGCCAATCTGGCCGACTTCTCCGGCTTTGTCGCATGCGGCGGCTTCAGCTACGGCGACGTGCTGGGCGCGGGCGAGGGCTGGGCCAAGACCATCCTGTTCAACGGGCAGATGGCCGAGCAGTTCGCGGCCTTCTTCAACCGCCAGGACACTTTCGCGCTGGGCGTGTGCAATGGCTGCCAGATGATGAGCAACCTGGCCCCGATCATCCCGGGCGCAGGTGCATGGCCCCAGTTCACGCGCAACCAGTCGGAGCAGTATGAAGCGCGCTACGTGACCGTGGAAGTGCAGTCCTCGCCGTCGATCTTCTTCGCCGGCATGGAAGGCAGCCGCATCCCGATCGTTGTCGCCCACGGCGAAGGGTTTGCCGACTTCTCGCAGCAGGGCAATATCGACCAGGCCCACGTGGCGCTGCGCTTTGTCGACAACTACGGCGCGGTCACGCAGGCCTATCCGCTCAACCCGAATGGCTCGCCCGATGGCATCACCTCGGTGACCACCGTCGATGGCCGTTTCACCGTGCTGATGCCGCACCCGGAGCGTGTATTCCGCGCCGCGACGATGAGCTGGGCGCCGGACGCGTGGAAACAGGTTGCCGATGGTGGCAGCCCGTGGATGCGGATGTTCCGGAATGCGCGGAAGTGGGTGGGGTAAGCATCAGCTGCAGGTTTGCGTCGCCCGCTGTTTTCTCCCTCTCCCGCGTGCGGGAGAGGGAGTACCCAGTTGGTCATCCTTTGTCAGGAACGCACCCAGAGCCACCGGCAGCGCCGGTGGCTTTTTAGTTTTTCGGCGATGCAAGCGGCCAAAGCCCAAATGGCGACGGCCATACCCGACCTGGGCCAGCGCGGAAACGGGCAGCAAGATGCTGGACGCGCTGGTCGGACTGGTGACAGTATCAGGCAGCTCGACGAAACCGGGTGGCGCTACGACCTGCGCCAGTGAAGGCTGGTTCAGCCGGCAAGCGGAGGGAGCAGGCGTGAACTCCACGACGCATACGCATAAGTCAGCATCCGCCCGGCTTCAAAACCAGGGGGCGGCCTGATCTCGCCGCGAGCCTCCTTGTACGCCACCACGGCGTGCAGGATCTTCTCGGGCGCGTAACGGTCACGCAACGGGAGATAGGGGTGGAGCTGGCGCCAGCCGGGGGCGGCGCCATCCAGGGTCGCCCAGGCCAGTGCGCAATAGCACATGCCCCGGGATGAGAGATGCCAGAGTTGCCAGTAGCGGCCAGTCGACTCCACGCGCTGCATCCTTGAATCTTGCAGGACCGGCGGGGGGCGACCGGACCGTGCCTTACTGGATCTTGGCCTTGTCCTTGAGTGACTTCATCATGGCCTGGAACTGCTCGCGCTGCCAGTTCTGGTCCCCCATCAGCATCTGCGTGAGCTGCGGCTTGACCTCTTCGAACGACGGGATCTTGGCGTCGCGCACGTCGACCAGTTCGATGATATGCCAGCCGAACTGGGTCTTGACCGGGGTATCGGTCAGCTGGCCCTTTTTCAGGCCGGTCATGGCAGCCGAGAACTCAGGCACGTAGCTGCTGCTGTTGGCCCAGTCCAGGTCGCCGCCGTTGGCTGCCGAGCCCGGGTCCTTGGACGAGGCCTTGGCCATGTCCTCGAACTTGGCGCCGCCCTTGATCTTGGCGATGATCGCCTTGGCGTCGGCTTCCTTTTCCACCAGGATGTGGCGGGCGTGGTATTCCTTGCCGTTGCCGAACTGCGACTTGATCTTGTCGTACTGCTTGCGCAACTCGGCGTCGCTGGCGCCGTGGGTCTTCACGTAGTCTTCGAACACGGCGCCGGCCAGCACGTTCAGGCGGGCCTGTTCCAGTTGTTCCTGCACGTCGTCGCGATGGGTCAGGCCGCGCTTGTTGGCTTCCTGCACGAGCAGTTCGCGGTCGATCAGCATGTTGCGCGCGCGCGAGCGCAGCTCCGGGTTGTCGGGCTGGCCGGTGCCGGCGATCAACTTGTCCAGCTTTGCCGACGAAATGGCCTTGCCATTCACGACGGCGGCATTCTGGGCGATGGCCGGCAGGCTGCCGGCAGCAAGCACAGCCGCCAGGCTGAACGAGAGGACGGTGGTCTTCATGGAATCAGGTCTGAGAGTTGCTGGAAGAATCGCGTGATGATGCGCGGGATTGGTACTCTTGGTCGGTGAACGCAGTCACGGCAAGTGCGTGGATCTGCGCGGGGAACAGACCGCGCAGCGCATCATACACCATGCGGTGTCGCGCAACCCGGCTGTGACCCGTAAAGCGCTCGCTGACGATTGTCACGTCGTAATGTCCGCCGCCCGATGCGGCGCCGGCATGTCCGGCGTGCAGCGCGCTGTCGTCGCGCACGGCCAGGTGGCTGGGGGCGAGCGCTTCGCGCAGCATCGCCTCGATAGTGGCGGGATCGGCTGCCATCAATGGTTTCCTTCAGTTCGTGGGGTGCGGGGGCGGGGGGCGTCAGTCCTGGCTGTTCTCGGGCATGTGGCGCGACAACCAGACGCTCTGGGCGACGATGAACACCAGCATCAGCCCCATGCTGCCGAACAGCTTGAAGTTGACCCAGGCCTCGGTCGAGAACTGGTAGGCCACGTACAGGTTCAGCACGCCCATGGCGGCAAAGAAGCCGGCCCAGGCGGCGTTCAGGCGCGCCCACACCGGGTCGGGCAGGGTCACCTGTTTCTCCATCATGGCGCGGATCAGGTTCTTGCGCCAGCCGATCACCGAGCCCAGCAGCGCCACCGCGAACATCCAGTAGAGCACGGTCGGCTTCCACTTGATGAAGGTCTCGTTGTGCAGCACCAGCGTGGCACCGCCGAACACCGCGATGATCAGCAGGCTGACCCACTGCATCGGCTCGACCTTGCGGTGGCGGAACCAGACCCAGCCGATCTGCAGCACGGTGGCGCCAATGGCCACGGCGGTGGCGGTGTAGATGTCGGCCAGCTTGAAGGCGGCAAAAAACAGGATGACCGGGAACAGGTCGAACAGGAATTTCATGCGGTACCAGGTTGTGTCCGGCGTGCTTGCCGGAGCATTCAGCGCTGCGGGCCGCGCCGGGGTTTGTCGTCGCTGCCGGCAGCGTGGGCCTCATCCGCCGCACGCTGTGCCGGGTCGCGATCATCGAATTTTAGCGCAGCCGAGTTGATGCAATAGCGCAGGCCGGTCGGGGCGGGGCCATCCTCGAAGACATGGCCGAGATGGCTGCCGCATTCCTTGCAGCGAACCTCCACCCGCGTCATGCCGTGGCTGTGGTCGACGTGCTCGGCAATCACCTCGCCGTTGATGGCGCGGAAATAGCTGGGCCAGCCGCAGCCGGCATCGAACTTGGTGGCGGATTCGAACAGCGGCGTGCCGCAGCCCACGCAGTGGTAGATGCCGTTGTCCCAGTGGTCCCAGTAGCGGCCGGTGAACGGGCGCTCGGTGGCGGCCTCGCGGGTCACGCGGTATTCGATGTCGGAGAGTTGTTCACGCCACTCGGCGTCGGTCTTGGTGGTGGTCATGGTCTTGTCCTCGCAGGGCTTCCTCGGCTGGGTTCCTCAGTTAAGGCATTGGTCGTGCAAACTGCGCGAACCTTACACCGGCTGGGGCCGGCGTGCAGGGCGCGGATGACATGGCGTCACGACGAGCAACTGACCTCCAGGCCGGAGGCCCAGTCCGGCGGCAGCGCCGCGTAGTGCTCTGCTTCCGGCTGCTCGTCGAAGGGGCGCGACAGCACTGCCAGCAGGCGGTCCACTTCGGTGAAGTCCTTCTCGCGTGCGCGCTGGATCGCGGTTTCGGCCAGGTGGTTGCGCAGCACGTACTTGGGGTTGACTGCCAGCATTTCCAGTTCGCGCGCGGCGTCGTGCGACTGCTCGGCGCGCAGGCGCGCGCGATAGTCGGCCACCCATGCGTCGAAGGCGGCGCGGTCCAGGAACAGGTCGCGCACCGGCGCGTCGCGCGAGGCATCGGCGGACGAAATGCCGCACAGCTTGCGCCAGAACAGCGTGTAGTCCACGCGCTGGCCGTGCAGCAGCTGGAACAGGCTGGTCAGCAGCGGCTCATCGCTCTTGTCATCGCCGCCGGCGGGCGGGCGCAGGCCCAGCTTGGCACGGTAGTGGCGGAAGAATGCCGCGGCATAGCGGTCGCGGAACGGGTCCAGCGCCGCGCGCGCGGCTTCCACGGCGGCGTCGCGCGCGCCTTCCTGGTCGGCATCCTCTGGCGGCAGCCACAGCGGCAGCAGCGCCTGCGCCAGGCAGTGCAGGTTCCAGAATGCCACCTGCGGCTGCTGGCTGTAGGCGTAGCGGCCCTGCGTGTCGGAGTGGTTGCAGATATGGTTGGCGTCGAACGCGTCCAGGAAGCCAAATGGACCGTAGTCGATGGTCAGGCCCAGGATCGACATATTGTCGGTGTTCATCACCCCGTGGCAGAAGCCCACTGCCTGCCAGTGCGCGATCAGGTCGGCGGTGCGCAGCGAGACCTCGCGCAGCAGCGCCTGGTAGGGCTGGGTGTCGTCGCGGCAGGCGGGCATGAAGTTGTCGATGACGAAATCCGCCAGCTTGCGCAGCGCGGCGACGTCGTCGTGCGCGGCGAAATGCTCGAAGTGCCCGAAGCGGATAAAGGTCGGCGACAGCCTGGTCACCACCGCGGAGGTTTCGATGGTCTCGCGCCGCACCGGCGCGTCCGAGCCCATGATAGACAGCGCACGCGTGGTCGGCACGCCCAGTGCGGCCATGGCTTCGGAGCAGAGGTACTCGCGGATCGATGAGCGCAGCACCGCCCGGCCATCGGCCATGCGCGAGTAGGGCGTCAGGCCCGCGCCCTTGAGCTGGATTTCCCACGGGCCGGTGGCGGTCTCGGCCTGCGCCAGGCGGATGGCGCGGCCGTCGCCGAGCTGGCCAGCCCAGACCCCGAACTGGTGCCCGGAATAGACCGTGGCGAGCGGGTCGGCCCAGTCCGGCACCTGGTTGCCGATAAAGGTCTCGATGAAGTCCTGCTGGCTGCCGATGCCGGCATCCCAGCCGAGCAGGGCCGCAGCGGCCGGCGCCACCCCCACCAGGTAGGGTGCTGGCAGCGGCGTCGGGCGCAGCCGCGTGAAGAACTGCGCGCCGAGTTCGGCGAAGCCGGGCGCGGTGCGCCAGGGCGCGGACAGCGTTGCCGGCGTGGCTGCGTCGGAGGGCTGCGGAGCTTGTGACTGGGGCGTGTCTGGCATCGCGTAGGGGCGCCTCGGGGCGCAAGGGGCGGTGCGAATTCCGTGCGCTCGTCGATGTGCGGCGAACCGCGTAAAAAGCGGTGCAGCGCGGCATGCCGGGGGCACGAAAATGCGGTGGTGGCTAGGGAAAACGACATGTTGAGGTGCAACATGCCACGCAGTATTGTACGTCCTCAACGGCACTCGACCGCTCGACCGAGTTAATGCCGCCATGCACCGCACGGTTATTTTCCTCCTTCAGTGCGCACATGAATCCGGTGCATGGGCTTTTCGCAGAATTGCGGCCCCGAATTCGATGGCAATACCGGCGGCAACCCCGACGGCAATACACAACGACAGTACAGCAGTGCACAACGAGATCGGCCGGACGCCGATTTGGTGCATGGAAACGACCGCCAAAAAATAGTACGGTTGTTCGTTTTCAGGCGAACTAGACAAGACTTTCAGGAGGCAGGTTCATGGCATTGATGGGTCAAATGATGAGCGCGCCGCTGCTCATTTCCTCCATCATCAAACACGCCGCGCGTTATTACGGCAGCACCGAGATCGTCTCGCGGCGCACGGAGGGCGACCTGCATCGCTACACGTACCGCGATTGCGAACTGCGCGCCCGCAAGCTGGCGCAGGCGCTCGGCGCACTGGGCGTGAAGCGGGGCGAGCGCGTCGGCACGCTGGCCTGGAACGGCTACCGCCACCTCGAGATCTACTACGGCGTGTCCGGCATGGGCGCCGTCTGCCATACCATCAACCCGCGCCTGTTCCCCGAGCAGATCGCCTATATCGTCAACCACGCGGAAGACGGCTATATCTTCTTCGACCTGACCTTCCTGCCGCTGGTGGAAGGCGTGGCGCCGCATTGCCCCAACGTCAAGGGCTGGGTGGCGATGACCGACCGCGCGCATATGCCGGCCGAATCGAAGGTGCCGCTGCTGTGCTACGAGGAACTGGTCGACACGCAGGACGGCAACTACGAATGGCCGCAGTTCGACGAGGACCTGGCGTCGAGCCTGTGCTACACCTCGGGCACCACCGGCAACCCCAAGGGCGCGCTGTACTCGCACCGCTCGACGGTGCTGCACTCGTACGCGTCGGCACTGCCCGACGCGCTGGGCTGCTCCGCCAGCGACGTGATCCTGCCCGTGGTGCCGATGTTCCACGTCAATGCCTGGGGCCTGCCGTACTCGGTGCCGCTGGTCGGCGCCAAGCTGGTGCTGCCCGGTGCCAAGCTGGACGGGGCCTCGATCTATGAACTGTTCGAGCAGGAGAAGGTGACCTTCTCCGCCGGCGTGCCGACGGTGTGGCTCGGCCTGCTCCAGCACGTGCAGTCGAACCAGCTCAAGTTCTCCAGCTTCCGCCGCACCGTGATCGGCGGCTCGGCCGCGCCGCCGGCGATGATCCGCGCACTCGAGGCGCTGGATGTGGAGGTGATCCACGCCTGGGGCATGACCGAGATGTCGCCCCTGGGCACGTCGTGCAAGCTGCTGGCCAGGCACCAGGACCTGTCCGACGCCGAGCGCCACAAGATCCAGGAAAAGCAGGGCCGCGTGATCTTCGGCGTCGACATGAAGATCGTCGATGGCGACGGCAACGAGCTGCCGTGGGACGGCAAGGCCTTCGGCGACCTGATGGTGCGCGGGCCGTGGATCATCGACCGCTACTTCCGCAACGATGACAACCCGCTGGCCGACGGCTGGTTCCCGACCGGCGACGTCGCCACCATCGACGCCGACGGCTTCATGCAGATCACCGACCGCAGCAAGGACGTGATCAAGTCCGGCGGCGAATGGATCTCGTCGATCGATATCGAGAACGTCGCCGCCGCGCACCCCGCGGTGCATATGGCGGCCTGCATCTCGGCCTACCACCCCAAGTGGGATGAACGCCCGCTGCTGGTGGTGGTGAAGAAGCCCGGCGCCGAAGTCACCCGCGAAGAACTGCTGCAGTTCTTCGAAGGCAAGGTCGCCAAGTGGTGGATCCCGGACGACGTGGCCTTTGTCACCGAGATCCCGCTGACCGCCACCGGCAAGATGCAGAAGCTCAAGCTGCGCGAGCAGTTCAAGGACTACAAGCTGCCGACCGCCTGACGCCGGCACGCGCTTTCCGGTGCGCCATGCCTGCTTGCGGCATGGCGTGTTCGGGGCCGGCTGCACGGCGTGGCATGGAGGACGCCGCGCAGCCAGCCAAATTCGACGACAAGCCAACGACAAGAGTGAAGGAGACAGGTATGACCAAAATGCGTCCGCTGGTGGCCGGTGTGGCCGTGTTTGCCGCACTGGGTTCTGCGCTGGTTTCAGGTACCGCACTCGCGGATACGGTGAAGATCGCCTTCATTGACCCGCTCTCGGGGCTGATGGCTCCCGTTGGGCAGAACCAGCTCAAGAGCTGGCAGTATGTCGCCGACATCGCCAACCAGAAGAACTGGGCCGGCGCGCACAAGTTCGAGGTGGTGGGTTTCGACAACAAGCTGTCGCCGCAGGAAAGCCTGACCATCCTCAAGCAGGCGGTCGACCAGGGCATCCGCTATATCGTGCAGGGCAACGGCTCGTCGGTCGGGCTGGCGCTGCAGGACGCGGTGGCCAAGCACAACGAGCGCAACCCGGGCAAGGAAATCGTCTACCTGAACTACGCCGCGGTGGACCCGGACATGACCAATGCCAAATGCAACTACTGGCATTTCCGTCTCGACGCCAACTCGGACATGAAGATGGAGGCGCTGACCACCTTCCTGGCCAAGGATCCGAACGTCAAGAAGGTCTACCTGATCAACCAGAACTACTCGTTCGGCCACCAGGTGGCGCGCGCCGCCAAGGACTACCTCAAGCGCAAGCGCCCGGACATCCAGATCGTCGGTGAAGACCTGCACCCGCTGGCGCAGGTCAAGGACTTTGCCCCGTACGCGGCCAAGATCAAGGCCTCTGGCGCCGATACCGTGATCACCGGCAACTGGGGCAGCGACCTGGCGCTGCTGATCAAGGCGGGCAAGGATGCCGGCCTGACCGCCAACTACTACACCTACTACGCCGGCACCACCGGCGTGCCCACGGCGATGGGCGCCACCGGCGCCGAGCACGTCAAGTATGTCGGCTACTACAACCCCAACAACAAGGGGTTCAAGGGGGCTGATGTCATCGAGGGCTTCAAGAAGAAGTACAACGACGACTTCTACGTGATGGCCTCCTACACCGGCATTGCCATGCTGGCCAAGGCCTTCAAGGACACCGGCTCGACCGATCCGACCAAGGTTGCCAAGGCGCTCGAGGGCATCAAGGTCGACAGCATGAACGGCACGGTCGAGATGCGCAACTCGGACCACCAGGCGCAGCAGTCGCTGGTGGTCGCCACCTGGACCAAGGTGGACGGCAAGGAAATCAAGTACGACCAGGAAAACACCGGCTACGGCTGGAAGACCAACGCGCTGATGGACCAGTACGTGTCGGCGCAGCCGACCTCCTGCCAGATGAAGCGGCCGGGCTGATCCTGTCCGTGACGGGCCGGCCACGCTGACAAAGTGGCCGCCCGATCCTGCATACTTTCAGTCTTTTTCGGTCGATACCGGGGAGCGTCCGGGGCGGGCATCCGCCCCCGGAGGGCGACGCTCACCCTCAATCCAACCGGACGGACGCCGGCATGCCCACGCATGGCGGCGCCAGCTTGAAGGACACGCTGTGGAATTCTTCGTCATCTCACTGCTGAACGGCATCAGCTACGGGCTGCTGCTGTTCATGCTGTCATCGGGCCTTACGCTGATCTTCAGCATGATGGGCGTGCTCAACTTTGCCCATGCCAGCTTCTACATGCTGGGCGCCTACTTTGCCTACACCATCGCCAGCAAGGTCGGGTTCTGGCCGGCGCTGATCTTCGCGCCGCTGCTGGTGGCCGGCGCGGGCGCGCTGGTGGAGCGCTTCGGCCTGCGCACGGTGCACAAGTACGGCCACGTGGCCGAACTGCTGTTCACCTTCGGCCTGGCCTACCTGATGGAAGAGGGCGTCAAGCTGGTGTGGGGCCTGGCGGCGGTGCCGTACCGGATTCCCGCGGAGCTGGACGGGCCGCTGTTCACGGTGTTCACCTCGTCCTTCCCCAAGTACCGCGCCTTCATGATGCTGGTGTCGCTGGGCATGCTGGTGGCGATCTACCTGGTGCTGACGCGTACCCGCATCGGGCTGGTGATCCAGGCCGCGCTGACGCACCCGGAAATGGTCGAGGCGCTGGGCCACAACGTGCCGCGCGTGTTCATGATGGTGTTTGGCGGCGGCGCCGCGCTGGCCGGGCTGGCGGGAGTGATCGGCGGCAATGCCTTCGTCACCGAGCCGTCGATGGCCGCGGCGGTCGGGTCGATCGTGTTCGTGGTGGCGGTGGTGGGCGGCATGGGATCGCTGGTGGGCGCCTTCATTGCGTCGATCCTGATCGGCGTGCTGCAGACCTTCGCGGTCACCATCGACGCCTCGCTGGCGGGCCTGATGACCAGCCTGGGGCTGGCCGTCAGCGAGGCCACGCCGTTCTATTCCTTGTGGAAGCTCACGGTGGCCCAGGTGGCGCCGGTGCTGCCGTACCTGCTGCTGGTGGTGATGCTGATCTTCCGCCCGCGTGGACTGATGGGAACCCGGGAGAGCTGACGCCATGGAGCAAGCGATGCAACAACCCCGCGAGCCGGTGGTGACCGGCCGCACCCTGCGCTACCGCCCGCTGAACCTGGCGCGCTGGATCATCTGGAGCCTGACCGTGCTGGTCATGCTGGTGCTGCCGCTGATCTTCACCGGGGGCTTCGCCATCACGCTGATGTCGCAGATGGGCATCATGATCATTTTTGCGCTGTCGTACAACATGCTGCTCGGGCAGACCGGCATGCTGTCGTTCGGCCACGCGGTCTACTCCGGCCTGGGCGCGTTTATCGCCGTGCATGTGCTGAACATGGTCGGGGCGGGCAAGGTCTGGCTGCCGGTGTCGATGCTGCCGCTGGTGGGCGGCGTGGCCGGCGCCTTCTTCGGCGTGATCTTCGGCTACGTCACCACCAAGAAGTCCGGCACCACCTTTGCCATGATTACCATGGGCATCGGCGAGATGGTGTTCGCCAGCTCGCTGATGTTCCCGGAGTTCTTCGGCGGCGAGGGCGGCATCTCCACCAACCGCGTGGTCGGCGACCCGTTCCTGGGCATCACCTTCGGGCCCGGGCGCCAGGTCTACTACCTGATCGCGGCGTGGTGCCTGCTGTCGATGGTGGCGATGTACGCCTGGACGCAGACGCCGCTGGGCCGCATCGCCAACGCCGTGCGCGACAACCCCGAGCGGGTCGAGTTCATCGGCTACAACACCCAGCGCGTGCGCTACCTGGTGCTGATCCTGTCGGCATTCTTCGCCGGTATCGCCGGGGCGCTGGGCGCCATCAACTTCGAGATCGTCTCGGCCGAGAACGTCAGCGCGGTGCGCTCCGGCGGCGTGCTGCTGGCGGTGTTCATCGGCGGCGCGGGCGTGTTCTTCGGGCCCATCATCGGCGCGGTGGTGTTCGTGCTGTTCGCGGTGGCGCTGTCGGACCTGACCAAGGCCTGGCTGCTGTACCTGGGCCTGTTCTTCGTGCTGATGGTGATGTTCGTGCCGGGCGGGCTGGCCAGCCTGCTGCTGATGCAGGTGCCGCTGCTGGGCAAGGGCAAGCTGGGCCGCATGCTGCCGTCCTATGCGCGTGCCGGCGGCGCCGGGGTGGTGCTGCTGCTGGCCATGATCCTGACGGTCGAGCTGGTCTACAAGGTCCAGGTCGACAGCGCCAACGGCACCACGATGTCGCTGTTCGGCGTCGGCTTCGATGCCGCGAGCTGGGCGCCATGGCTGGTGGCGGCCGCGCTGTGGGCGGCTGGCCTGTTCGCGTGGCGCCTGGCGGCGGCGCGGGTGCGCAGCGCGTGGGACAAGGTACAGATGGAAATCGCAGGAGGCAGGGCATGACAGCGGCACTGGAACTGACCGATGTACGCAAGAAGTTCGGCCAGACGGAGATCATCCGCGGCGTGAACCTGAGCATCCCGAAGGGTGAGCGCCATGCGCTGATCGGGCCGAACGGGGCGGGCAAGTCGACCACCTTCAACCTGATCTCGGGGCGCTTTGCGCCGACCAGCGGCACGGTGCGCCTGAACGGCGCGGAGATCGGCGGGCTGCAGCCCTTCGTGATCAACCGCATGGGGCTGTCGCGCAGCTTCCAGATCACCAACATCTTCCATCGGCTGTCGGTGTTCGAGAACCTGCGCTGCGCGGTGCTGTGGTCGCTCGGCTACAAGTATTCGTTCTGGCACCGGCTCAAGGGCCTGCGCGACACGCGCGAGCGCGCGGAGGAGGTGCTGGAGCTGATTGGCATGCAGCACCGCCGCGACAGCCAGGCGGGCCTGCTGACCTATGCCGAGCAGCGCGCGCTGGAGATCGGCATCACCATCGCCGGCGGCGCCGAGGTGATCTTGCTGGACGAGCCCACCGCGGGCATGAGCCGCTCCGAATCCGATCACGCGGTGGAGCTGATCCGCAAGGTCACCGTCGGCAAGACGCTGGTGATGGTGGAGCACGACATGAGCGTGGTGTTCGGCCTGGCCGACCGCATCTCTGTGCTGGTCTACGGCGAAGTGATTGCCACGGATACCCCGCAAGCCATCCGCAACAACCGCAAGGTCAAGGAAGCCTACCTGGGCACAACCCTCGACGAGGAAGCCACCGAAGGAGCGCACTGATGGGCAAGCGCATGCTGAACGTCCAGGGCCTGCACGCCTACTACGGCAAGAGCCACATCCTCCACGGCGTGGACGCGCATATCGGCGAAGGCGAGATCGTCGCGCTGCTGGGCCGCAACGGGGTGGGGCGCTCGACCATGGCCAAGGCCATCCTCGGCATGGTCAAGGCCGAGGGCTCGGTGCGGTTTCGCGACGAAGAGATCCTGGGGCGGCGCACCTTCGAGATCGCGCACCTCGGGATTGGCTATGTGCCGGAGAACCGGGACATCTTTCCGACGCTGACGGTGCGGCAGAACCTGCTGCTGGGGGAGAAGCGCAACCCGAGGCAGGCCAGGCCGCGATGGACCGTCGAGGACATGTTCAACATGTTCCCGCGGCTGAAGGAGCGCGAGAACACCTCGGCCGGCGTGCTCTCCGGCGGCGAGCAGCAGATGCTGACGTTGTGCCGCACGCTGATGGGCGACCCCGACCTGGTGCTGATCGACGAACCCACCGAAGGCCTGGCGCCGATGATCGTGGCCTTGGTCGGGGACTACCTGAAGACGCTGAAGGAGCGGGGTATTTCCGTGCTGCTGATCGAGCAGAAGCTGGCGATTGCGCTGGATATTTCCCAGCGCGTCTACGTGATGGGGCACGGGCATATCGTGTTCGAAGGCACGCCCGCGGAGCTGAAGGCCAACTCGCAGGTGAGAAAGGAGTGGCTGGAGGTTTGATCCGGCGCTCGCCGTGGATATGCGCCGGGTCTGCCTCGACCCGGCGCCAAGGCCCCGCCGCACCCTGCGGCACAGCTTCAGCCGGGCTGAAACATCAGAAAAATCAATGGTTTGTCAGCCCCTGGCAGTGACGGGAAATCCCCGCCGCGCGGGCACTCCTACAGGCGCCAGGCGCGCCCGCTGCTGCTAAGTAGACTAGTCAACAAGCTGCCGCGTATTACCGAAAAATGACTATATTGTCACGAAAAAAGTGGCATATGCAGCCATTTCTGCCATTTCCGACCGTATATTCGATATTTTTAGTGATTGAATAGGAATGATTCTTGTTTGTGTTTTGATTTCGGCCATCTTATAATCGCCCGCCGTTATGGATGACATGAATCAAAGCTTTCACGCTGCCTGAGCCCTGTCTTCATGACCACGCACAGATCGAGTCAAGAAAACTACAAAGCAACAAAGGGAAGGTAGATCGTGAAACAACAACAGGACACGTTCCGGCTGAATCCGCTTGCCGGGGCGCTGGCCGGCGCCGTGGCAGTGTTTGCCATGCAGGGCGCTGCGGCACAGGAGAGCCAGCCTGCCGCCGCGGCCAGTGCCGACACCAAGCCCGTGACGCTGCAAAGCGTGACGGTGACAGGAGCGAAGGATGATGGTTACAAGGTGGACGAGGCCCAGTCGGCCAAGTTCACCGCGCCGTTGCTGGATACCCCCAAGTCCGTCACGGTGGTGCCGGCACAGGTGGTGCAGCAGACCGGTTCCAACTCGCTGCAGGACGCGCTGCGCACCACGCCGGGCATCACCTTCGGCGCCGGCGAAGGCGGCAACCCGATCGGCGACCGTCCGTTCATCCGCGGCTTCGACTCGATGTCGAGC
This sequence comes from Cupriavidus sp. FW306-01-F10A, assembly GCF_058782785.1. Lineage (NCBI taxonomy): Bacteria > Pseudomonadati > Pseudomonadota > Betaproteobacteria > Burkholderiales > Burkholderiaceae > Cupriavidus > Cupriavidus sp. FW306-01-F10A. The sequence continues at coordinate 163,127 of NZ_JBYSYA010000011.1, forward strand.
ATCTATGTCGACGGCGTGCGCGACACCGCTTCGCAGACCCGCGACACCTTCAATATCGAAAGCATCGAAGTCATCAAGGGCCCGAGCTCGGCCTTTGGCGGCAAGGGCTCGGCCGGCGGCATGATCAACATCGTGTCGAAGCTGCCGACCAGCGAGAACTTCGTGCAGGGCTCGGTGGGCGTGGGCACGGACTCGTATTTCCGCGCCACGGCAGACGGCAACTACGTGCTCAACGACAATACTGCCGTGCGCCTGAATGCGCTGGGGTATACCGCCAACGTGCCCGGCCGCGACGAGGTCGACCAGAACTCCTGGGGCTTCGCGCCGTCCGTGACCTTTGGCCTGAACTCACCCACGCAGGTCACGCTGTCGTACTACCACCTGCAGGGCAACGGCATGCCGGACTACAGCATTCCGTATTCCCGCCCCGCCAGCCAGTCGAGCAAGGCCAACCCGTCGCAGCCGGCCAGTGTCGACCGCAACAATTTCTACGGCCTGACCAATCGCGATTTCCAGAAGACGCAGTCCGATATCGCCACGGCCACGGTCAAGCATGACTTCCGCAACGGCCTGGTGTTCAGCAACACCACTCGCTGGGGCCGCGCGACCAACGACTACATCGTCACCAACCCTGACGACAGCAAGGGCAACGTGCCGCGCGGCTTTGTCTGGCGCAACACCAAGAGCCGCGATTCGGCGACCGAGACGCTGACCAACCAGACCGACCTGAGCGCCAAGTTCGACACCGGCAGCCTCAAGCACACCGTGCTGTTCGGCTTTGAGTTCAGCCGCGACGATACCGATAACACCCCGTACAACGTGGTCTCGGCCAACCGGGCGGCGGCAGCGGGCATCTGCAACGCGTCGCTGGTGGCCAGCTTCGACTGCGCGCCGCTGGCCAACCCGAACCCGAACGACCCGTGGCGCGGCAGCATCAGCAAGATGCCGGTCACTACCACCACGACCACCAACACGCAGTCGGTCTACCTGTTCGACACGGTGGAGATCACCAAGCAGTGGCTGGTCAACGGCGGCATCCGCTACGACAACTACGACACGCACGCTTTCGCCAACGCGTACACCAACCCGAACACCGGCGCGGCCGTGGCGCAGCTGGATGTCCGCAACAAGTCGCACTTCTTCAACTACCAGGCTGGCGTGGTGTACAAGCCGGTGGAGAATGCCAGCATCTACGTGTCGTACGGCACCTCGTCGACGCCGCCGGGTTCGACCAACGGCGACGGCGCCGACAATATCACCGCGGCGCAGCGCAACCTGGAGCCGGAGACCTCGCGTTCGGTGGAAATCGGCACCAAGTGGGACCTGCTGGCCCGCCGCCTGTCGCTGACCGGTGCGATCTTCCAGATCGAGAAGAACAACGCGCGGGTCGCGGTTGACGCCAACACCACGATCAATGCCGGCAAGCAGCGCGTGAAGGGCTTCGAACTGGGCTTTGCCGGCAACCTGACCGACAAGTGGGGCGTGTTCGGCGGCTATACCTACCTGAACAGCGAGCTGATCGACAACGGTCCGCAGGCAGTCAACGCGGCCAACAACGGCAACCAGTTCCCCAATACGCCGAAGAACAGCTTCAGCCTGTGGACCACCTACCAGCTGCTGCCGGCGCTGACGGTGGGCGCGGGTGCGTATTATGTCGACAAGGTCTATGCCAACCCGGCCAACTCGCTGTATGTGCCGTCGTACTGGCGCTTTGACCTGATGGGCGCCTACAAGGTGAACAAGAACCTGTCGCTGCAGCTCAATATCCAGAACCTGTTCGACAAGACGTACTACACCAAGGCGCACAACCACTACGGCGCACTGGGCGCAGGGCGCTTTGGCATGCTGACGGCGAACTTCAGGTTCTGATTGCTACTGCGGCCGGAGTTCGACAACCACGGCCTGCACAAGCTGTGTGTTTCCCTCTCCCGCTTGCGGGAGAGGGTCGGGGCGAGGGCGGGGCGCCCCGGCTAAGTCATTCCGGTGACATGCCAGCGCCGGCCCTCACTCCCTGCCCGTCACCCGCAAGCGGGAGACGGGAGCGATCCGGTGGCTTCGGCAAGTCAAACGGCATATCGTCGTAATCAATCAGCCGCGACTTCTTCACGGCCCGGTATCCCCACCACAGCGCCAGGAACGCCGGCACGCCGATATGGGTCGCCACGATCTCCGGCCACCGGTTCGGAATATCCGCAAACGCCTGGTAGTTCTGCCCGGCCACGATCACCACGCACAGCACCACGGTAAAGATGGGGCCGAAGGGATAGAGCGGCGAGCGGTAGGCCAGCATGCCCACGTCATAGCCCTGGTGCACCAGCCCGCGACGGAAGCGGTAATGGCTGATGGCAATGCCCAGCCAGGCAAAGAAGCCGGTCATGGCCGAGGTGTTGAGCAGCCACAGGTAGACCGCCTTGTCCCCGAACAGCGAACTGAAGAAACACAGCGCGCCCACGGCGGTGGTGGCCAGCAGCGCGTTGAACGGCACGCCGCTCACGGTCAGCTTGCCGAACGCGCGCGGCGCGCGGCCGCTGACGGCCAGGCCGTAGAGGATCCGGGTCGATACATACATGCTGGAGGTGCCGGCCGAGAGCAGCGCGGTCAGCACCACCGCGTTCATCAGTCCCGCGGCAAAGGCCAGGCCGGCGTGGCGGAACACCAGTGCGAACGGGCTCACGCCCACGTCGGTGACGTCGTTGCGCAGCAGGCTGGGATCGGTATAGGGAATCAGCACCCCGATGATCAGGATCGCGACCACATAGAACAGCAGGATGCGCCAGAAGGTCTGCCGGATCGCGCGCGGGATGGTCCTGGCCGGGTTCTCCGCCTCGCCGGCGGCCACGCCCACCGTTTCCGTGCCCTGGAAGGAGAAGCCCGCGATCATCGCCACGCCGATCATGGCCGGGATGCCGCCGACAAAGGGCGCGTCGCCCATGGTGAAGTTGTGCCAGCCGGACTGCGGGCCGCCTTTCATGATGCCGAAGATCATCAGCAGGCCCACGCCGAGGAACACGATCACGGTCACCACCTTGATCAGCGCGAACCAGTACTCGGCCTCGCCGAAGCCGCGCACCGAGAACGCATTGAGCCCGAACATCAGCAGCAGGAACGCGGCGCTCCAGACCACGCCGGGCATTTCGGGGAACCAGTACTGCATCACCAGCTGCGCCGCGGTCAGTTCCACGGCGATGGTCACCGCCAGGCTGAACCAGTAGTTCCAGCCCAGCGCGAAGCCGAAGCCTTCGTCGACATAGAGTGCGCTGTAGGTGACGAAGGAGCCGGCCACCGGCATATGCACCGCCAGCTCGCCCAGGCTGGTCATCAGGCAATAGACCATCAGCCCGAGCAGCATATACATGAGCAGCGCGCCGCCGGGGCCGGCCTGCGCGATCGAGGCGCCCGAGGCCACGAACAGCCCGGTGCCGACTGCGCCGCCGATGGCAATCATGCTCAGGTGGCGGGCCTTGAGCCTGCGCTTGAGGTGGTCGTGCTCGACCACCGGGTGCTGGTGCTCGTGGGCGTGGGAGTGTGAGGGGGAAGACATCAGGGTCGCTGGACCTTCCGCCGATCCGGCATCTTGTGGAACCCGGACGGCAAAAAACGAAAAGCCGCGAGTTTACAGGGTCGGCCAGCGCGATTTGTCCGTGTCGGACAAATAAAGTCCGATACTGGTTTAGAGGCGGCACTCAGTCGCAGTCGGCAAGTGCTTTATCCGCCATGGCAGGGCGATTTGGCACCGGTTTAGGCGCCCCCGCCATGCATCGCGGTCAGGGGCGGCATTCGCGCCGCGCATGTCGTCGGAAAAGTCCGAAAATTGAAATTGAACGACCGTGCTATTTTGTGTATGCTTGTTTCGCCCAAGCGCCGGAAGGCGTTGCGGGGCGCGGGAAAGCGGCAGGTCGGGCGGAGGGTTTACCCGCTCATGACGGCCGCCTCCCGCAGCAGTCGTCGGCCGCCGCCGGCCGCGCCGTGCAGTAAAAAATGAATTCGAGAATTCGAATCCCGAGACAACTTTTGACACCAAAGGAACCAGCATGACAGCGCAGTATCAGGTTCAGGGCGGCGTAGCCGTCATCACGCTCGACAATCCCCCTGTCAACGGCCTGGGTCACAGCACCCGGCTTGGCATCGTCGAAGGCATGACCCGTGCGCTGGACGATGCCGCCGTCAAGGCCATCGTCATCACCGGCGCTGGCAAGGCTTTCTCGGGCGGCGCCGACATCCGTGAATTCAATACGCCCAAGGCCATGCAGGAGCCGACGCTGCACTCGGTGATCCGCGTGCTGGAAGGCTCGTCCAAGCCGGTCGTGGCCGCCGTGCACTCGGTCGCCATGGGTGGCGGCCTGGAGCTGGCGCTGGGCTGCAACTACCGCGTGGCGTCCAAGGGCGCCCAGATCGCGCTGCCGGAAGTGAAGCTGGGCCTGCTGCCGGGCGCCGGCGGCACGCAGCGCCTGCCGCGCGTGATCGGCCTGGAGGCCGCGGCCAACATGATCGTGTCGGGCACCCCGGTGCTGTCCGAGAAGTTTGCCGGCACCAAGCTGTTCGATGAAATCGTCGACGGTGACGTGCTGCCCGCCGCGGTCAAGTTCGCGCAGAACGTTGGCGCCGCCACCGGCCCGCACCCGAAGGTGCGCGACCTGAAGGTGCGCCACGAGAACCCCGAAGGCTACCTGGGCTTTGCCCGCAACACCGTGGCCGCGATGGCCAAGAACTTCCCGGCGCCGCTGAAGTGCCTGGAAGCGGTGGCCGGCTCGCTCAAGCCGTTCGAACAGGGCCTGAAGCAAGAGCGCGAGGGCTTCCTCTACCTGGTCACCACGCCGGAATCGCGCGCGCTGCGCCACGCCTTCTTTGGCGAGCGTGCCGCCAGCAAGATCCCCGATGTGCCCGAAGGCACGCCGACCCGCAAGATCGAGAAGGTCGCCGTGATCGGCGCCGGTACCATGGGCGGCGGCATCAGCATGAACTTCCTCAACGCGGGCATCCCGGTCACCATCCTGGAAACCAAGCAGGAAGCGCTCGACCGCGGCGTCGGCATCATCCGCAAGAACTACGAGAACAGCGCCAAGAAGGGCAAGCTCACGCAAGAGAAGGTCGAGCAGCGCATGGGCCTGCTCAGCACCACGCTGTCCTATGACGATCTCAAGGACGCCGACCTGATCATCGAGGCCGTGTTCGAAGAGATGGGCGTCAAGGAGACCGTGTTCAAGAAGCTGGATGAAGTCGCCAAGCAAGGCGCGATCCTGGCCTCGAACACCTCCACGCTCGACGTCAACAAGATCGCCTCGTTCACCAGGCGTCCGCAGGACGTGGTCGGCATGCATTTCTTCAGCCCGGCCAATGTGATGAAGCTGCTGGAAGTGGTGCGTGGCGAGAAGACCGGCAAGGACGTGCTGGCCACGGTCATGCAGGTCGGCAAGAAGATCAAGAAGACCGCGGTGGTGTCGGGCGTTTGCGACGGCTTTATCGGCAACCGCATGATCGAGCAGTACAGCCGCCAGGCTGGCTACCTGCTGGACGAAGGCGCGCTGCCGGAGCAGGTCGACAAGGCCATCGAGAAGTTCGGCTTTGCCATGGGCCCGTTCCGCATGGGCGACCTGGCCGGCAACGACATCGGCTGGGCCATCCGCAAGCGCCGCGCGGTGGACAAGCCGGACATCCAGTATTCCAAGACTGCCGACCTGCTGTGCGAGATGGGCCGCTTCGGCCAGAAGACCGGCGCGGGCTGGTACGACTACAAGGCGGGCGACCGCAAGCCGTACCCGAACCAGCAGGTCAACGACATGATCGTGCAGCACTCGAAGGACCTGGGCATCACGCGCCGCAAGATCTCTGACGAAGAGATCGTCGAGCGCCTGGTGTTCGCGCTGGTCAACGAAGGCGCCAGGATCCTGGAAGAAGGCATTGCTTCCAAGGCCTCGGATATCGACATGGTGTACCTGACCGGCTACGGCTTCCCGCTGTTCCGCGGCGGCCCGATGCTGTACGCGGACCAGGTCGGCCTGTACAACGTGGCGCTGTCGATGAAGCGCTACGCCAAGGGCTACCACGGTGAAGCGTGGCAGGTCGCGCCGCTGCTGCAGAAGCTGGCGGACGAAGGCAAGGGCTTCAACGGTTAATACCGCCACACGGTTCAGCCTGGAGCTGAGATGAACACCACCATCGGACCGGACGATTGCCTGCTGGTGATCGACGTGCAGAACGACTTCATGCCGGGCGGCGCGCTTGCCGTGCCCCACGGCGATGAAGTGGTGCCCGCCGTCAACCGGCTGGCGCGTGCGTTCGGTCATGTGGTGCTGACGCAGGACTGGCATCCCGTCAGCCACGTCTCGTTCGCGGCCAACCATGCGGGCACGCAGCCGTTCCAGACGCTGACGCTGCCGTATGGAGAGCAGGTGCTGTGGCCGGTGCACTGCGTGCAGGACACGCCCGGCGCTGCGCTGCATGCGGGCCTGCACGTGCCGCATGCGCGGCTGGTGATCCGCAAGGGTCACCATGCCGACGTGGACAGCTACTCCGCTTTCCTGGAAGCGGACCGCACCACGCGCACCGGGCTGGCCGGCTACCTGCGCGAGCATGGCGTCAAGCGCGTGTTCTGCGCGGGTCTGGCGACGGACTATTGCGTGGCCTGGAGCGCGCTCGATGCGCGCGCCGCGGGCTTTGCAGCCGCGGTGATCGAGGATGCGTGCCGTGCCATCGACCTGGACGGGTCGCTGGCCAGGGCATGGCAGGACCTCGGCGCCGCCGGCGTTGCGCGTGTCACGTCTGCTGAACTGCTCAAGGGCCAGGGCTGAACCGAACCACCGAACTGAACGACACAAGAGATTCCGAGGAGCAAGACATGAACGAAGCAGTCATCGTATCCACCGCGCGGACCCCGCTGGCCAAGAGCTGGAAGGGCGCCTTCAACATGACCCACGGCGCCACGCTGGGTGGCCATGCCGTCCAGCACGCCATTGCCCGCGCCAAGATCGAGGCCGCCGAAGTGGAAGACGTGCTGATGGGCTGTGCCAACCCGGAAGGTGCCACCGGCGCCAACATCGCACGCCAGATCGCACTGCGCGCCGGCTGCCCGGTGACCGTGCCCGGCGCCACCGTCAACCGCTTCTGCTCGTCCGGCCTGCAGACCATCGCCATGGCCGCGCAGCGCGTGATCGCCGATGAGGGCGACATCTTCGTCGCCGGCGGCGTGGAAAGCATCTCGTGCGTGCAGCAGGAGATGAACCGCCATATGGTCCAGGAAAGCTGGCTGCTGAAGAACAAGCCGGAAATCTACTGGAACATGCTGCAGACCGCCGAGAACGTGGCCAAGCGCTACAACATCGCGAAGGAGCGCCAGGACGAGTACGGCGTGCGCAGCCAGCAACGCGCCGCCGCCGGGCAGGAAGCCGGCAAGTTCAAGGACGAGATCGTGCCGATGACGGTGCTGGCCGGCGTGGCCGACAAGTCCACCGGCCAGCTGGTGACCAAGGAAGTCACCATCTCCGCCGACGAAGGCATCCGCGCCGACACCACCCTGGAAGGCGTGGCCAAGATCCGCAGCGCCGTGCCGGGTGGCGTGATCACCGCCGGCAATGCCTCGCAGTTCTCGGACGGCGCTTCGGCTGCCGTGGTGATGAACGCACGCGTGGCCGAGGCCCGCGGCCTGCAGCCGCTGGGCGTGTTCCGCGGCTTTGCGGTGGCTGGCTGCGAGCCGGACGAGATGGGCATCGGCCCGGTCTTTGCCGTGCCCAAGCTGCTGAAGAAGGCTGGCCTGAAGGTCGACGACATCGGCCTGTGGGAGCTGAACGAAGCCTTCGCGGTGCAGGTGCTGTACTGCGCCGATACGCTGGGCATCCCGATGGACCGCCTCAACGTCAACGGCGGCGCCATCGCCGTGGGTCACCCCTACGGTGTCTCGGGCGCGCGCCTGGTCGGCCATGCGCTGATCGAAGGCAAGCGCCGCGGCGTCAAGTACGTGGTCGTGACCATGTGCATCGGCGGCGGCCAGGGCGCAGCCGGGCTCTTCGAAGTGCTCTGATGTCCGCTGCGGGCACCGGGCAGGCCAGGCCTGCCGACATGCTCGCCTGGGGCCGGGAGGTGCTGGCCAGCCAGCCTTTCTCGGTCCTGGTCGGCACCGAGCTGGCGGCGCTGTCATCGGGCAAGGCCGAGTTGCGATTGCCGATCCGCCAGGATCTGCGGCAGCAGCATGGCTTCCTGCACGGCGGCGTGGTCAGCTACCTGGCCGACAACGCGCTGACCTATGCGGGCGGTGCGGCCATGGCGGTGCCGGTGGTGACATCCGAGTACAAGATCAACTACGTGCGCCCGGCGATCGGCGAGATGCTGGTCGCCCGCGCCGAATGCGTCAGCGCCGGCCGCCAGCAGGCGGTGGTGCGCTGCGATGTGTTCGTCGTCAAGGATGGCGAGGAGAAGCTCTGCGCGGTCGCGCAGGGAACGATCGCGCGCCTTGGCGAAGGCGCCTGAGCGGCAGGCAGGGAAGGGCGCGGCAGCGCCCTTTTTTGATCGCGCCCGGCGCCTTCCACGCTGGCAAAAAGAATTCGCGGCACGCCACGCAGTGCGCCGCATGGAGACACCATGTCGATGATCCTTTCCCGCCGCGACCTGAATTTCGTGCTGTACGAATGGCTCAAGGTCGACGAGCTCACGCGCATCCCGCGCTATGCCGACCACTCGCGCGAGACCTTCGACGCCGCGCTGGACACCTGCGAGAAAATCGCCACCGACCTGTTCGCGCCGCACAACAAGAAGAACGACCAGCAGGAACCGCATTTCGACGGCGAGACCGTCAGCATCATCCCCGAGGTCGGCACCGCGCTGAAGGTCTTCTGCGAGGCCGGCCTGATGGCCGCCGGCCAGGACTATGAACTGGGCGGCATGCAGCTGCCGGTGGTGGTCGAGAAGGCCGGCTTTGCCTACTTCAAGGGTGCCAACGTCGGTACCAGTTCGTACCCGTTCCTGACCATCGGCAACGCCAACCTGCTGCTCGCGCACGGCACGCCGGCGCAGGTCGAGACCTTCGTCAAGCCGGAGATGGAAGGGCGCTTCTTCGGCACCATGTGCCTGTCCGAGCCGCAGGCGGGCTCGTCGCTGTCGGACATCACCACGCGCGCCGAGTACGAGGGCGAATCGCCGCTGGGCGCGCAGTACCGGCTGCGCGGCAACAAGATGTGGATCTCTGCCGGCGAGCACGAGCTGTCGGAAAATATCGTCCACCTGGTGCTGGCCAAGATCCCCGGCCCGGACGGCAAGCTGATCCCGGGCGTGAAGGGCATCTCGCTCTTCATCGTGCCCAAGTACCTGGTCAATGAAGACGGCTCGCTGGGCGAGCACAACGACGTGGTGCTGGCCGGCCTGAACCACAAGATGGGCTACCGCGGCACCACCAACTGCCTGCTCAACTTCGGCGAAGGCATGAAGTACCAGCCGGGCGGCAAGGCCGGTGCGATCGGCTACCTGGTGGGCGAGCCGCACAAGGGCCTGGCCTGCATGTTCCACATGATGAACGAGGCGCGCATCGGCGTGGGCCTGGGCGCGGTGATGCTGGGCTATACCGGCTACCTGCACGCACTGGACTACGCGCGCAACCGCCCGCAAGGCCGCGCGGTCGGCCCCGGCGGCAAGGATGCGGCCAGCCCGCAGGTGAAGCTGGTCGAGCACGCCGATATCCGCCGCATGCTGCTGGCGCAGAAGAGCTATGTCGAAGGCGGCCTGGCGCTGAACCTCTATTGCGCGCGCCTGGTCGACGAGGAAGAGGCCGCTGCGGCCGCCGGCGACGAAGCCGCGCATGCGCGCCTGGCGCTGTTGCTCGATATCCTGACCCCGATCGCCAAGAGCTGGCCGTCGCAATGGTGCCTGGAGGCCAACAACCTGGCGATCCAGGTGCATGGCGGCTACGGCTACACGCGCGAATACAACGTCGAGCAGTTCTACCGCGACAACCGCCTCAACCCGATCCACGAAGGCACGCACGGCATCCAGGGCCTGGACCTGCTGGGCCGCAAGGTGGTGATGAAGGACGGCGCCGCCTTCAAGCTGCTGGGCGAGCGCGTGCAGGACACCATCGCCCGCGCGCTCGCCGCCGGCAATGCCGAGTTGTCGCAGCAGGCAGGCGCCCTCGGCGCCGCCACCAAGCGCCTGGCCGAGGTCACGCAGGCGCTGTGGAGCGCGGGCGACCCCAACGTGACGCTGGCCAATGCCTCGGTCTACCTGGAGGCCTTCGGGCACGTGGTGGTGGCGTGGATCTGGCTGGAACAGGCACTGCTGGCGCAAGCCGCGCTGCCGCGCGCGAACGGCAAGGAAGACGAGGACTTCTACCGCGGCAAGCTGGCCGCGGCGGCCTACTTCTTCCGCTGGGAGCTGCCCAAGGCCGGCCCGCAGCTGGCGCTGCTTGAATCGCTCGACCGCACCACGCTCGACATGCAGGACGCGTGGTTCTGAGCGGCGCTTGCCCATCCCCGAACACTACAGAACGAAGGAAGACAATATGCGTACCATCCAGCAACTGTTTGACCTGAAAGGCAAGACCGCGCTGATCACCGGCGGCTCGCGCGGGCTTGGCCTGCAGATTGCCGAGGCGCTGGGCGAGCAGGGCGCGCGCCTGGTGCTGTCGGCGCGCAAGGCCGACGAGCTGCAGGCGGCGCAGGCGCACCTGAAGTCGCTCGGCATCGAGGCCGACTGGATCGCCGCCGACGGCTCGCAGGAGTCGGAGGTCGCGCGCCTGGCGGACGAAGCCATCGCCAGACTGGGCCACGTCGACATCCTGGTCAACAACGCCGGCGCCACCTGGGGCGCCCCGGCCGAAGACCATCCGGTCGAAGCCTGGGACAAGGTGATGAACCTGAACATCCGCGGCCTGTTCCTGCTGAGCCAGCGCATCGGCAAGCTGTCGATGATCCCGCGCCGCTACGGCCGCATCATCAACGTGGCGTCGATCGCAGGCCTGGCCGGCAACCCGCCGGGCAGCATGGAGACCATTGCCTACAACACCTCCAAGGGTGCGGTGGTCAATTTCACGCGCACGCTGGCGGCCGAGTGGGGCGAGCACAACATCACCGTCAACGCGCTGGCGCCGGGCTTCTTCCCGTCGAAGATGACCAAGGGCTCGCTCGAGCGCATGGGCGTTGAGGCGATGTGCGCCGGCGTGCCGCTGCATCGCCTGGGCGACGATGAAGACCTGAAGGGCGCCGCGCTGCTGTTTGCCAGCGACGCCGGCAAGCACATCACCGGCCAGATCCTGGCGGTGGACGGCGGCGTCAGCGCGGTCTGAGCCGGGCAGGGCGCATTCCGGGCAAGCCGCACCGTGCGGCTTGGCGGAATCCCGGATTGCCCTCAAACTTGGGGCCGGCGCGAGGCCTCGGCCTCGCCGGCACCTAATTCTCGGACTCGCAATTGCCATGAACCAGTTCAAAGGCCCCCTGACCCACATCCCCTTCCTTGCCGACCTCGGCGTGACCTGCAGCCTCGCCGAAGGCGGCCGCAGCGAGATCGCGCTGCCGATCGAGAAGCGCCACCAGAACAGCTGGGACATGGCCCACGGCGGCGTGATCATGACGCTGCTCGACGTGGCCATGGCGGTGGCCGGCCGCAGCAGCGACGCGGACGGCCGGGGCGTGGTCACGATCGAGATGAAGACCAGCTTCATGGCGCCGGGGCGCGGCGCGCTGACCGCGCGCGGCACTACCGTGCACCGCACCACCACCATGGTGTTCTGCGAAGGCGAGATCGTCGATGCCGACGGCAAGACCGTGGCGCGCGGCTCGGGCACCTTCAAGTACATCCGGCGCATGCCGCCGCAGCGCCCGGGTGAAACCGATACCGGTGCCGACGGCTGAGCGCCGGCGCCGATGCAGCAGACGGGGCAGCGCGGCTGTCCCTCCCGACGCAGTATTCAAGCCGTTCCAGTTTCCTACTGAAAGGAATCGACCATGTCCAAAACGTTCAAGCGCATCGTCCTGGCCTCGCGTCCCGAAGGCGCGGTGACGCCGGCCAATTTCCGCCTGGAAGAAGTGCCCGTGCCGCAGATCGCCGACGGCCAGGTGCTGGTGCGCAACCACTACCTGTCGCTGGACCCGTACATGCGCGGCCGCATGAACGACAGCAAGTCCTATGCCGCGCCGCAGCCGCTCGATGAGGTCATGATCGGCGGCACCGTGGGCGAAGTGGTGGAAAGCAGGAACAGCAAGTTCAAGCCGGGCGACAAGGTGGTCGGCATGTTCGGCTGGCAGGAGATGGGCGTCAGCGACGGCACCGGCCTGCAGCCGGTCGACACCACGCATATCCCGCTGTCGGCCTACCTCGGTTCGGTCGGCATGCCGGGAGTGACCGCCTGGTATGGCCTGAACAAGATCATCCTGCCCAAGCCGGGCAAGACCATCGCGGTCAGCGCGGCCTCCGGCGCGGTGGGCAGCGTGGTCGGGCAGCTGGCCAAGCTGGCCGGCTGCCGCGCGGTCGGCTTTGCCGGCGGCAAGGACAAGTGCGACTACGTGGTCAATGAGCTGGGCTTCGATGCCTGCATCGACTACAAGGCGGCCAAGGATCCCAAGGAGCTCTACAAGATGCTCAAGGAAGCCACCCCGGACGGCATCGACGGCTATTTCGAGAATGTCGGCGGCGATATCCTGGACGCCGTGCTGACGCGCATGAACGCCTTCGGCCGCATTGCCATGTGCGGCATGATCGCGGGCTATGACGGCCAGCCGCTGCCGCTGAAGAACCCGCAGCTGATCCTGGTGTCGCGCCTGACCATCGAAGGCTTTATCGTCTCCGAGCATATGGAAGTCTGGCCGCAGGCGCTGAAGGAACTGGGCACCGCCGTCGCCCAGGGCAAGCTCAAGTTCCGCGAGAGCATTGCCGAAGGCCTGGCCAGCGCGCCCGAAGCCTTTATCGGCCTGCTCAAGGGCAAGAACTTCGGCAAGCAGCTGGTCAAGCTGGTCTGACCGGCGCATGCAGGGCCGCGGCGCGCCTGCCGGGCGCGCCGCGGGCAACGGATTTCACCAAAAGGATGGAGACACCGATGAATGCCCCGCAAGCCCCGCAAATCCAGAGCGGCGACGAGATCGGCGCCGGCCTGCCCGAAGAGGTCAAGGCACGTTACCGCAACCTGCCGCGCCCGCCGCAGTTCGCCACCGCCGCCGAAGAGCGCCTGCACCGCAAGCAGCGCCTGGCCGCGGCCTTCCGGCTGTTTTCCAGGTTCGGTTTCGACGAAGGCGTGGCCGGCCATATCACCGCGCGCGACCCGGAGTTTCCCGATACCTTCTGGGTCAATCCCTTCGGCGTCCATTTCAGCCAGGTCAAGGTCTCCAACCTGATCCGCTGCGACCACCACGGCGACGTGGTCGAGGGCGACTACCCGGTCAATGCCGCGGCCTTCGCCATTCATTCGCGCGTGCACCAGACCCGCTCCGACGCGGTCGCGGCAGCGCATTCGCACAGCACCCATGGCCGCGCGTGGTCCACGCTGGGCCGCCCGCTCGATCCGCTCACGCAGGACGTGTGCGCGTTCTACCAGGACCATGCGGTCTATGACGATTTCGGCGGCGTGGTGGTGGAGCTCGACGAGGGCCAGCGCATCGCCAATGCGCTGGGCCAGAACAAGGCCGCCATCCTGCAGAACCATGGCCTGCTGACGGTCGGCAAGACCGTGGACGAAGCCGCCTGGTGGTTCATCACCATGGAGCGCTCCTGCCAGGTCCAGTTGCTGGCCGAAGCCGCTGCGGCGCGCACCCAGGCGCCGCTCAAGCTGATCTCCGATGCGGCCGCGCGCCAGGCCTATTCGATCGTCGGCACGGCGCAGGCGGGCTGGTTCCAGTTCCAGCCGCTCTATGCCCGCATCGTCAAGGAACAGCCGGACCTGCTGGACTGAACCGCACGGCACACGCTGGCAAACATGGAGTTGGATCGCATGGCCGACATCATTCTTCACCAGTACGCAACTTCGCCATTCGCCGAGAAGGTCCGCCTGCTGCTGGGCGCCAAGGGACTGGCGTGGCAGGCGGTGGAAATCCCCGCCATCCTGCCCAAGCCTGACCTGCTGGCGCTGACCGGCGGCTACCGCCGCACGCCGGTGCTGCAGGTCGGTGCCGATATCTACTGCGATACCGCGCTGATCTGCGAGGTGCTGGACGCGCTGGCGCCCACGCCGGCGCTGTATCCGCCGGCCCAGGCTGCGGCGGCGCGGGTCGCGGCAGCCTGGTTCGATGCGGCGCTGTTCACGGCTTCGGTGACCTATGTGTTCCAGCCGGCCGGCGTTGCCAGCATGCTGGGCCACCTGTCGCCGGCGCAGGTCCAGGCCTTTAGCGCGGACCGCAAGGCCATGCGCGGCGACACCAATGCGCTGCGCATGCCGTTGCCCGAAGCCACCGCGCTGCTGCATGAAACGTTCGGCCAACTGGAAACGCAGTTCGCGGCCGGGATCGGGCATGTGGCCGGGCCGGCGCTGTCGGTTGCCGATTTCTCGCTGTACCACAACCTCTGGTTTATCCGCCGCGCCGGCGCGCTGGCGCAGCTGCTGGAGGCTTATCCGCGCTTGCAGGCCTGGTATGCGCGCATGAACACCTTCGGCCATGGCCGGCCGCGCGTGATCGACAGCGAGGACGCGATCGGCGCCGCGCGCAGTGCCGATCCGCTGGCGCTGGATGAGGGCGTGGTCGTGGATGCAGGCCTGCAGGCCGGCGACCCCGTCACCGTCACGCCCACCGACTATGCGCGCGATCCGGTGGCCGGCGTGCTGCTGGCGCTGAGCGCGCGCCGCGTCACGCTGCGCCGCCAGGATCCGCGTGCCGGTGCGCTCAATGTGCATTTCCCGCGGCAGGGCTACCAGGTGCAGCGCGCCGCCTGAGCGCGCGCATGGCACACGGCCCGCCGTTCCCCAAACGAAACACGCGACAGGACAGACGATATGAAGGATTTCTCCAACAAGGTGGCTGTCATTACCGGCGGCGCCTCGGGTTTCGGCAAGGAGTTTGCCCACATTGCCGCCGACCTCGGCATGAAGCTGGTGCTGGCGGATGTGCAGGAAGACGCGCTGGACGCGACCGTGGCGGAATTCAAGGCACGCAATGTGCCGGTGATCGGGTTGCGCACGGACGTCTCGCGTGCCGACCAGGTGCAGGCGCTGGCCGATGCCGCCATCGAAGCCTTCGGCCAGGTCAACCTGCTGTTCAATAACGCCGGCGTGGGTGCGGGCGGCTTGATCTGGGAGAACTCCGAGAAGGACTGGGAGTGGGTGCTGGGCGTCAACCTGTACGGCGTCGTGCACGGCGTGCGCATCTTCACGCCGCTGATGCTGGCCGCGGCAGAGAAGGATCCGGCCTACCAGGGCCACATCGTCAACACGGCGTCGATGGCGGGCTTGCTGAACCCGCCGGCAATGGGCGTGTACAACGTGTCCAAGCACGCGGTGGTGGCGTTGACTGAAACCCTGTACCAGGACCTGGGCCTGGTGACCGAGCAGGTGCGGTGCTCGGTACTGTGCCCGTA
Organism: Cupriavidus sp. FW306-01-F10A; assembly: GCF_058782785.1. Lineage (NCBI taxonomy): Bacteria > Pseudomonadati > Pseudomonadota > Betaproteobacteria > Burkholderiales > Burkholderiaceae > Cupriavidus > Cupriavidus sp. FW306-01-F10A. The sequence goes on from NZ_JBYSYA010000011.1 coordinate 178,601, forward strand.
CTTCGTGCCGACCGGCATCAACCAGTCACAGCGCAACCGGCCCGCCGACCTGGCCAACCAGGCGCCGCCGACGCGCTCGCAGCTGGTATCGCAGGCCTTGTCGGACAAGGCCGTCGGCTCCGGCAAGGTGACCGCCGCCGAGGTCGCGCAGCTGACCTTCGATGCCATCCGCGACGAAAGCTTCTATATTTATTCCCACCCCCAGGCGCTCGCCCCCGTGCGCCAGCGCTTCGAGGACATCGTCGGGCAGCGCAATCCCGGCGATCCGTTTGCCGACAAGCCCGAGGTCCGCGCGGGCCTCGTTGCCGCGCTGCGCGGCTGACGCCAGCACAACGCCACAACGAGGAGGACCGCATATGGAGAACAACATGGCTGCCCCCGCCGCCGTGATCCGCCACCTGCAGTACGCCACGCTGCCCAACGGTACCCGCCTGCACTACGCCAGCGCGGGCGAGCGCGGCAAGCCGCTGATGCTGTTCGTGCACGGCTTTCCTGAATTCTGGTTCGAATGGGAGGCCCAGCTGGCCGAGTTCGGGCGCACGCATTTTGCCGTGGCGCCGGACCTGCGCGGCTACAACCTGTCGAGCAAGCCCGCCGAGGTCGAGGCCTACCGGCCGCGCCATATCGTCGAAGACCTGGTGCAGCTGGTCAGCGCGCTGGGCTATGACCAGGCCGTGGTGGTGGCGCACGACTGGGGCGGGGCGATCTGCTGGAACCTTGCAATCCAGTTCCCGCAACTGGTGCGCCAGCTCATCATCGTCAACTCGCCGCATCCGTACCTGTTTGCGCGCGCGTTGGCCACCGATCCCGGGCAGCAGGCCGCTTCCGCCTACATGAACTGGCTGCGCAAGCCGGGCTCGGAAAAGGCGCTCGCCGCCAACGACTTCGCGCTGCTGGACCGGATGCTGGCCGATGCCGACGGCAAACCTGCGGCCTGGTACACGCCCGAGACGCGCGCCAGGTACCACGCGGCATGGTCCCAGCCGGGCGAAGGCCAGGACGCCGGCGTCCATCCGCTTACCGGCGGCGTCAATTTCTACCGCGCCTCGCCCATGCACCCGCCCGGCGAGGGCGAGCCGCCGCCCGACATCTCGCGCCTGGATCCGGCCGCCTTTGTGGTCAGGGTGCCGACACTGGTGATCTGGGGCGAGCGCGACCGCGCGCTGCCGAAGTCGCTGGTGGACGGGCTGGCCGATTTCGTGCCGGACCTGCGCGTCGAGCGCATCCCCGAGGGCACCCACTGGGTGATCCACGAACAGCCGGAACGCGTCAACCAGCTTATCCGCAGCGCGCTGCCGGCTTGACCCGGACGTGCGGCTGCCCTGGGGCAGCCGCACATGGCGTTCAGGTCAAACGCTCGCGGTAGAGCCGGTAGTTTTCGTCGTCGAAGCAGACGAAGGTGACCTGCTCTATATCTGGCGCCCCGGCCAGCGCCTCGCGCACCGCGGCGATGGCGATATCCGCCGCGCGCTCGCGCGGGAAGGCGTAGATGCCGGTGCTGATATTGGGGAACGCCAGCCTGCGCAGGTGATGCTGCGCCGCCAGCCGGATGCTGTTGCGGTAGGCGTTGGCGAGCAGTTCGTCCTCGCCCTGGTCGCCGCCTTGCCAGACCGGCCCGACCGCGTGGATCACGTATGGCGCCGGCAGGTGGCCGCCGGTGGTGATCACCGCCTCGCCGGTGGGGCAGCCGCCCTGCGCGTCGCGGATCGCGCGGCAGGCCTCCTTGATGGCGGAGCCGCCGGCCCCGTGGATGGCCCCGTCGACGCCGCCGCCGCCCAACAGGCCGCTATTGGCCGCGTTGACGATGGCATCGACTTCCATCCGGGTGATATCGCCATGGACTACCTGCAAATGCTCGCCGCTCATGTTGTCTCCTGCGCTGTGGAGGGAGGGCCGCCGGACAGCCGCTTGGTCGGTCTGACCGGCGGGAAGCTGCTGTGTGCTACATGGACTGCTCAAGCATACGCCGATAATCCGCGGCGCTGGCTTCTTTCGGGTTGGTCTTGTGGCAGTGGTCGACCAGCGCACCGGCAATCACCTTGTCGAACATGTCCTCGGTGACGCCCATCTGGCGCAGCCCGGTGGGCAGCCCCAGGCGCGCGGTCATGTCGTGCACGGCCTGCGCGATATCGGCGCCGTCGGGCAGGTGCATGGCGCGGCGCAGGCGTGCGTAGCGGTCGTCGCGCACCACCGTGGGCGCGTCGGCATTGAAGCGCAGCACCGCGGGCATCACCACCGCATTGAGGGTGCCGTGGTGCAGGCCGGTGCGGCCGTCGATCTTCAGCCCGCCCAGCGGGTGCGACAGCGAATGCACGCAGCCCAGCCCCTTCTGGAACGCCATCGCGCCCTGCATCGATGCGCTCATCATGTTCAGGCGCGCGTCGCGGTCCTGGCCGTCGCGGGTGGCGCGCTCGATATGGCCCCAACCGCGCTCCAGGCCGTCCAGCGCAATGCCGTCCGCGGGCGGGTTGAAGGCGGGGGCCAGGAAGGTCTCGATGCAGTGCGCGATTGCATCCATGCCGGTGGCCGCGGTCAGCCCGGCTGGCAGTCCCAGCGTCAGTTCCGGGTCGCAGACGGCGGACTTGGGCAGCAGGTGCCAGGAATGGAAACCCAGCTTGCGGCCGTCGTCCAGGATGATGATGGCGCCGCGCGCCACCTCGCTGCCGGTGCCCGAGGTGGTGGGCACCGCGATCAGCGGCGCCGCCTTGTCGGTGATCCTGGCGCTGCCGCCTTCGATGGTGGCATAGGTGGTCAGCTCGCCCTCATGCGTGGCCAGGATAGCGATGCCCTTGGCCAGGTCGATCGACGAGCCGCCGCCCACCGCCACCAGCCCGTCGCAGCCGGCCTCGCGGTACTGCGCGGCGGCCTTGCGCACCATGGCCTCGGTCGGGTTCGACGGGGTTTCATCGAACACCGCAACCTGCAGGCCCTGCATTGCATCGATGGCACGCTGCGCCACGCCCGCGGCGACCACGCCCTTGTCGGTCACCAGCAGCGGGCGGCGGATGCCGATGCGCTCGCATTCGGACTTGAGCAGGCTTACCGCGCCGAAATCCAGGTGGATGTGGGTCAGATAGTAGATAAACGCCATGTTTGCTTGTCTCCTGCCGGGATCTGCCGCCAAATTGTCTTCTGCACGGGCCTGAGCGGATGCTCGCCAGGCACGCTGTCTTGGGTTTCAATGGACCTGCACTACTGCGTTTCCGGAGTCCTCGGGACCGCTTCAGCCGATCATCGCGCAAAAACTTGCCGCGTGGCAGGCTGACAGCGATTTTTCGGGGTTATCTCGTACTGCCGGGCCCCTGGAACATCTGGCATCATACTAAAATCGAACGATCGTTCACAATTCGAACTTGTCCCGATGCGGGCGACGCGCCAGAGCTTGTGCGCGCCGCTGGCACCGGGTCCGGATCCGCGTCATTCCCTATGTCCGCCGCACCGCCTTCCAACCCTGATGCGCCCGCCACGCCCGGCCTGCCGTCCAGCCCGCTCGACCCGCAGGTGGCCGCGCTGCTGGAGCTGATCGCGCGCGCCAAGCGGCCGCCGATCCACGCGATGGAGCCCGAGGACGCCAAGCTCGCCTACGAGAAAAGCGCGCCGATCCTGGATATCAACCCGCCGCCCGTGCATATGGCGGAAGACCTGCTGGCGCCGGCGCGCGACGGCCACGCCATCCCGCTCAGGCTGTACACCCCGCGCGAGGCCAGCTGGACCGAGCCGCTGCCCTTGCTGGTGTATTTCCATGGCGGCGGCTTCACCGTCGGCAGCGTCGATTCGCACGATCCGCTGTGCCGGCTGCTGTGTGGCCAGGCGGACTGCATGGTGCTGTCGGTGGACTACCGGCTCGGGCCGCAATGGCGTTTCCCGACCGCGGCCAACGACGCCTTCGATGTGCTGCACTGGGTCTTCGCCGAAGCCGGCCGGCTGGGGGCCGACCCGGCGCGCATCGCCGTGGGTGGCGACAGCGCCGGCGGCACGCTGGCCGCGGCGTGTGCCGTGGAGGCCCGCAATGCGGGCCTGGCGCCCGTGCTGCAGTTGCTGATCTATCCCGGCACCTGTGCGCGCCAGGACACGCCGTCGCACCGCGCGCTGGCCGATGGCTACCTGCTGACGGCGGACATGATCCGCTGGTTCTTTGCCCAGTACCTGGACCAGGAAGCCAGCCGCGACGACTGGCGTTTCGCCCCGCTGGATGGCGGCGGCGCCGGCGCCGAGGTGCGCGGCACATGCCCGGCCTGGATCGCCGTGGCCGGCTACGACCCGCTGCACGACGAGGGCGTGGCCTACGCAGAGAAGCTGCGCGCCGCCGGCGTCGCCGCCACGCTGGCGGACTACCCCGGCATGATCCATGATTTCTTCAAGCTGGGCCGTTTCGTGCCGGCGGTGGCGCAGGCACATGCCGACGCCGTTGCCGCGCTGCGCGCCGCGTTCGGCACACCGCACAACTAGACCAGCAGCCACGGTCAGGGCCGCACCGGCCCCGGCCTTCCATTTTCAGCAGTGACTTGCAGCACAAGGAGACATAGTCAAATGCAACGCCGCCACTTCATTGCCCGCGCGGGCATCGCCGCCGCCGCCGCGGCACTGGGCCTTGCCGCCATGCCCGCCCAGGCACAGGCCGACAAGTTCCCGCAGCGCCCGATCCGCCTGGTGATCGGCTACACCGCCGGCGGCTCCACGGATATCCCGTTCCGCGTGCTCGCCGACAACGCCTCCAAGATCCTGGGCCAGCCCGTGATCGTCGAGAACAAGCCCGGCGCGGGCGGCGTGCTGCCCGCGCAGATGATGCAGACGACCGCGCCGGACGGCTACACGCTGGCCCAGGTCGCCATGCCGGTCTACCGCCTGCCGTACACCACCAAGATCAACTGGGACCCGGTCAAGGACCTGAGCTACATCATCAACCTCGCCGGCTATTCGTTCGGCCTGGTGGTGCCGGCCGATTCGCCGATCAAGACGATGCAGGAGTACATCGCCTACGCCAAGGCCAATCCGGGCAAGCTGACCTACGGCTCGCCGGGCTCCATGACCACGCTGCACCTGACCATGGAAGAGCTGGCCATGAAGCAGGGCGTGCAGTTCTCGCACATCCCCTACAAGGGCAATTCCGAGTCGATGCAGGCGCTGCTGGGCGGCCACGTGATGTCGGTGGCCGACACGCCGGCATGGGCACCGTACGTTGAGCAGGGCAAGCTGCGCCTGCTGTCGACCTGGGGCGAGAAGCGCTCGGCGCGCTTCCCCAACGTGCCGACGCTGAAGGAACTGGGCATCGGCATCGTGCAGACCTCGCCGTTCGGCCTGGTCGCGCCCAAAGGCACCGACCCGAAGATCGTGCAGAAGCTGCATGACGCCTTCAAGAAGGCCATGGACATGCCCAACTACCGCGAATCGCTGGCCAAATTCGACATGGAGCCGTACTACATGAACAGCCAGCAATACGCGCAGTTTGCGGCCGAGACCGTCAAGAAGGAAAAGGCGATCATCGAGAAGCTGGGGCTGGCCAAGGCGCAATAAGCGCAATCAGCCTGCCGCCGCCACCATCGATCCAGGCCGCCGCGCCTGCCGGCCCTGTCCGGCGGGCCGGCGGCCTGGTGCTTTGACAAGCCACGACAAACAAGGAGACCAAGCCGATGGCCAAAGAGGATTTCCGGCACAGCATCCCGCTGCGCGTGCGCTGGGCCGAAGTCGATCCGCAGTCGATCGTCTTCAACGCGCACTACCTGACGTACTGCGATATCTGCGTGACCGAATACTGGCGCGCGCTGGGCATCCGCTACCCGGAAGACGTGCTGCACGCGCATGGCGTCGACATCTTCGTGGTCAAGTCCACGCTGGAATACCACGCCTCGGCACGCTTTGACGACGAGCTGGAAATCCGCGGACGCATGTCGCGCCTGGGGCGCTCGAGCATGCTGTTCCGGGTGGAGATGTTCCGCGGCGACGAACACCTGATCACCGGTGAGATCGTCTATGTGTGCGCGGACCCGGCCACGCAGAAATCGGCGGCGATTCCGGGGCAGGTGCGGGAAATTATCGAGGGGTATGAGGTGGTGAAGCCGGCGGCTTGATTTAGCCGAGGACCTGACCAATGCTACTGGTTTGCGCCCCTCTCCCGCATGCGAAAGGGGCGGGGGAGAGGGCGGCGCGTGACTCGCGAGGGGGACCGGCTCTCAGTAGATAACGGAGCCGTCGCAACAACGAGGCATGGGCGGCTTACTTGTTCAGCCCAGCGTCCTCCATATACGCCCGAATCACGTCATCAAAACTCGCGTCACTCTGGAATCCCAGCGACAACGCGCGGTCCGCATTCCACGCCGCCGGCCACGTGCCGACGATCTTCTCCACGCGTTCCTCACGTTCCCACGTGACACGATCCGCCACCGCATTGCCCGCCACGCGGCACAGCGCATCGACCATGCCGGCGGCCGTCACAGACAGCCCCGGCAGGTTGATCACACGACGGTTGCCCAGCCGCTCGCCAGCCAGCTCGATCCCATTGACCAGCGCCGCCACGGCAGCTCGCGGCGACAGCAGCCACAGCGGCGTTTCCGGTGCCACCGGGCAGTTGGCAGCAACACCCGACAGCGGCTCGCGGATGATGCCGCTGGCGAACGACGACGCCGCCGCATTGGGCTTGCCCGGGCGCACGCTGATGGTGGGCAGGCGCAGCACGCGGCCGTCGACGAAGCCGCGGCGGCTGTAGTCCGACAGCAGCAGCTCGCCGATGGCCTTCTGCACGCCGTATGACGATTGCGGGTTCAGCGCGGTATCGTCCTGCACCACCGGCGGCAGCTGGCCGCCGTAGACCGCGACCGAGCTGGTGAACAGCACGCGCGGCTGGTGGCCCAGTTCACGGCAGGTTTCCAGCAGCGCGCGCGAGGCGTCGAGGTTGACGCGCATGCCGAGATCGAAATCCGCCTCGGCCTGGCCGCTGACCACGGCCGCCAGGTGGAACACGGCGCCAGTGTTGATGTCGATGGCCTGGCGCAGCACCGCCGGGTCGGACAGGTCGCCCGTCACCACGCGCACACGCGCATCGTCCAGGCCTTGCGGCGCCACCACGTCCAGCAGCGTCAGGCGCTTGATGGCCACGGGCTGGCCGTCAAGGTTCAGGGTGCCGCGTTGCAGCAGCAGGCGGGCGAGTTGCAGGCCGAGGAAGCCGGCGCCGCCGGTAATCAGTACGTTCATGGCAGGATGGGAGCGGTTGTTCTTGGGGTTGGTCGCGATCAGCGGCCCAGGTAGGGCTTGAGCCAGCCGAGGCCCGCCGAGGTGCCGGCGCGCGGGCGGTATTCGCAGCCGATCCAGCCGTCGTAGCCGAGCGTGTCCATGACCTCGAACAGATACGGATAGTTCAGCTCGCCCACGTCCGGCTCATGGCGCTCGGGCACGCCGGCGATCTGGATATGGCCGATGCCCGCGATGTCGCGCTTGAGCTTCATCGCGACATCGCCTTCGACGATCTGGCAGTGGTAGCAGTCGAACTGCACCTTCAGGTTGGCCGCGCCGACTTCCTTGCAGATGGCCTGGCCGTCGTCCTGGCGGTTCAGGAAATAGCCCGGCATGTCGCGCGTGTTGATCGGCTCGATCAGCACGGTCACGCCCTGGGCGGCGGCAGCGCTGGCGGCAAAAGCGAGGTTCTCGAGGTAAGTGGCGCGGCAGCGCGCGCGGTCGGCAGCGGCAGGGATCAGGCCCGCCATCACGTGGAAGCGGTCATTGCCGATCACGCCGGCGTATTCCAGTGCGCGGCCGATGGTGCCGCGGAAATCCGCCTCGCGCCCGGGCAGGGCGGCCAGGCCGCGTTCGCCTGCTGCCCAGTCGCCCGGCGCGGCATTGAACAGTGCCTGCGTGAGGCCGTTCGCGTCCAGGCGCGCGCGCAGCTCGGCGGCGGCGTGCTCGTACGGGAACAGGAACTCCACCGCCCGGAAGCCGTCGGCCGCGGCTGCGGCAAAGCGGTCCAGGAAGGCGTGCTCGTTGTACATCATCGAGAGGTTTGCGGCGAAGCGCGGCATTCGGAACTCCAAAGCGGTAGTACGGATCCGGCCCGATCGAGACTACGTCGAAAGCGGGCCGGCCAGGATCAGCGGTTGACCAGTTTAGCGGGCGTCAGCCACACCAGCACGGCGCCGACGACCAGAATTGCGGACAGCACGTACATGGGCAACTGCGTGCTTTGCGTCATGTCCTTCAGCGCGCCGACCATGTACGGCGACACGAAGCCGGCCAGGTTGCCGACCGAATTCACCACGGCAATACCGGAAGCGGCGGCAATGCCCGACAGGAACGAGGTCGGAAGCGACCAGAACAGCGGCGCGCAGGTCAGCACCCCGGCAGCGGCCAGCGACAGTGCGGCGATGGCCACCGTTGTATTGTTGGTGAACGAGGCAGCAATGGCAAAGCCCGTGGCACCCATCAGCGCCGGCACGATCAGGTGCCAGCGGCGCTCGCGGCGCGCGTCGGCGCTGTGGCCCAGGATGTTCATGACGATCACGGCGCAGATGAACGGGATCGCGGACAGCAGGCCGATGTTCAGGTTGCCGGTCACGCCGCTGGCCTTCACCAGCGTCGGCATCCAGAAGGTCAGTGCGTACTGGCCGGTGACGAAGCAGAAGTAGATCAGGCACATCCACCACACGCGGCGGTCGGAGAACACCGCACCCAGCGAGTGGCCGTGGGCCTTGCCGGCGGCGCTGGCGGCGTTATGGGCGCTGCGCTGGTCTTCCTCGATATTGCGCTTGAGCACGCGCTTTTCATCGGCGTCAAGCCACGGCGCCTTGTCGATGCCGTCGCGCAGCACGAACACCGTCACCACGCCGATCACAAGCGCGGGCAGGGCCTCCAGCAGGAACATCCATTGCCAGCCGCGCATGCCGTGGGTGCCGTTGAACGCGTCCATGATCCAGCCCGACAGCGGGTTGCCGAACATGCCCGCGATGGGGATGCCCGACATGAACAGCGCGATCATCTTGCCGCGGCGGTTGGCCGGGAACCAGTAGGTCAGGTACAGGATCACGCCGGGATAGAAGCCCGCTTCGGCCAGGCCGAGCAGGAAGCGCATCACGTAGAACTGGGTCGGCGTCTTCACGAACAGGAACAGCGCCGAGATGATGCCCCACGTGATCATGATGCGCGCGATCCAGATGCGCGCGCCGATACGATGCATCAGCAGGTTGCTGGGCACCTCGAACAGGAAGTAGCCGATAAAGAACAGGCCGGCGCCGAGGCCGAACACGGTTTCGGAGAAGGCCAGGTCCTGGCCCATCTGCAGCTTGGCGAAGCCGACATTGACGCGGTCCAGGTAGGCGACCACGTAGCACAGCATCAGGAACGGCATGACGCGCCAGAACACCTTGCTGTAGGCGCGTTTTTCGATCTGGGCTTCGGTGTCCAGCCGGGCGTTGCCGCCCAGGCTGTCAAGGGCGGGCACGCTCGCCGCCGGTTGGTTTGGATTCACGGTGGTCTCCGGGTATGGTGGTGGGTCTAATGCGGCGGCGCGCGGACTGCAGGCATGCGCGTCCCCCGCACGGTGGCCGCAAGGCAACCGCGCCGGGTGAAGCCGTCGTTTATCGGGGAAAAGCGGTTGTTACCAGCGCGCCTGGAAGGCGTCGCGCAGCTCAGCCAGTGCGCCGTCGGGCAGCGCCGCGCGGGCGGCGAAGCCCGGCGAGTCTTTCATCGTCATCCATAGCTTGGCGGTTTCCTCCAGTTCTTCCAGCGCGAACGCGGCGCGCGAGACGCTGGATTCCCACACCACCGGGCCAAGGCGCTCCAGCAGCACGCCACGCACCTGCGCGGCCAGCGTGGCCACGCGCGCGGCCACGGCCGGATCGCCGGGGCGATGGTAGGGAATCAGCGGGATATGGCCGACCTTCATCACGTAGTAGGGCGTGAGCGGCGGCAGTACGTCGTCCGGTTGCCAGACACCGGCCAGCGTCAGGGCCACGAGGTGCGTCGAGTGCGTATGCACCACGGCGTGCGCCTCGCGGTTGTTGTCGTAGATCGCGCGATGCAGCGTCAGCGTCTTGGACGGCTTGTCGCCGGAGACCCAGCTGCCATCGGTGGCCACCTTGGCGACCGCGGCCGGGTCCATCATCCCCAGGCAGGCATCGGTCGGCGTGATCAGCCAGCCGTCGTCCAGCCGCGCGCTGATATTGCCGGCCGAGCCCACGGTATAGCCGCGCTGGTACAGGCTGGCGCCGATGCGGCAGATCTCTTCGCGCAGCTTGCTTTCGGTGCTCATCAGTGGCCTCCAAGCTGGCGCAGCGCTTCGTCAAAGAAATCCGGGCCGCCGAAGTTGCCCGACTTGAGCGCCAGCGCCAGCGGCTTGGCATCCAGCGTGACGGTGGCCGGCACGCCCGGTGCAATCTGCGCGCCGATACGCAAGGCGCGCACGCCCAGCGCCTGCACCACCGCGCCGGAGGTTTCGCCGCCGGCCACCACGAAGCGGCGCGTGCCGCGTGCCAGCAGCCCGGCGGCAACCGTGGCCAGGCACTGTTCGACCAGGTGTCCTGCGCGCTCGACGCCCAGTTCGGCCTGCACGGCCTTGACTTCGTCGGGGCTGGAGGTGGCGTAGATCAGCACCGGTTCGTCATGACCGGCGGCAAACGCCAGCGCCGCGTCGGCCACGGCTTCGCCGCGCGCCAGCGCGAGCGGGTCGATGCGCAGCGCCGGGCGGCCTTGCTCCAGCCAGCGCGCCACCTGGCCATTGGTCGCGCGCGAGGCGCTGCCGGCCAGCACCACGCCTGGGCCGTCGATGGCGGGAACTGCGTCGGCGTCGCCGCGCAGCGGCAGCAGGCCGGCGCGGCGGAAGTTCCCGGGCAGGCCCAGCGCGATGCCGGAGCCGCCGGTGATCAGCGGCAGATTGGCGCAGGCCTCGCCCAGCGTGAACAGGTCCGCGTCGGACACCGCATCGGCAATCGCCATGCGCACGCCGTCGCTGCGCAGCGCAGCGATGCGCTCGGCGGTGGCCTGCGCGCCGCGCGCCACCGCGTCGTAGCGCAACAGCCCGACCTTGTTCTTGCTCTGGCGCTGCAGTACGCGCACCAGGCTGGCATCGGTCATCGGCGTCAGCGGATGGTGCTCCATGCCCGATTCATTGAGCAGCGTATCGCCCACGAACAGGTGGCCGCGGAAGATGGTGCGGCCGTTTTCGGGGAAGGCCGGGCAGGCGATGGCGAAGTCGCTGTCCAGCGCCGCCAGCAGCGCCTCGGCCACCGGGCCGATGTTGCCGGCATCGGTCGAGTCGAAGGTGGAGCAGTACTTGAACACGAACTGGCGGCAGCCCTGCGCGCGCAGCCATTGCAGCGCGGCCAGCGACTGGGCCACGGCCTCGACGGCCGGGATGGTGCGGGACTTGAGCGCCACCACCAGCGCATCGGCTTCGCCAATGTCCTGCACGGCGGCCACGTCGGGCAGGCCGATGGTCTGCACGGTGCGCATGCCATTGCGCACCAGCGTGTTGGCGAGGTCGGTGGCGCCGGTGAAATCGTCGGCGATGCAGCCCAACAGCGGGCGATGGGTGAGGGTGCCTGCGGTCATCTTCGCTTCCCTCTTATTCAGCCTTGCCCGGCAGTTCGATGCCCGGGAAGATCTTGATCACGGCCGAGTCGTCCTCGCCGCCATGGCCGGCGGTGGAGGCCATCATGAACATCTGGTGCGCGGCCGCAGACAGCGGCAGCGGGAATTTGCTGTTGCGCGCGGTGTCGAGCACCATGCCCAGGTCCTTGACGAAGATGTCGACCGCCGACAGCGGCGTGTAGTCGCCCTTCAGGATATGGGGCACGCGGTTCTCGAACATCCACGAGTTGCCCGCGCTGTGCGTGATCACGTCATAGAGCGCATCGGGGTCCACGCCTTCGCGCAGGCCCAGCGCCATCGCTTCGGCGGCCGCGGCGATATGCACGCCGGCCAGCAGCTGGTTGATGATCTTGACCTTGGAGCCCGCGCCATGCGCGGCGCCCAGGCGGTACACCTTGCCGGCGATGGCGGCCAGCACGCCCTCGGCCAGCGCATAGGCTTCGGCGGGGCCGGAGGTCATCATGGTCATTTCGCCGCTGGCGGCGCGCGCGGCGCCGCCGGAGACCGGTGCGTCCAGCATCAGCAGGCCTTGTTCAGCCAGCCGGCGGCCCAGCGCCTCGGCAAAGCCCGGCGGCACGGTGGCGCTGGCGATCACCAGCTTGCCCGGCTGCATCGCGGCCGCGGCACCGTTGGCGCCGAACAGCACGGCCTCGGTCTGCTGCGCATTGACCACCAGCGTCAGCACCACGTCGCAGCGGCTGCCCAGCTCGGCGGGCGAGGCGCACGGCACGCCGCCGGCATCGGCAAAGCGCTGCAGCACTTCGGGGCGCAGGTCGCACGCGTGCACGTTGAAGCCGGCACGCAGCAGCGACTGCGCGACACCAAAGCCCATGGCACCAAGGCCGATGACGCCGATATTCCTGGACATGAAGGGACTCCTGAAACAGATACGGATGATTCGATGGTTCGGGCTTGCGCGCGCGTCAGTTGGTGGCGCCGTGCGCTTCGCCGCTCTCGTCCGCACCCAGCTGGGCCAGCCGGTGCGCGGCGTTGTACATGTGGTTCTGCGCGGCATTGCGCGCGGCCAGCGGGTCGCCGGCGCGGATGGCGGCGACGATGGCCTGGTGTTCTTCACGCACCTGGCGCGAAAAGTCCGCGCGGCGCGCCTCGTTGGTGCGGGTCACGCGCGTGGCCGCTTCCAGGTACTGGCTGAGGAAGGCCAGCGTCTTCAGGAAATACGGGTTGCCGGTGGCTTCGGCGATGGCGCGGTGGAAGGCCACGTCCTCGGCCACGCCGTCGCCGCCTTGCGCTACCTCTTCGTCGAGCCGGGCCAGTGCGGCGTCGATGGCTGCCATCGACGCATCGGTGCGGCGGCGGGCGGCCTGCGCGGCCACCTCGGCCTCGATCGCGCGGCGCAGCTCGACGATCTGCAGCACCGATTCCAGCGTGCCGGTTTCGGTGTAGTCGATGCGCAGCGGCCGGATGCCGGCCTGCAGCGTCACGAACACGCCGCTGCCCTGGCGCGACTCCACCACGCCTTCGTACTTGAGCCGGGAGATGGCTTCGCGCACCACCGTGCGGCTGACGCCGAATTCCTCGGACAGCACCGCCTCGGTCGGCAGCTTGGCGCCGCGGGCAAAGGCGCCGCTCTGGATCTTGTCCAGCAACTGTTCGGCGACGTTGTCGGTCAGGGCGCGGGCTGGGACTTTCTGGAACACGGAAGTCTCCGGGTCATTTGGTAATAAGGTCATCATACAAATTTGCTAAGGCAATGCCTCCCCGGGCAAACCCTAGTCTGGTGCGGAAAATGCCGTCTTTGATCCACTTTGGTGCGATATGCACGCCCCGCACCACAGGCGTATCATGAGCGCCCGCCCGGATTTCGGGCCCTGCCATTCAACCAGCCTGATTGCACCGCCATGCCAGTCACCGTCCTGATCTGCCCCTGGTCCGAAGCCCGCGAACGCGCGCGCGCCATCCGCTACACCGTCTTCGTCGAAGAGCAGGGCGTGCCGGTGGAACTGGAATGGGATGAGTGGGACGAGCCGAGCTGGCACGCGCTGGCGCTGGCCGGGGATGGCACGCCGGTCGCCACCGGACGGCTGCTGCCGGATGGCCATATCGGCCGCATGGCCGTGCTGAAAACCGCGCGCGGCACCGGCGTCGGGGCGCTGGTATTAGAAGCGCTGATGGAGAAGGCGGAGCAGCTCGGGTACCCGGAACTGGTGCTCAATGCGCAGACGCACGCGGCGCCATTCTATGCGCGCGTGGGCTTTGCGCAGGTGGGGCCGGAATTCGAAGAGGCGGGCATCCCGCACGTGGAGATGCGCAAGCGGCTGGCCGGCTGAGCGCCGGAATCCTCGGTTCCAGCGGGCCTCAGCGCGGCGCGGGCACGATGCCGGTGTCGCGTTGCAGGTTCAGCTTGCCGTGGAAGTTGACGTCGCCGATGCGCCCGTCGGCGTCGAAGCTGCGCTCGCTCAGGTCGAAACGGCCATCGTGGCGCACGCGCAGCACCGTGCTGGCGCGCGTGCCGTACAGCGGCGAGCGGATGAAGGCCGACGACAGCAGCTTTTCCCATTCCGGCGCCACGCCCGTGGCAGGCAGTTCGAAATCCGCCGCCTGGCGCGCGTCGGCGAGCATTTGCAGGTAGGGCTCGGCGCTGGCGTTGGCCTGGCCGCTGTCGGCGGCCAGCACTTCGGCCAGCGCGCCCACGCGGCTGCGCACCTTGGGCCAGGGCGTGTCGAGCAGGGCGTTGGACAGGCCGTACAGGCCCGGGCGCAGCCGTTGCGGCTGGCGCGAGGCGGCGCGGTTGCTGTACCACCAGAGTTCACGCAGGTCGCTCGCCAGCAGGTTGAAGCCGTTGTAGCGGCCGTCTTCGCCGGCGAGGCCGTCCAGGTAGTCGAACGGTGCCTCGCGTCCGCGCAGGAAGCCGGCCACCAGCTCGCCGCGCGAGCGCGCGTCGGTGCGTTTTTCGGACGGGGCGCGGTAGTTGGTCAGTGCGGCGAAGCGGCCGTCGGCGTTGACGCCCATCCAGGTGCCGGGCTCGCCGATGACTTCCGCCAGGTCGCGCCCGGCCAGCACCTGCGGCGCATCCTGCCACCAGTGCGCGGCCGCCGCGGGGCGGACATAGAATTCATCGCGGTTGCCGGCGACGACCAGGGCATAGTCCGGGTGGGATTGCCAGGCAACCAGGATCAGACACATCGCTTTGCTTCCTTTGCCGCCGGGGTCGCTGCAGTGGCACCCGGCGTACTTCAGTCCAACGGCAGCCTGGACGCCTACAACACGTCCAGGTCGACAAAGTGCTCGGCCCGCCGCTCGCCATCGACCCATTGGTCCAGCCCGCTCTGCCGCCACAGGCCTTCCAGCGTGGCATCGAACGCGGGCGGCACGTCGGCATAGCACTCCATCCAGGTCTGCACGCCGGCGCGGGTTTCCGGCCTGCGCATCAGCGTACCACCAATTCCGGTTGCTTCGGCGACCGTCTCCATCCAGCGGTGCCAGTGCGGCAGCGCCTCGGCGGCAACGGCTTCCGGGACGCGGAAATAGACGTAGAGGTGATCGCTCATGGCAGGTCCTGTGGGTTTCAGCCAGCGGCCTGGGCGGACTCGCCCAGCGGCACCTCGTAGGGCAGGGTGGCGGTGGCTACTGCCGCGCCCTCGGCGCTGCCCAGGCGCAGCGCGCTGGCGGCGGCATCGATCTTCAGCTCGGCCAGCCCGGCCCAGCCGCCCTGGGGCGCCGGTGCGGCGTTGACGATCATGCCGCACGGCTGGCCCGGATCTTCCGGACGGTAGATTTCAGCCGCGGGCGCCGGCACTTCGCCTTCACCCTGCACCAGCCACATGCGGCGCTTGAGCGTGCCGCGGTACTGGCTGCGCGCCACGATTTCCTGGCCGGGATAGCAGCCCTTGCGGAAATTGACCCCGCCCACCAGTTCGAAATTGATCATCTGCGGCACGAACTGCTCTTGCGTGGCCGCGACGATGCGGGGCAGGCCCGACTGCACTTCCAGCCAGTCCCACAGCGCGGGCGACGCGCCCTGCAGCGTGGCGGCAAGTGCCGCGCGCACCGCCTCGGCGCGCTCGGCCGGCAGCACCAGCTGCCAGCGCGGCTGGCCCGCGCCATCCGGCAGGCGGATCACGGTGATGCCGTCGGCTTCGGCCACGGCAAAGGCGACCTCCGGCACGGGCAGGCCGGCAGCGGCCAGGGCTTTGGCAGCGCCGGCCCCGGCGAGGCCGAGGACCGCATGGGTGGGGGTGATGTCTGACAATTTGGCCTTGGAGCGCAGCACGAACATCGACAGGCGCTTCTGCACCGGGGCCTGGATGTCGGCCGACAGCTGCAGCACGATGCCTCCGGCATCGCGCCACATCAGGAAGGTGGCGAGCAGGCGCCCCTTGGGCGAGCAATAGCCCGCCAGGCGGGCCGCGCCGGCCTTCAGGTCTTCGACCGCATTGGTCAGCTGGGTGTGCAGGAAGCTGCCGGCATCGTCGCCGGCCACACGGACCAGGCCGAGCCCGGCCGGGCTGCAGACGATGCCGCTGCCGCTCAAGGCTTCAAGGGTTGCGGCGAGTTCCTGGGCTTGGGCATTCATCACTGGCATTGCGTGGCAATCGTTGAGGCAATTCGGGAGAGGGAAGGCACCGGTCGTGCGCCGTGCCGGGCGGGCCGGCAAGCGGCGCCCGCGCCGCGGCGCATGGTCGGTGCGAGGCTGCCGGTTATTATATGGGGCTATGAGATTTTCGGCCGGCGCCGGCAGCACGTGGCGGCAAGCGGTGGTGCGCAAGCCTTCCGACGAATCCGGCCAGCCGCCCCTATTCCTGATACATGAAACGATTTTTCCTTAGTCTTGGCCTGGCCATCCTGGTGTTCGCGCTGGCGGCCGCGGGCGCGTTCGCGTGGTGGGCCAATCACCCGCTGCCCCTCAGCAAGTCACCCGTGGAAGTGGTGATCAAGCCCAATTCCGGCGTCGCCAGCGTCGGCCGCCAGATCCAGCGCGGCGGCGTCGGCATGGACCCGCGGCTGTTCCTGCTGCTGGTGCGCCTGACCGGCCACGGCCCTGACCTGAAGGCAGGCGGCTATGAATTCGTGACCGGCGCCACGCCGCTGTCGATCATCGGCAAGCTGGCGCGCGGCGAGGTCACCCACTATGTGGTCACGGTGATCGAGGGCTGGGAATTCCGCAAGATGCGCGCCGCCGTGGACGCCAGCCCGGCGCTGCGGCACGACACCCGGGACATGTCCGATGCGGACCTGATGAAGGCAATCGGCGCGGCCGAGACCTCGCCCGAAGGCATGTTCTTCCCGGACACCTACCTGTTCGCGCGCGGCAGCAGCGATATCGACCTGTACAAGCACGCCTACCGTGCCATGCAGCGGCGCCTGAACGAGGCCTGGAACGCACGCTCGCCCGACCTGCCGTACAAGACCCCGTACGAGGCCCTGGTGATGGCGTCGATCGTCGAGAAAGAAACCGGCCAGGCCACCGAACGCCCGATGATCGCCGCCGTGTTCATCAACCGGCTGCGCAAGAACATGATGCTGCAGACCGACCCGACCGTGATCTACGGCCTGGGCGATGGCTTCGACGGCGACCTGCGCAAGCGCGACCTGCTGGCCGACACCCCGTACAATACGTACACCCGCACCGGCCTGCCGCCCACGCCGATTGCGCTGCCGGGGCTGGCCTCGCTGGCGGCGGCCACCACGCCGGCGCCATCCGACGCACTGTACTTCGTCGCCCGCGGCGACGGCAGCAGCCATTTCTCCAACTCGCTTCCCGAACACAACCGCGCGGTCGACAAGTACCAGCGCGGCAAATAGGCATTCCATGCGCGGAAAATTCATTACGTTTGAAGGCATCGACGGCGCCGGCAAGAGCACCCATATCGACTGGGTCGCCGACCGCCTGCGCGCACGCAGCGATATTGCCGGTGTCGTCACCACCCGCGAGCCCGGCGGCACGTCGCTGGGCGAAGACCTGCGCCAGATCCTGCTGCATCGCAAGATGCACCTGGAAACCGAGGCGCTGCTGATGTTCGCGGCCCGGCGCGAGCATATCGCCGAGGTCATCGCCCCCGCGCTGGAGCGCGGCAAGTGGGTGATTTCCGACCGCTTCACCGACGCCACCTTCGCCTACCAGGGCGGGGGCAGGGGCCTGGCCACCGAGCGCCTGGAAGTGCTGGAAGACTGGGTGCAGGGCAGCCTGCAGCCGGACCTGACGCTGCTCTTCGACGTGCCGCTGGAAACCGCCAGCGAGCGCCTGGCCGGCGCGCGCGCGCCTGACAAGTTCGAATCCGAGTCGCGCGCGTTCTTCCAGCGCACCCGCGATGAATACCTGCGCCGCGCGGCCCAGTCGCCGCAGCGCTTCCGGGTGATCGACGCCACCCGCAGCATTGCTGACATTCGCGATGAACTTGAAAAAATCATCGCAACTGTCTGATTTCTGGCCGATATATGCCTGGCGTGATAGACATGAGTGCTGCGCCATTGTGGAAGCTGCAATGACGGGGCTATCACAGGTAAAACTTGAAGTTAGATCACCAACCTACTGATTCACATGCTATATCCCTGGCAGAAGGAAGACTGGCAAAGGCTTGGCGCGCTGCGTGAACGGCTGCCGCATGCCTTGCTGATCCATGGCCAGCAAGGCATCGGCAAGCGCGACCTGGCCCTGCATTTCGCGCAGGGGCTGTTGTGCGAGGCGCCGCTGCCGGACGGCCAGCCCTGTGGCCAGTGCGCCGCCTGCCACTGGTTCAGCCAGGGCAACCACCCGGACTTCACCGTGGTGCGGCCCGAGGCGCTGGACGCCGCGGCCGAGGCCGAGACCGACGAGGGCGGCAAGAAGAAGGCGCCCAGCAAGATCATCCGCATGGAGCAGGTGCGCGCACTGATCGAGGCCGTGGGCGTGGGCACGCACCGGGCCGGGCTGCGCGTGGTGGTGGTGTATCCGCTCGATGCGCTGCAGACCGAGGGCGCCAACGCACTGCTGAAGACGCTGGAAGAGCCGCCGCCGTCCACCGTGTTCCTGCTGGTGACCGACCGCCTCGACCGCATCCTGCCGACCATCCTGTCGCGCTGCCGCCAGTTCTCGGCCCAGCGCCCGACGCCGGAGGCAGCGCTGGCCTGGCTGCGCGGCCAGGGCGTGGCCGATGCCGAGGCCCAGCTGGCGCTGGCCGGCGGTTCGCCGCTGACCGCGCTGCATGCGGCCGAGGCCGAGGAGCAGCCGCTGCAGCGCTGGCTGGTCGGCCAGCTGGGCGCCGCCGCCGCCTTCGACGCCGCTGCGGCGGCCGAGCAACTGCAGAAGCTGCCGGTGCCTGCCGTGCTTGGCATCCTCCAGCGCTGGACGTACGATCTCCTGACGCTGCGCCTGGACGGCAGCGCCACGCCGCGGTACCTGCCCAAGGAACGGGCCGTGCTGGCGCGCTGCGCCGGGGCCACCGACGCGCGCCGCCTGCAGGCCTTTGCCAGCCGGTTGAGCGCGCATCGCCGCAGCGAGAACCATCCGCTGGCGGCCCGGCTGGTGATGGAAGCGGTATTCCTGGAATACCGCCAGCTGTTCCGGTAGTACGCCTGGCAGTCAAAAAAAGCCATAACAACAAGCAGCACCGTCATTCAGGGGGTCAACCATGAACACAGCAGTCGCCGGCGCACCGCCCGCTGCGCCAACCGGCAGCGGGGCGGCATCGCGTCCCAATGTGCTGTCCTTGTCGATCAAGGACCAGGCCGGGCTGTATGCGGCCTATATGCCGTTCCTGGCGCGCGGCGGCATTTTCGTGCCGTCGAACCGGCCGTTCCGGCTGGGCGAGCAGGTGTTCCTGGTGCTGTCGCTGCTGGACCGGCCGCAGAAATACCAGATCGCGGGCCATGTGGCCTGGATTACCCCGGCGGGCACGCCGATGAAGACCCCCGGCGTCGGCGTGCATTTCCCCGACGACGACAACGGGCGCAACCTGCGCCGCGCGGTGGAGGAGATCCTGGGCAAGATGCTGGAGTCCGGGCGCCCCACGCAAACTTTATGAACGTTGTGAGGTTGTTATCACAACATTTTGATTTTCAATGAATTTTTCACTTCGCATTGCCGAGCTCCGCGACCTGCCGGGCATCGTTGCCATCTATAACAGCACCGTGCCCTCGCGTATGGTCACCGCCGATACCGAACCGGTCACCGTGGCTTCACGCCAGGCCTGGTTCGATGCCCACCAGCCCGGGCGCCGCCCGCTGTGGGTGTGCGAGGATGCCGACGGCCGCATGGCCGGCTGGATGAGCTTTTCAGACTTCTACGGCCGCCCGGCCTACGGCGCCACCGCCGAGGTGTCGATCTACCTGGACGCGCAGCGCCGCGGCCAGGGGCTGGGCCGCTACCTGCTGCAACAGGCCATCGACCATGCGCCCAGGGTCGGGGTGAACACGCTGCTCGGCTTTATCTTCGGCCACAATGCGCCCAGCCTGGGCCTGTTCGCGTCGCTGGGCTTTACGCGCTGGGGCGACCTGCCGCGCGTTGCCGTGCTCGACGGTGTCGAGCGCGACCTGATCATCGTCGGCCGCCGCGTGGACTGAGCCGCCCGCCAACAGAGATTCCCCATGTTTGTCGATTCCCACTGCCATATCGATTTCCCCGAGCTGGCCGCGCGCCTGCCGGAACTGCTGGAGAACATGCGCGCCAACCAGGTCACGCATGCGCTGTGCATCTCGGTCACGCTGGAAGACTTCCCGCGCGTGCTGGCGCTGGCCGAGCAGCATCCCAACCTGTACGCCTCGGTCGGCGTACACCCGGACTACGAAGAGGGCGAGGAACCCACGCTGGAGCGCCTGGTGGAGCTGTCCGCCCATCCGCGCGTGGTCGGCACCGGCGAGACCGGGCTGGACTACTACCGCCTGAACGGCCGCAGCATCGCCGACATGGAATGGCAGCGCGATCGCTTCCGCACCCATATCCGCGCCGCGCGCCAGACCGGCAAGCCGCTGATCATCCATACCCGCTCGTCCGCCGACGACACGCTGCGCCTGATGCGCGAAGAGAACGCGCGCGAGGCCGGCGGCGTGATGCACTGCTTCACCGAGACCTGGGACGTCGCCCGCCAGGCCCTGGACGAGGGTTTCCAAATCTCGTTCTCCGGCATCGTCACCTTCAAGAGCGCGGCCGACCTGCAGGAGACCGCGCGCAAGGTGCCGCTGGAGCGCATGCTGATCGAGACCGATTCGCCTTACCTGGCGCCGGTGCCATACCGCGGCAAGACCAACGAACCTGCCTGGGTGCGCCATGTGGGCGAGTTCATCGCGCAGCTGCGCGGGGTCCCGGTGGAACAGGTTGCGGAGCAGACGACGGAAAATTTCTTCAATCTATTCAAGCACATTGACAGGGAGTCGCATGTTTGACATGAAGTTTGCCCGACGCGCCGCCGGCGCCCTTGCGCTGGCCGCCGCCACCCTGGCGCAGGCGGCGCCTGCCGACGACATGCGCAAGGCCGTCGAATTCGACGACGCCAACACCGTCAAGAAGCTGCTGGCCAAGGGCGTCGATCCCAACCTGGTGGACAGCCGCGGCAACCCGGCGCTGGTGCTGGCGCTGCGCGAGAAGTCGCTGAAGGCGGCCACGGTGCTGATCCGCGCCAAGGACATCGACTTCGACAAGGCCAACCCGGCCGGCGAGACCCCGCTGATGATGGCCGCGCTGCAGGGCGAGCTGGACATGGTCAAGCTGATGGTCGACGAGATGGAGGCCGAGATCAACAAGACCGGCTGGACCCCGCTGCACTATGCGGCCACCAATGGCCACAACAACGTGGTCAAGTACCTGGTCGACCATGCCGCCTATATCGACGCCGAAAGCCCCAACGGCACCACGCCGCTGATGATGGCCGCGCGTGGCGGCCATATCGAGACCGTCAAGCTGCTGCTGGACGAGGGCGCCGACATGCGCCTGAAGAACCAGCAGGGCATGACCGTGATCGACTTCGCCGAGCGCTACAACCAGGCCGAGATCGCCAAGGGCCTGAAGGCGCGCTGGCAGAAGCTGTACCCGCAGACGCCGATCGTGGCGGCGCCGCCGCTGAAGGCGCCCACCGGCGAGCCGGGCGGGCAGCGGCCCGCGGCGCAGCAACCCGCGGCGCAGCAGCCCAAGACCAAGGGCTGGTAAGCGCTGATGCCGGCGATGGCCGTCGGCGCACGCCTGCGCCAATGGGCGCGCGGGCTCAAGGCGAGCCTGCTGACGCTATGGTTTTGCAGCCGCCACCGCGGCACGCCGTGGAGCGCGCGGCTGCTGGCCGCGCTGGTGGTGGCCTACGCCTTCAGCCCGATCGACCTGATCCCCGATTTCATCCCGGTGCTGGGCTATGTCGATGACGTGCTGCTGGTGCCGCTGGGCATCTGGCTGGCTCTGCGGATGATTCCGGTGCCAGTGAAGGATGAATGCCGCGGCCGGGCCGATGCATGGCAGGCCACGCATGCAAAACGGCCGCGCAATCGCGCGGCCGCCGTGGTCATCGTGCTGGTGTGGGTGTTGCTGGCCTGGCTGGCGTGGCGCTGGCTGGCGCCGCGCTAAAGCGCGGTCAGACGTCGTCCGCCAGCCGCACGCCCGTGAACTGCCAGCGCTGGTGCGGATAGAAGAAGTTGCGGTACGTCGCCCGGATATGCGATTCGGGCGTGACGCACGACCCGCCGCGCAGCACCATCTGGCCGCTCATGAACTTGCCGTTGTACTCGCCCACCGCACCCGCGTTCGGGCGGAAGCCCGGATACGGCAGGAAGGCGCTGCCGGTCCATTCCCACACATCGCCGAACATCTGGCGCAGCACGCCTGAGGTGTTCTGCCGGTCCGGCAACGGCCGCAGCGCGCGGCCTTCAACAAAATTCCCGGTGGCGGGCAGGCCGCGCGCCGCGTGCTCCCATTCGGCCTCGGTCGGCAGCCGGCGTTCGGCCCAGCGCGCGAATGCCTCGGCCTCATAGAAGCTGACGTGGGTGACGGGGCTGTCCGGGTCGACCGGATGCATCCCGCGCAGCGTCATCTGCCACCACGTGCCTTCGCGTTCTTCCCAGTAGAGCGGGGCCAGGATGCCTTGCTCGCACAGCCAGCGCCAGCCGTCGGACAACCACAGCCCGGCCGTCTGGTAGCCGCCATCCTCGATGAATTCAAACCATTGCCGGTTGCTGACCGGGTGCGAGCACAGCGTGAACGGTGCCAGGTAGGCCTTGTGCCGCGGGCTTTCACAGTCAAAGGCAAAGGTCTCGCCGCGGTGGCCGATCTCCACCAGGCCGCCGTCAAAGCCGATCCAGTCCGGCGCGGGCCGAGGGTCGGCGATCACCGGCTCGGGCAGTTCCGGGGCAAAGGCGGGGCGCAGCGGGTTCTGCGCGAACAGATGCAGGATGTCGGTCAGCAGCAGTTCCTGGTGCTGCTGTTCATGCTGCAGGCCAAGCATGATCAGCGCCGCCTCGTCATCGGTCTGGGCGCTGCCCAGCAGGGTCAGCATCGATTCGTCCACGGCCTCGCGGTAGGCCAGCACCTCGTCCAGCGAGGGGCGGGTCAGCTGCCCGCGCTGCGGCCGCGGGTGGCGCGGGCCGACCGCTTCGTAGTACGAGTTGAATAGGTAGCGGTAGTCCGGGTCCACCGGCTCGTAATCGGGGATCCGCGCAGCCAGCACGAATTCCTCGAAGAACCATGTGGTGTGCGCCAGGTGCCATTTTGCCGGGCTGGCGTCGTCCATGGACTGCACGGTGGCATCGGCATCGGACAGGTCGGCCACCAGGGTCTCGGTGGCGGTGCGTACGTGGCGATACTGCGAAAGCAGGGCGGGTTCGTGCGGCGGATGGAGGGCGGCGGCTGGCAACAGGGCTGAAGTCATGCGGGCTCCCGGGAGTGGATCGGTCGATGACTGCAGGCGGCAGGACAGCCGCGGGCAAATAGCCGGGGCCGGCGCGCCGCCCATGGCACGCGGGGCGCCGTAGCGCCCCGATCCATCATAGACCCGATCCGTCCGCGGGGCGAGCCGGCGCCGTCCTGCAGCGCCGGCCGGCCACAGGACTTCAGGCGGCCAGGCGGCTGGCGTCGTTCAGTGCCGCGATTTCGGTGCGGGCGCTGGCCAGGCCGGCTTCGCGGAACTGCGGACCCATGGCCAGGCCGTGAGCACGCACGTAGGTGATGTCGGTGATGCCCAGGAAGCGGAACACGATGTCGACGGTCTTTTCGTGCAGGTCCAGCTCATTGGCATCCTGGCGCACGCCGCCGCGCGACGACACCACGATCACGCGCTTGCCGCCGGCCAGGCCCACCGGGCCGTTCTCGGTGTACTTGAAGGTGCGGCCAGCCTGCGCGATGCGGTCGATCCAGGCCTTGAGCTGGCTGGGGATGCTGAAGTTGTACTGCGGCACGCCCACCACCAGCACGTCGGCGGCCAGGAATTCGGCCAGCCATTGCTCGGTGCGCTGCAGCTCGGCTTCCTGAACGGCGTTCAGGCCTTCCTTCGGGCCGCCCAGCACGGGCAGCAGGTTGCCGGACAGGTGCGCCGGAGCGTCCTGGTCCAGGTCGCGCACGGTGACCTTGGCGCCCGGGTTGGCGGCGACCAGGTCGGCCACCACGCTGGCGGTCAGGCTGCGCGAAACGGAGTTGTCGCCAAGGACGCTGGAATCGATCTGCAGGATGTTCATGTCTATCTCCACAAGGGGTGCGGTTGCGATGGATGAAAGATAGCGGCTGGCCATTGGTATCGGTAGTGAGGCAAAATGCAAATGATTGTTCTACCGACGCAACGCCAGCCTGGCGGCCGCACGGTGATCCCGGAGCCATCCATGCAAGACCTCAACGACTTGTCCCTGTTTGCCCAGGTGGTCGAACACGGCAGTTTTTCCGCGGCCAGCCGCGCCTCAGGCGTGCCCAAGTCACGCCTGAGCCGGCGCATCGCCCAGTTGGAGCGCGACCTGGGCGTGCAGCTGCTGCGCCGCACGACACGGCAGGTGCGCGTTACGCCGCTTGGCGAATCCTTCTACGAACGCTGCCGCGCCATGCTCAATGAGGCCAAGGCGGCCCGCGAGGTCATCGAGCAGGCGCGCGAGCAGCCCGGCGGCACGCTGCGCGTGAGTTGCCCGATCGCCATCGCCCAGATCCTGCTGGCACCGGCGATCGGCCATTTCATGCGCGCCAACCCGGCCGTGCGCATCGAGCTGGAGACCACCAACCGGCGCGTGGACGTGATCGGCGAAGGCTTCGACCTGGCCCTGCGCGTGCGCGAGTCCATGGAGGACTCCAGCCTGGCCGTGCGCACCTTCGGTGAAAGCCAGCTGATGCTGGTGGCCAGCCCCGCGCTGCTGGACAGCATCGGCCGCCCGCGCACACCGCAGGCGCTGGACGGCATGCCGGGCGTGGGACAGCCGCCGCACGACGGCAAGCATGTCTGGAACCTGCGCTGCAAGACCAGCGACTCGATCCAGATTGCCTATGAACCGCACCTGGTCACCGAAGACTTCGTGCTGCTGCGCGAGGCGGCGATCGCCGGCGCGGGCGTGGCCATGCTGCCGCGGATGTATTGCCGCGATGCGCTGGAAAGCGGCGAGCTGGAACTGGTGTTGCCGCAGTACGACATGCCGGTCGGCACGCTGCATGCGGTGTTCCCCTCCCGCAAGGGCGTGACGCCTGCCACCCGGCGTTTTCTCGACTTCCTGGGCGAGGTCCTGCCCGAATGCGCATCCAAGGTCGGCATGCTTGAGCCGCGGCAGCCGGCGATGCACCGGCTGGTGTAGCGCAGGCCTCCCGGATACGGCATGGCGGGATTGGCGAGGTGGTGTGCCGGTCGCATCCCGGCCAGCAGGCAGTCTCGTATTTGCGGCTTTACCTTCACGCCGCCTCGCACTAAGGTACAGGGGCGAACCTTGCGCGTGAGGGTAAAGGCGCTTGGCTTCGACAACCAACTCGACAGACAACGGCAAGGAGAACGGCCATGGGTGGCTCTCAGGGTTCCCAGGACTTGGGCAAGGCGCTGCTGCGCATCGTGCTTGGCGTGTTGATCCTGATGCACGGCATCGCCAAGCTGACCGGTGCGTCCGGCATGGGCTTTGTGGGGAAGGTGGTCGCCGACGCCGGCTTGCCGGCATGGCTGGCCTACGGCGTCTACATTGGGGAAGTAGTGGCCCCGATCCTGCTGATCATCGGGCTGTGGAGCCGGCTGGCGGCGCTGATCGTTGCCATCAACATGCTGTTTGCGGTGGCGCTGGTGCATACCAAGCAGCTCGGCATGCTGTCCGATACCGGCGGCTGGGCGCTTGAGTTGCAAGGGATGTTCCTGGCCGCGGCGCTGGCGGTGGCCCTGCTGGGCGCGGGCCGGTTCAGCGTGGGCGGCATCAATGGCAAGCTGAATTAGCCCATCGGGTCAGATGGCGTACGGTGCGCCGGCGTTCCGGCGCCGGTGGCGCTTGCGCGTGGCGGCATGGCTGCATGTGCGCGCTGCCGCGGACATCATGGAGATGTATCGTGAAACCCTTCCGGCAGCTATTTCCGGTCGTGGCCGCGGCGCTGGTCCTGTCAGGCTGCGCCAGCGTGCCCGACATCAAGACCGACTACAACCGCAGCACTGACTTCAGTGCCTACCGCAGCTTTGGCTTCGTCGAGCATCTCGGCACCGATCGCCAGGGCTATGAAAGCCTGACCACCCAGTACTTCAAGTCCGCCGTGCAGCGGGAACTGACCGCGCGCGGCTACCGCTATGCGGCGCAGTCGCCGGACTTGCTGGTCAACTTCAATGCCCGGCTGCAGGAGAAGGTCCAGGTCAGCCCGGCGCCGACGCCGATGATGGGCTACTACGGTTATCGCGGCGGGCTGTATGCGCCGTGGCCGGGCTACGGCTTCTACAACGACGTCTATACCTACACCGAAGGCACGGTCAACATCGACCTGGTCGACCGGCGCCAGATGAAGCTGGTCTGGGAAGGCGTGGCGGTGGGCAGCGTGGACACCAGCGACAAGGCCAGCGCCCAGCAGCGCATCGACAAGACCGTGGCGCAGATCTTTGCCAAGTATCCGTTCCGGGCCGCGCAGTAGCGCGGGCTCGGGGCCAGCTCACGCCGCCGGCGTGACTGCCGCCCGGTCGATGGCATCCGCGACGAAGACCTCGGCCGGCTTGGGCGCGGACCACAGGTAGCCCTGGCCCAGTGGGCAGCGCAGCGCCAGCAGCGCTGCGCGCTGGGCGTCGGTCTCGACGCCTTCGGCCACGCACTCCAGGCCCAGCTCGCGCGCCAGGTTGATCATGTTGCGGCAGATCGCGGCACGCTGGCCATGTCCGTCGACATCGACAATGAACGAGCGGTCGAGCTTCAGCTGCGTGAAAGGCAGGTCCGCCAGCAGCTTGAGCGTGGCGATGCCAACGCCGAAATCGTCGATCGCCACGCCGTAGCCGAGCAGCCGCAAGCGGTTCAGCGCGACCGACAGGGCCAGCGTATCGGGCACCGGATAGCCCTCGGTCAACTCCACCGTCAGCGCTTGCCGCGGCACGCCGCTGGCGGCCACCAGGGCATCGAACGTCTCCAGCACACCGGGCCGGCACAGGGTTTGCGCCGAGGCATTGATGCCCAGCGTGATGTGGATGCCCGCCGCGCGCAGCCGCTGCTGCGCTGCCAGGCACTGGCGGGTTACGAAGAAGAACACCGGGTCGGCCGCGTCGAGCGCTTCGAGCCGTGGGATAAAGAGGTCGGGCTGCACCAGGCCGTGTTCGGGATGGCGCCAGCGCACCAGCGCCTCGGCACCGGCCAGCCGGCCGCTGGCAATCTCGTGCTGGGGCTGCAGCATGACCAGCAGGTCCGTGCCCGAGCGGGTGGCGGCGACCAGTTCTGCGTCGTCGGGCGACCACGCCGGCGGGGCGGATTCGCCCGCAGGCTGGCGCACCAGCGCATCGGCCAGGATCTCTTCCACTGCATCGCGCGACAGCGGCTTGCGCAGCGCGTGCACGCGCGGGATGCCGGCGGCGTGCGCCAGGCCGCGGTTTGAATCCAGGATGTCCTCCGCCAGCGCCGTCACCCAGACCCACACCGGCGCCGCCCCGGCAAAGGCATGCTGCCCGCGCCGGTGCAGCTCGGCAATCAGCTCGGGGCCGTTGCCGCCAGGCATTTCGATGTCGCAGAACACGATGTCGAACGGTTCGCGTGCAAGGATCTCGGCCGCCTGCGTGCCGTTTTCAGCGCAGACCAGGGTCTGCACGCCCAGATGCCGCAGCATGCCCTTGGCCGCGACGCGTTGGAACGGATGGTCTTCGACGACAAGAACGCGCAGCCTGGCGTAGCGGATCGGCATGGGGGAGGGGGAGGCGGCGGGCCGCCTGGAATGCAATTCGATTGGGGGTTGCCCGCATGGTAGCGCGGCGCCGCTGCGCCAACCACCGGATGGCGCAAAGTCTGGCGCCGCTGGCATCCGGAATCGCACAGGGATCGTAGCGCAATCGCCCCGGAAACGCGCTGCGTTACGAATATTTGCGCTTTCCGATTCAATCGCCGCCTGCCATAACCGCTACAATCGCTGCCCGTAGTTTTGAACATGGCATGTCGATAATGGGTTTTGGCTGGTTCGGATTTTCGACTTTCTGGATAGTGCCGCTGGTCTGGCGGCTGGTGACGCGCTGGCTCGCCGGCGAGCGCCGGCTGGCAGGGCCCGGCTCATTGCGCGTCTGGCTTGGCACGCTCACCGTGCTGTGCGCGAGCGCCAGCCTGGAAGCACTGACCAGTGGCAGCGATCCGGACTCGAGCGCCGGCGGTTCGGCTGGTCGCGCACTGGCCGGCATGATGGGCAACCTGTTCGGCTGGACCGGTGCCTTGCTGTTGATGCTGGGCGTACTGGCGCTGGCCGCGCCGATGGTGTTCGGTGAAACCTGGCGCAGGCTGTTTTCGCGCAAGCCGCGCCGCGCCGCCGCGCCTGACGCGGCGCCGGAAGAGCCGCCGGTTTCCTTTGCTGCCACCCAGCCGATGCGCGAGGCAGAGCGCCGCGATGCGCCGGCGGCAGGCAACCCCGGCTGGACCGCGCCCGCCACGCGCCATCGCAGCTTCGAAGCGGTTTCGGCGCGCCGCCAGCCCGCCTGGCAACCGCCGCGCCGCACGCGTGAATCCCCGCCGCAGCCGGGCGAGATCTGGCTGCACCACGCCGAGTCGCCGGGCGCGGTCAAGCCGGCGCGCAGCGCGCCGCCCGCACCCGCC
>NZ_JBYSYA010000012.1:0-205501 GCF_058782785.1 Cupriavidus sp. FW306-01-F10A
TCACGCCCGGCAGCAGCTTGACCCCGCGCTGCACCGCGTGCGCGACGATCTTCATGGTCACGGCGACGCTGACATTGCTCACGCCCGGCACTTGCCGCACCGCAGCCACCACCAGCTTGCGGATCGGATCAAGCTGGCTCTTCGCGGGGTAGCCGAGTTCGACTTCCAGCGAGACATCGCCGCCGTCGACACGGATATTCCTGGCCGAGCGGGTGGAGACCAGGTCCTTGCCCGTATTGGGGTCGATGACGGTGCGCAGGGCTTCGGTGACCTGCTCAGTGCTGACGCTCAAGACATACTCCGCTGCTGATGAATGTAGGGAGGCAGTCGTCGCCTGTCAAAGCAACTCCAGCCAACGACTGTCCGTGCGCACCATGTGCCGGCCACGGTCGAAGCGTGTATAGCCAACGCGATCGAAGAACTCCAGGACCTGGATCGCACGTTTGCGTCCGAGCCCGGTGGTGTTGCGAAACGCCGCGGCGACGACCGTGCCGGCGTTCCTGCTGGCGTCGGCAGCGGCAAGCAAGGCCAGCTCCCGAATGGCCTCCGGATCGTAGAAGAGATCATGCACGACCTGAAACGTCTCGCCATGACGCGCGAGCTTGCGCATCAGTTGCCGCACCCTGTCCTCCGGCACGCCATGCGCGCTCGCCAGCTCGCGCACCCATGGCGGATCGAAGCGCCCCGCTTTCATGTCCTGCTGCAGTGTCGCGGCAAGCGAGCGATCCGCATCGTCGAGCGTCACGGTGTGCCCGGGCAGGTGCAGCCAGGGGCCGTTCCTGACGATCTCGCCGCGCGCGCAGGCGTCATCGACGATCGCACTCCACAACGCGTCTTGCGCGAGCGGTGCGGCGATCCTGCGCAAACGCGCCACCTCCGGGCCCAGCACATCCGGCGAGCGTTGGTGGAATTGCCGGAGCGCAGTGGTCAGTCGCGCCGCCAGCGCCCGCCACGCCGCGCTCGACACCAGCAAGGCATCGTCGTTCGCAAGTTCGATCACGCGCGTGTCCCGCGGCAGCTCGATTGCCGCCGCCGGCATGCCGCTCAGCCGTTCCAGCAGCGCGCGCGACAGCCCGTTTGGCGCCTGCTCGAGCAATGTGCCAACCGAGCCGGTGTCAAGCATGGCCTGCATCGCGTCGAGCCACGCCAGCCGCGCCGGGGAACGGCGCTTGCGCGCGGGCGCGAACGGATCCAGTACATCGCCGCCGCCGATGGTGCGGCTGGCCTGCGCGTTCCGCACGACAAAGGGATCGCCAGGCAGCGCGCACACAGGCCGCTCGAACACAAGCTGCACGCGCGCGCGCTGGCCGGGGGCAAGCGTCGGGCCATCGAGCAGCGCGACATGCGCCACCTGATGCTGCGTGCCCAGGTGAACATGCATGGGCGCCCAGTGCTCCAGCGCAGGGGCGTCCGGCAACAGGGTCAGCATCACATCGATGCGCACCGACGCCTGCGCCAGGCGCACATCGACCACCCAGTCACCGCGCTCGATCGCGCCCTTGTCGATGCCGGCCAGGTTCAGCGCGCAGCGCTGTCCTGCCCGCCCGGCAGCAGCAGGACGATTCTGCGCATGGATGCCGCTCACGCGCACAGACTCGTTCTTCGGCGCGAGCAATACCCTGTCGCCGACATGGATGCGCCCGGACACCACGGTTCCCGTCACGATCGTCCCCTGCCCGGCAAGCGTGAAGATCCGGTCAACCGCAAGGCGGAACAGCCCGTCGTCGCGCTTCGTTCGCGACGCGGCCGCCGCCGCATGCAGGTGCCGCTTCAACGCGTTCACACCCGGATCGTCGGCGCGCATTGCACAGGTTTCAAAAACCGGTGCGTCTTCCAGCATGCTGCCGCGCCGGAAAGACGCGATCTCCTCACGCACCTGCCGCAGCCGCGCGTCATTCACGCGATCGACCTTGGTCAGCGCAATCGCGCCGCGCCGGATGCCGAGCAGCTGCACAATCGCCAGGTGCTCGCGCGTTTGCGGCATCACGCCGTCATCGGCGGCGACCACCAGCAGCGCGAAGTCGATGCCGCTCGCGCCCGCGGCCATGGTGTGAATCAGCTTTTGGTGGCCCGGGACATCGACCAGGCCGAGCACGTCGCCGTTCTCGAGCGGCACGTACGCATAGCCAAGCTCGATCGAGAAACCGCGCGCCTTCCTTGCCTTCAGGCGGTCGGTATTCATGCCCGACAGCGCCCTGACCAGGCTGGTCTTGCCGTGATCGATATGTCCTGCCGTGCCGACGATCATGGCCGCGTCAGATAGCCCGCCAGCCTGACGTGACGGAGACCATCAGGGACTGTCGTCGGGGTTTCCTCGTCGTGATCATGCATGGTCTCCCCTATCCTTGTTTGAATGGCCGATGAGGCTTGCTGATGCGTGCATCGATGCCGCTGTGCTTAGTGTTCCTGCATCGTTGGAGACAAGATAATTGCCTGGCCACCTAAGGTAAATTCAGCGATTCTTTGCGTGCCTATAAGCGATGCCTTAAGTGGCAGCGAGATGGACAGATTGACCCGAGAGACCTGGCTCAACATGGACATTTTGTCCATCGCGCAGGCCCTGCAGCGCTTGCGGCGCGCCGGACCGCCTGACTTTCCAAGGATGCCGCCACAGGCACAGGCCTTGCTCCAGCTGGCTGGATTGGCAACCGCAACTGACACTTCCTGGCCAGGAGAAAATGAAAGGTCAGAGGCACCACTCAATTCGTGTAGGCTTATGCGTTGAATTCTCTTCCGTCAGCCCGCAAACCGATTCGGTATAACCAACATGAAGAGCCCGATGCCTACAAAGGTTCCCGAACCACAGGCCGTTTCCGGCACGGTCACCCGCAGCGCCATATTCATCGTTGCGACACTCACCGACGGTGACGACCACGCCGACACCGTCCGCGCGTGGTGTGCCGACGTTACCGCCGTCGTGCGCGCGGTTGGCCATCGTTTGCCGTCGGGCAACCTGTCCTGTGTCTGCGGCTTCGGCGCCGACGCCTGGGACAGGCTGTTCGGCAAGCCCCGTCCCGCGGCACTGCACCCCTTCCGGGAGTTCGGCACCGGCGATCGCGTCGCCATCGCCACGCCGGGCGACCTTCTGTTGCACATCCGCGCCGAATCGATGGACCTCTGCTTCGAGCTTGCCACGCAACTGCTCGGCAAGCTTGGCAATGCAATCCAGGTTGTCGACGAGGTGCACGGCTTTCGCAACTTCGACATGCGGGCGTTGATCGGCTTTGTCGA
Organism: Cupriavidus sp. FW306-01-F10A; assembly: GCF_058782785.1. Taxonomy (NCBI): domain Bacteria; kingdom Pseudomonadati; phylum Pseudomonadota; class Betaproteobacteria; order Burkholderiales; family Burkholderiaceae; genus Cupriavidus; species Cupriavidus sp. FW306-01-F10A. Next base: position 3,232 of record NZ_JBYSYA010000012.1, read on the forward strand.
TGGCACGGAGAATCCGGCCGGACGCGAGGCGGTCGATTTCACGGTGATCGGCGACGAGGATGCCGAGTTTGCCGGTGGCAGCTACGTCATCGTGCAGAAGTATCTGCACGACATGGCCGGGTGGAATGCCCTTCCCGTGGAAACGCAGGAACTGATCATCGGGCGCAAGAAGCTGTCCGACATCGAACTGGACGAAGAGGTCAAGCCATCGTCATCGCACAGTTCACTGACCACGCTGGTCGAGAACGGGCAGGAGGTGAAGATCCTGCGTGACAACATGCCGTTCGGCCGCCCGGGCGCGGGCGAGTTCGGCACCTACTTCATCGGCTACGCCCGTTCGCCCGCGCCGATCGAGAAGATGCTCGAGAACATGTTCGTCGGATTGCCGCCCGGCAATTACGACCGGCTGCTCGATTTCAGCAAGGCAGTCACCGGTAGCCTGTTCTTTGTCCCGTCGGCCGACCTGCTTGAAGGACTTGCGGACCGCGAAGCCCCTGCTGCCCGATCGCTCAAAGGGAGCCGCCAATTTGAATAACCTGCACCGCGCTCGCAGGCGCGCGCGGCCACGGTCAGTCGATCACGCCCCGGTTCCTGTCGCCTGCTGCTCGATCGCGACCTCCGCCCGAAGACTCGCCAGATCGCGCCCGACCGTGGCAACCGCAAGCCGCTTGTCCTTGTTCCAATAGGTCACCGTGCAGTCATGCGCGGCGGGATCGCCGTCGACATCGAAACGATCCCATTGCTCCGCATGGCCCACGTAGTTGATGGCCACATCATAGTGCTGGGTCCAGAAGAAAGGCACTGCCGCAAAGCGTTGCCGCTGTCCCAGGATATTTCGCGCTGCCACCACGCCCTGGCGCTCGGCGACCACCCAGTGTTCGACGCGGATACGCTGGCCCGTTCCCGGGTCGGGCCAGCGCGCAATATCGCCCGCGGCATAGATGCCAGGTTCGCTGGTCTGGAGAAATTCATCGACCGCCACGCCCTTGTCCAGCGCGAGGCCGGCGTCCTGCGCCAAGCCCACGTCGGGGCGAACGCCGATCCCGGTCACGACCAGGTCGGCGGCCAGCTCCGCGCCGGTCGACAATCTCACCCGATCCGGTTGAATCTCTGCCACCGTGGCCCCGAGATGGAACGTTACCCCGTGCGATTCATGAAGCGCCTTGATCATGTCGCCGAGCGTCGCGCCCAGGACCCGCTCCATCGGATGCGCTTCGGGCGCGACAACATGCACTTCCAGTCCTCGCGTTCGCAGCGCCGCCGCGACTTCCATCCCGATAAAGCTTGCGCCCACCACGACGCATCGGCGTGCCATGCCGAGACGCGCGATCAAGGCGTCGCAGTCGGCCAGCGTACGGAGCACGCTCACGTGCGGCAAGGTTGCGCCAGGAACGTCGAGCCGTATCGGCACGGCACCGACGGCAAGCAGAAGCGCGCCGTAGCTCACGTTGCTGCCATCCGAGAGCGTGACGGATTTTTGCGCGGGGCTGAGCTTGACGACACGGTTGTTAGAGCGCACGTCGATGTCGTGATCCGCGTAGAACGTCGGTGGCCGCATTGGCAGCCAGTCCGCGTTTGCTGTCCCGGCGAGGTAGTCTTTCGACAGATTCGGCCGATCGTACGGCAATGAGCGATCGGCGCTCAGCAGCGTGACTGGGCCGCTATAGCCTTCGCGCCGCAGGGTTTCGACCGCGGCAGTCCCGGCGGCGCCGCCGCCGATGATCACCACGGATTCAGGGAGTCGGGCCGAGGCAAGCCTCGGTGGCCGCATCGCCGGCAGCGCTTCGCGGACGAAGGCCTTCCCGTCTTGCTGTTCCACGCGCCAGCATTTCAGATCGTCCTGGGCGGGCGGCCCGAGGACCTCGCCGGTGCGAAGACTGAAGCAGGCGTGATGCCACGGACATCGGATCGTGTCGCCGACCAGCAGGCCGTCCGCCAGTGGCGCGCCATAGTGGGTACAGGTCGCACCGATGGCAAACAGTTCATCAGCCCAACGCACAAGCAAGACCGGCTTGCCGCCAACCTGGCCTGTCACCATGCCGCCGTCAGCAATGTCAGCCAGCGGCACGCCCTGGGCGAGATCGGGCTTATCCGTGGAGGAAGAGCTTTTGGTCATGGCGTCTCTCCTTGCCGGTCATGGCACAGGGCCATTATCGACCTCGATGCCGCCAAATGAAAGGCGCATGCAGCGTTACAAACTGCGCGACGGCACGGATATTATTCACGGAAGACCAGCCTCCTTTCCTGACGAAGGGTCATCCGGATGAATACCCCCATGAACAGACCCGCCCGCTTCGCTATCGGCAAGCGCATTGCACCCGCACGCTTTCTGCTGTGCGGCGCCATATTGATCGTTGCGACCGTTGCCGCGGGTGCGCTCGGCGCGGAGCCACGCATCGCCCTGCTGATCGGTTTCGATCTCGCGGCCCTTGTCTTCCTTGGCGCCGCGCTGCCACTGTTGCGCGCCGATCCTGCTGCCATGCGGCGCACGGCGGAACACAACGATGCCAACCGCACAGCGCTGCTCACGATCACGGTGCTGCTCTCGATGGTGATCCTGGTCGCAATCGGTACGCTGATCGCGCGCCCCGAGACACCGCACTGGGCCGACATCGCGCTGATCGTCGCCACGCTCATCCTGTCCTGGCTTTTTGCCAACACCGTTTTCACGCTGCACTATGCACATCTCTACTATCTCCAGACCGCTACCGGCGACCAGGGCGGGCTGCAGGTGCCAGGCGTGCAGCACCCCAGCTATTGGGACTTCCTCTATTTCAGCTTCACGCTGGGCATGACTTTCCAGACTTCTGACGTGACCATCGCCGGCGCCCACATGCGCAGGGTGGTCCTGGGCCACTGCGTGGCCGCGTTCCTTTTCAACATGGGGATTCTGGCGTTCACTGTGAATGCCCTGGGTGGCTTGTAGTCGACTTGGCCGTGCGCCCGAAGTGTTCCTGGACAAACTCCTTGCGTCCCGCTGGATACTGTATATATTTACAGTACCTGTATGGATGAACAGTAGGAGTCCCGTCCATGGAACACCTGATCCGTGTGCAAAACGACTATGACCGCCAGGTGCTGGCCTGGCTGCGCGGGCGCATCGGCGATGCCGCGCTGCAGACCGCGGCGCTGCGCCTGGGCGGCCAGCGCAAGCCTTACCTGTCAACGATCTGCCGCAGCCTGGGCATCCGCCCGCCCAGCCGCCGCCAGTTCGCGGCCGAGGCGGCGCGCATGCACCGCGCAGTAGGCGATACCTACCTGGCCCGTATCCGCGAAATCCTTGGCCAGTCACCTGCCGAAGCTGTGCTGCGCCAGTAAGCAGTAGCCGATCACCGGCCATGCCGGCGCCACCGGGCTCGCGCCGGCCGTATCATGAAGCCCCGTTGCCGTCACACGGCACGGGGCTTTTTTCATCCCTAGCCAAGGCCGATATGAGCGAACACCGCATCCCTACCGCCGCCCTGCACCAGTGGGTGGCCGATCTCTGGCTTGCCGCGGGCAGCAGCACGCAAGAGGCGAGCCTGACGGCCGACCACCTGGTCGGCGCCAACCTGAGCGGGCATGACTCGCACGGCGTCGGCATGATCCCGCGCTATGTGCTGGCCTGGCAGGCCGACGAGCTGCAGCTGAACCAGCAGGTCAGCGTGCTGCACGATGCCGGCAGCATGCTGAGCCTGGACGGCAACCGCGGCATGGGCCAGGCGGTGACGGCGCAGGCCATGGACATGGCCATCGGCCGCGCGCGCGAGCATGGCGTCTGCGTGATGGGCCTGCGGCAGTCGCACCACCTGGGGCGCGTGGGCCACTGGGCCGAGCAGGCCACCGCCGCCGGCATGATCTCGATCCACTTCGTCAACGTGCTGTCCAAGCCCATCGTGGCGCCGCACGGCGGCTACGATGCGCGCTACGGCACCAACCCGTTCACCATCGGCGTGCCGGTGGCGGGCGAGCCGCCGCTGGTGCTGGACTTCGCCACCAGCGCGATCGCGCTGGGCAAGGTGCGCGTGGCCCACAACAAGGGCGTGCCGGTGGCGCCCGGCTGCCTGCTGGACGCGCATGGCGAGCCCAGCGCCGACCCTGCCGTGATGTACCCCGCCGACGGCGCGCCGCCAGGCGCGCTGCGGCCTTTTGGCGAACACAAGGGCCATGTGCTGGCCGTGATGTGCGAGCTGCTGGGCGCCGCGGTCACCGGCGGCCACACCATCCGCCCCGAAACGCTGCGGCATCAGCATGCGGTCTGGAACAACATGCTGGCGATCGTGTTCGATCCCGCACGCCTGGGCACCAGCACGTCATTCGGGCATGAAGTGGCGGCGTTCGCCGACTGGATGAAGGCGTCGCGGCTGCAGCCGGGGCAGGATGGCATCCGCCTGCCGGGCGAGCCCGAACGGGCCTGGCGCGCCGCCCGCGCCGCCCATGTCCCGGTTGACGCCGGTACGCTGGCGCAGCTGGACGATGCCGCCGCGCGGGTGGCGGCCGCGCGCGCCGGCGCGCAGCCTGCGCCGGGGCCGCTGTCTGCGCTGGCGTGCGACTGACTATCATCAGAGATGAACCCGGCGTCGTGCGCGACGCACGGCCGGCCTCGCGCCTGACCACTACCGGACACTGACATGAGCAAGATCGGCTTTATCGGACTTGGTGTGATGGGCAAGCCCATGGTGCAGCACCTTGTCGACGGCGGGCATACCGTGTTCGCCCATACGCGCAGCGGCGTGCCGCAAGACCTGCAGGACGCTGGCGTGAATGCCTGCGCCAGCGCCGAGGAGGTGGCGAAGCAGTCGGAAACCATCATCCTGATGCTGCCTGACACGCCCGACGTGGAGCGGGTGCTGTTTGGCGAGAAGGGGGTCGCTGACGGCCTTGCCGACACGGCAGGCGGCGTTACCGTGATCGACATGAGCTCGATCTCGCCGATCGCCACGCGCGAGTTCGCGCGCTGCATCGAAGCGCTCGGCGCCGACTATATCGATGCGCCGGTCTCCGGCGGCGAGGTCGGGGCCAAGGCGGGCACGCTGTCGATCATGGCCGGCGGCAAGCAGGAAGTATTCGACCGCGTGCTGCCGATCCTGCAGCTGATGGGCAAGAACATCACGCGCGTGGGCGAGGCCGGCGACGGCCAGGTGGCCAAGGTGGCCAACCAGGTGATCGTGGCGCTGACCATCGAGGCGGTCAGCGAAGCGCTGGTGCTGGCCGCCCGCGCCGGCGCCGATCCCGCGCGCGTGCGCGAGGCGCTGATGGGCGGCTTTGCCAGCTCGCGCATCCTGGAAGTGCATGGCGAACGCATGATCAAGCGCACCTTCGACCCGGGCTTCCGCATCGCGCTGCACCAGAAGGACCTGGAACTGGCGCTGTCCACCGCGCGCCAGCTCGGCGTGGGCCTGCCCAACACGGCGTCGTGCCAGCAGCTGTTCAATGTCTGCAGCGGGCTGGGCGGCGCGGGCTGGGATCATTCCGGACTGGTCAGGGCGATCGAGCACCTGTCCTCGTTCGCCATCGGTGACGAACCGCCCGCAGCCTGAACCACGCAGCCGCCGCCGCCCCGCCGCATGCCGCGCGCGAACACCGTGGTGCTGACCGCGCTGGCGATGCTCGCCTTTGCCGGCAATTCACTGCTGTGCCGGCTCGCGCTGAAAGGCACCACCATCGACGCGGCCAGCTTTACGCTGGCCCGCGTCGCCGCGGCGGCGCTGGTGCTGTGGGTCATCGTCGTGGCGCGGCACCAGTTGGTGCGCACGGTCGTGGCGCAGCGGCTGCCGCAGGTGGAAGGCAACTGGATCTCCGCGCTTGCGCTGTTCTGCTATGCCGCGGCCTTTTCCTTTGCCTATGTGCGCCTCACCGCGGGGACCGGCGCGCTGCTGCTGTTCGCGGCGGTGCAGGCCACCATGACCGGCTATGGCCTCTATGCCGGCGAGCCCATGCGCTTGCAGCAATGGATTGGCCTGGCCCTGGCGCTGGCCGGGCTGGTGTGGCTGTTGCTGCCGGGGCTGGCCACGCCGCCGCTGCTGTCCTCGCTGCTGATGATCGCGGCCGGCATCGCGTGGGGCGTTTATTCGCTGCGCGGCAGGCGCGCCGCGGATCCCGCTTCCACCACCGCGGGCAATTTCCTGCGCGCGGTGCCGATGGCGCTGGCACTGGGTGCGGTGATGCAGGCGCAGCGTTCACTGGACGGCGCTGGGCTGGCCTATGCGCTGTTGTCCGGCGCCATCACCTCCGGGCTGGGCTATGTCATCTGGTATGCCGTGGTGCCGCAGCTGAAGGCCGCCACCGCCGCCACCGTGCAACTGAGCGTGCCGGTCATTACGGCGGTAGGCGGCATCGCGCTGCTCGGTGAAGCCCTGAGCCTGCGGCTGGCATTGAGCGCTGCCGCGGTGCTGGGCGGCATTGCGCTGGTGATCGCGGGCAAGCGCGGCTAAGGCGCTGGTACGTCAAACCCGCCTGCGTGGAACACCAGCGGCGCGCCCGGCGTCGATCCATAGGCCACCACCTCCACGACAAAGATCACGTGGTCGCCCACCACGCGCACCGAGTGGTGCCGGCAGTACGCCAGCGTGCCGCCGATCAGCACCGTGCCGAACGGCCCGGGGCGGCAATCGACGCCCGCGAAGCGGTCAGCACCGCGCGCGGCGAAGCGCCGGCACAAGGCCTGCTGCCCGCTCCCCAGCACATTGATCGCGTGGCAAGGCGCCGCACGCAGCGCCGCCAGGCTGCCGGAGCTGCGTGCCAGGCACCACAACAGCAACGGCGGTGCGAGCGACACCGAGGTAAAGGCATTGATCGTGACGCCGACCGGCTGGCCGTCGGCGTCCGCGGCCGTGACGATGGTGACGCCCGTGGCAAACTGCCCCAGCGCATCGCGCAAGGCCCGCCGCGCCGCGCCGTCGTGGCTGATGGCGCGGGCCGGGTCGTCCTGGCCGCTGTCGTTGCAGGCTTGCGTGTCATACGGCAGCGGCGCCAGGGCGGGGATCATTGCGCGGCAGGCCGCACCTCGCCGGGCGGCGCGTCGAGATCCAGCCCCAGTGCCATGCGCCCTGCGTACTCCTGCTGGGCACCGGCCTGCAGCGGATGGAAGCGCGCGCCCTGCGCATCGCGAAAGCGCCGCTCCAGCCCGGCATCGCGATAGAAGCCCGCGCCGCCGGCCAGGTCCATCGCCGCCTCGACCGTTGCCAGCACCGCGCGCGCGGCCAGCGTGCGGGCACACATGATGCGGTTGGTGGTGACCGCGCCCGGCGCCTGCCCCGATGCCGCCGCGAACATCGCATCCAGCGCCAGCTGCGCGGCATCGGCCTCGTTGCACAGGCGCCCGGCGGCTTCCACCGCATGCGCGCTCAGGCGCCGCTGGCGCGCCAGCTGCAGCGCGATATCGCGCGCGGCCTCGGCCACGCCGACGTAGACCGCATAGATCAGCGGCAGCGCGATCATCGCCACCGTATGCATCATCGGATGCCACACGCCTTGCGGGCGGCGGGCGGCAATGGCGGTATCCGGAACCAGCACGCCTTCCAGCAGCACATCGTGCGAGCCGGTGCCGCGCATGCCCAGCGTGTGCCAGTTCGACAGCACGCGTACGCCCGGCGACTTCATCGGCAGCGCGAAATGCAGCACCGTGGGCCCGGTCTCCGGATCGTCATGGACGGCGCAGGTCATGAACAGGTCCGCCGCCGGCGCGCCGCTGGCGAAGATCTTGCGCGCATCCACGCGATAGCCGCCATCCACGCGCGTAGCCTTGCCGCTGCCCTGCAGCCAGTCCGAACCGCCGCTGCCCAGCAGCACCATCTGCTCGCCCGCCACGCGCTTGAGCAGCCCCTCCACCGGCGCTTGCTGATTGCGCCAGCGCCACGCGGCCGTGGCCACCGGGTGGGTGTGCATGGCAAACGCCAGCGCGGTCGATCCGCAGTACTTGCCCAGCTCGCGCAGCACCGCGCCCAGCTCCTGGTGCGACAGCCCGGCGCCGCCAAGTTCCTGCGGCACGGCCGCGGCAAAGAAGCGGTGCGCGCGCAGGTCGTCGTAGTTGGCGCTGACGAACTGCCCGCTGGCATCGATCTCTGGCGCGCGTGCGTCGAAGGTGCGGCCCAGGGTCGCGGCCAGGCCGAGCCAGTCGGCCTGTGCGCCTGCGCTGGCATCCGCTGCGGAAAGGGTTTCCATGGTGTTGTCTCCGGCTAGTCTGATACGTGCGCTGCGGCGTTGTATGGCGCCAGGCACGGTGCTAGTATCGGAGCCCGGTCCCCTTGCCCGTATGATCGGGCGTCCGGCTTTCTTGCGCGAAACACCGGATCTGGAGGAATGTGACCATGGATGCCTTGTCCGACCTCTTGCGCGCCGTGCAGCTCAGCGGCGCCGTGTTCCTGAACGGCGAGTTCAAGTCGCCGTGGTGCCTGATCAGTGAAGCGGATGCTGAATTGCGCGCCGCCTTCCTGCCCCGCGCCGACCGCGTCGTCTCCTACCACCTGATTACCGAAGGCGTCTGCTGGGCGCGCCTGGTCGACGGCACCGGCCCGGGCCTGCGCGTCGACACCGGCGAACTGCTGGTGGTGCCGCAGGGCGAGCCGCACGTGCTGGGCAGCGACCTGCGCCTGCAGCCACTGCCATCCGCTCCGCTGGTGTACGACATGCTGCGCAACAGCCCGGGCGAGGTCATGCGCGTGTCCTACGGCGGCGGCGGCGAGACCACGCGCATGGTGTGCGGCTTCCTGGGGTTCGACGACACCATGGGCAACCCCTTGCTGACGTCGCTGCCGCGGCTGTTCAAGGTGGGGCTGGGCAGCGGGCTGGAATCGGCATGGCTGGCGTCGGCGCTGGCCTTTGCCACGTCTGAAGCGGCGGAACCGCGTGCGGGCACCGCCACGGTGCTGGCCAAGCTGTCAGAGCTGCTGTTCGTGCAGGCAGTGCGGCGCTGCATCGACACCCTGCCTGACAATGAAAGCGGCTGGCTTGCCGCCCTGCGCGACCGCTATGTGGGGCGGGCGCTGTCGCGCATGCACGCGCGGCCGGCCTACCCGTGGACGGTCGATGAGCTGGCGGGCAACGTGGGCCTGTCGCGCTCGGCGCTGGCGCAGCGCTTTACCGACCTGCTGGGGCAGCCACCGATGCAGTACCTGGCGCACTGGCGGCTGCGCTCCGCGGCCGCCGAACTGCGCAGCGGCAACCGTTCCATCAGCGAGGTCGCGGGCGCGGTCGGCTACGATTCCGAGGCCGCGTTCAGCCGCGCGTTCAAGCGCGAGTTCGGCCTGCCGCCCGCCAGCTGGCGCCGCAACCACCTCGATGCGGCGCAGGCCCCGGCGGCGGCCGCACATTGAATTCGCCGTGGCAAAGACAACGGCCCGCGTCACCAGACGCGGGCCGTAGCAATGCCAGGGCGGCAGGCAGCGGGACTTACATCTTCTGCTTGGTGCTTTCCGCCGCGCCTTGTACCTTCTCGCCGCCGCGCTCGATATCCTTGCCTGCGCCGGCCATGGTGTTGCAACCCGTGACCAGCATCACGCCAGCGAGGGCAAACAGTGCAAATAGCTTTCTCATGACGATCTCCTTGCTTCGTGTGGATGCGGCATGCGCCGCCAGGATGGAGTGGATCGGAATGGCTTGGGACCGGGCAGCCGCTTGCCCGACCGGCAATTGGATCGTAGCAACGCACCGCAGCGCAAAAAGTCGGCTTTCGTCCTACCGGGATGTCAGCCGACGGCGCGACCGGCGGTCACCGCGTGCGCTTGTAGGACATCGACGGATACCCGCGGCGGCGCCGTCGCTTAAAAATCAAGAGTCAGCCCACGCCCTCCGGAGAACACCATGACGTCACGCAGCATCCACGTGCTTCCCGCCGCAACCGACAACGCCGAATACGCCGGCGACGGCGGATGGGCACTCACCATCGAAGGCCTGGAGAACGGTGGTGACGACACCGCGCTGCATTTCCCGACCCAGGAAGCTGCGATCGCGGCCGGCTGGATGCGCGCGCGCGAGGATGGCCTGCCGTTGTGCATCCACGGCCGCGATGGCCTGGTGCGCGAACGCAAGATCTATTGCCGGGACGCACGCGGCACCGCCCGCATCGGCTTCTGACCACCCCGGCCACCGTCAACGGCCGGTTCCCCCTGTATCCCCCGGGCCCGCGGCGAACGCGGGCCACAACAATCCATTGCGGGAAACACATTGAGTGAAATCAATGTGTTACGCCTGCGCTCGTGAAAGCTACGGGTCTGTCACCGATACTGGAACCAAGGCAGCACGCCATTATCCAGGACCAACCGAGACCCCCATGCGCCTGTTCCTCAGGTACCGCCCGCTGGACATCTATCCCGACCCGATCGACGCCAGGGTTGCCGAACTGCACGAACTTGCCGAAGACATCCATGCCAGGCACGCACGCAAGTGGCGCCGGCATGGCACGATGCTCACCCCGCGCGACCGCGCGGATCGCAGATTTCCGACCGGCGACCCGGAAACGCGGCATTAACCTAGGGACGATTCCTCTCTCTGCGCTAGGAAATGTGAACAAGTGTCATATCCGGTTGGCAAGGATATGACCCCTGCGAAAGAATGGGTACCGTACGCGGCGGGCTCGATTGGCGAGCCCACCGCTGTACCCTTTTTCCTGACGCAGCGAAATGAATCGAACCACCCGGGAATGCGTGATGGCGTTGATTTCCAGCCTGCGTGCCAAGGGGCCCATGCCCCGGCACCAGCTTGCCGCCGCCAGCCGCCTTAACGCCGCGGAACTGACGCGCGCGCTGAAGTCCGCCCGCCAGATGGGCGTAGTGGCCTACGCCGGCGAGCCTGAATCGCCGGCAGAGGCCGATACCCCGCTAGTGCTGACCGGCCGGCCCTTGCCGCCGCCGCGCCGCGTGGCACCGGCACCGCGCGAAAGCAAACCGCATTTCGAGCCGCTGCTGGATGTCTGGGGCATTGCGCGCCCCACGGCGCTGCGGCGCGGCCATCCGTCGTAGCGTCTTCGCCGCATGCCGGGGTCTTCCGACCCGCCCGCGCCGGCATGCCGTTCTTACAAAGGCAGGTAAAGCGCACACGCGCCTGAGCCGCCCACGGCTCGCCCTTGTCCCCCGGGGCACCGCCTGCACGCCTGGGCCAGCCCACTTGCCGCACCGGTACGGAACTTGCGCGACGTTTCTGGCTGAACCTCCCCGAAGCGTGCGACATGAGGCAACGCAACCCGCCCGGCACCACCGCGTCTCCCGCCACTGGCCCTCCGCATGATCGCCAGGCCCCGGCCGCCTTTACGCCGGAGCCGGGGCGCAACTGTTGGCGCGTCGAGCCCTGCCAGCGCTTTGCCATGCTGGTCGACGCCGACGCCTACTTCCGCGCGTTGCGCGAAGCGCTGCCGCGCGCCGAGCACACCATCTTCATCCTGGGCTGGGATATCGACAGCCGCATGGAACTGGTGCCACAGGGCGCACAGGACGGCCTGCCAGCGGGCCTGCGCGACTTCCTGTGCGCGCTGGCGGACCAGCGCCCCGAACTGCGCATCTATATCCTCAGCTGGGACTACGCCATGGTGATGGCGATGGAGCGCGAGTGGCTGCCGTCGGCCAGCGCGCACTGGCAGGCGCACCGGCACCTGTCGTTCCGGCTTGACGGCAACCATCCCCCCGGCGCCTCGCACCACCAGAAGGTAGTGGTGATCGACAACAAGCTCGCCTTTGTCGGCGGGCTGGACCTGACGCTGCGCCGCTGGGACGACAACCACCATGCCCCCGGCGCGCCGCTGCGCATGGCCGAAGGCAAGCCCTACCCGCCCTTCCATGACGTGCAGTGCGCGCTCGACGGCCCTGCCGCGGCGGCGCTGGGCACCCTGTGCGCGGCGCGCTGGCTGCGCGCCAGCGGCAGCGAGCCGCGCCCGGTTGCGGCCACCTCGTCAGACCCGTGGCCGCCAGGCCTGGCACCGGAACTGACCGATGTGCGCGTCGCCATCGCCCGCACCATGCCCATGTGCGAGGACGAGCCCGGTGTCAGCGAGATCCGCATGCTGCTGCACGATGCCATCGCCTCGGCCCGGCACAGCATCTACATGGAGAACCAGTACTTCAGCTCCCGCGAGATCGCCAACGCGCTGGAGGCACGGCTGGGGCACGAGGATGGCCCCGATATCGTGCTGGTGTCGAGACGCAACGAGAGCGGCTGGCTGGAAGCGCACAGCATGGGCGTGCTGCGCGCGCGCCTGTACCGCCGCCTGCGCGCGGCCGACACGCACGAACGCTTCTGCCTGTACTGCCCGTCGATTCCCGGCCTGATGCCCGAATGCGTCAATGTGCATAGCAAGGTCACGGTGATCGACGACGATCTCATCACCATCGGCTCGTCCAACCTCAGCAACCGCTCGCTGGGGCTGGATACCGAGTGCAATGTCGTGGTGATGTCGGGCGGCGACGCGCGCGTGCAGGCGGCCATTGCCGGCATGCGCGCACGGCTGCTAGGCGAGCACCTGGATGTGGCACCTGAAACCTTCCAGGCCGAGGTCGCCGCCACCCGCAGCGTGCTTGCGGCCATCCGCAACCTGCAGCGCGCGGACGGGCGCTCGCTGGAAGCCTACGAGCCGCCGTTGCCGGACGATGTCGATGCCGCTTCGCCGGCGGCCAACCTGCTGGACCCGATCGAGCCGATCGACAGCGACCAGGTGCTGGCCGAGTTCGTCAGCCATGAGGCACGCCCGCGCGTGCTCGGGCGCGTCGGGATGATGGTGGTGCTGGCGCTGCTGCTGGCGGGGCTGGCATTTGCGTGGCGCCATACGCCGCTGCGCGAATGGGCGGACTTCCGCGCACTGCTCGGCGTGGTCGAGCAGCTGGACGAGATGCCGCTGGCACCGCTGGCGATGATGGGCGTCTACCTGGCCGGCGCGGTGACAATGCTGCCGGTGACGCTGCTGATCCTGCTGACCGTGGTCATATTCGGCCCGCTCTACGGCGCCGCGCTGGCGCTGTGCGGCACCGTGCTGAGCACCGTCGCAGGCTACCTGGCCGGCCGCTTGCTGGGGCGCAATGCCGTGCGCCGCTTTGGCGGCAGGCGGCTGAACCGGGTCAGCCACCAGCTGGGCAAACACGGGGTGGTGGCAATGGTGGTGCTGCGGCTGGTACCGATTGCACCGTTCGCGCTGGTCAACCTGGTGATTGGCGCATCGCGCATCAGCCTGCGCGACTGCCTGCTCGGCACCGCGCTGGGCATGCTGCCCGGCATTGTGGTCGCTGCCTGCCTGGTGAACCGGGTCGCCGCCGCGGCGCGCGATCCGGGCCTGTTCACGTTCGCCTTGCTGGCGCTGGTGCTGCTGGTGCCGGCGTCGCTGCTGCTGGTGCTGCGCCGCCGGCGCAGGCGCCATGCCGAGGGTGGCGCCGCGCGTCCGCACGACGATCCGCCCGGCCCCCGCGGCCGGCTGGCACGGCTGGCGGCACTGCGCCGCCAGGCCTAGCGCTGGCGGCGATAGCCGGCGTTCATGAACTGGGTCCACTCGCCGTTCTCGCCCAGCATGTAGGACGTCAGCGTGCGGTGGTCGTCGTCGGTGAAGGTGATCACGTCGCGGTACTGGGCCATGCGGCCATTGCCGGAGCAATCCGGCCCCTCGGCACGCAGCGTCAGTTGCTGGCCGCCGGTATCGAGGTCGCCTTCATAGATCCACAGGTGGGTCATCATCGAGCCGATGAAGGTCCCGACGAAATGCTTGCGGGCAGGATCGTAGCCCAGCGTCATGACCGTGGTGGACGGGCCGCAGCCGGGCATGTCCCCCTGCGTCACGCACTGGACCCAGACGTCGCCGACGCTGCTCACGCGCTCGGGGATCTCCCACTTCTGCACTGGCTGGTCCGGCCCCATCGATGCCTCGCCTTCGGCGATCCAGTTGCCCACCAGCCGTTGCAGCCAGCGGTGCTCCTTCTGCGCTTCGGTCTTCATTCGCGGTCTCCTTGGGTTGCATCCACGAACGTTTGTGGATGCCGTACACATAGCCTAGCAAATGAAATGGACGGCGTCCACTTTTGTCTGCGATCTACTGCGCTGCGTTGGCCTGCCACCGCATCGCTTCAAGCCAACAACCGCGCCGCACGCAGAGCGATGCGCTGATTGACATGCAGGTATTTACCTGCATATACTCCCCTCACGCACAAACACAACGGACCGGATGGACGCTGACAAGGTTTTCAAGGCGCTGGGCGACCCGACACGCAGAAAGCTGCTCGACCTGCTGTACGAGAGGAACGGGCAGACGCTGGGCGAGCTCTGCGAGCACCTGAACATGGCGCGGCAATCGGCCACCCAGCACATCGGGATCCTCGAGGCGGCCAATCTGGTGAGCACGGTCCGGCGTGGCCGGGAGAAGCTGCATTTCATCAACCCGGTGCCGCTGCACGAGGTCTACGAGCGCTGGGTGCGGAAATTCGAACGTCAGCGGCTCAGCCTGCTGCACGACCTGAAGAACGAACTCGAAGGAGATCCGCAATGACCCAGGAGAAAACCAGCTTCGTTTATGTGACCTACATCCGCTCGACGCCGGAAAAGGTGTTCGAGGCCATCACGAAGCCGGAGATCGCGCGGCGCTACTGGGGCCACGAGAACGTCTCCGACTGGAAGCCCGGATCGGCCTGGGAGCACGTGCGCGCCAACGAGCAGCGCCTGGTCCAGGTGGTCGGCAAGGTCGTCGAGGCCGCGCCGCCGACGCGCCTGGTCATCACGTGGGCGAGCCCCTCGCAGGCCGCCGATCCTGCCAGCTACAGCCGCGTGAGCTTCGACATCGAGGCATACGAGGAGATGGTCCGGCTGACCGTCACCCACGACGAACTGGAGGCCGGCAGCGGGATGGCCAAGGGCGTCAAGCAGGGCTGGCCGATCGTCCTTTCCAGCCTGAAGTCCCTGCTGGAAACCGGGCAAGGCATCGATGTCTTCGCCAAGCCGAAGGCGGCCTGAACCGGGAGTTGCTCATGACCCAGCCCTACACCGGCGGATGCGCGTGCGGCGCGATTCGCTACGCAACCAGGCACGCGCCCGTCTTCCAGAACCACTGCCAGTGCCGCGACTGCCAGCGGCGCAGCGGCACCGGGCATGGCTCCTACCTGACTTTTCCCGCGCGCGCCGAGATGACCATCACCGGCGAGGCGACGCACTGGGAGGTCGCGGGCGACAGCGGCAACGTGAAGGTCCACGCCTTCTGCCCGGCGTGCGGCACGCCGGTCTTCCTGCGCTTTGCCGCAATGCCGGAGCTGATCGCGGTCCACGCGGGCAGCCTGGACGACCCGGACCGCTTCATGCCGCAGGTACTCACCTACAGCGTGCGCGGGCCGGCGTGGGACGCCATCGATTCTTCGTTGCAGGCATTCGAGCGGATGCCGGCCGGCTAGTGCCAGGCAGGCCCTAGTGCTGCGGCAGCCTGACCTTGGGCACCACGAACTGGTTGCCCGGGGCGCGCAGCACGTCGCACTGGACCTTGGCCTTGCGCACGGCGCCGTCCTGCGCCAGGTATTCGACGTCGGCCACCACGCTGTAGGCGTCTTCGGCCACCTTGCGGGTCTTGCCGCCGACCCACTTGAAGCTGGCGGGATTGGGCAGCGCTGCCTTGACCGCCTTCATGCAGGCGACCGGGGCCTCCGGGGCCTCGTCCTTGCCGCGCGGCTTTGGCGCTTCATCCTGCCCGGCGGCCAGCGCCGCCGACGCGCACGTGACCGACAACGCCATCACCAGCGCGGTGGACAGGGAACGCGGGAAAAGCGGCGAAAGCATCTTGGACTCCTGGGCTGGGGCAGAACTGGGCGCCACATTCTAACGCCAGCGCCGATGCCGTTCAGGCCACGGCACCGGCACAAAAGTTCCCCCGGCGCCACTGCCAGGCGGCGCTAGCGCCGCACGCAGGCCTTGTAGGTGAACTTGTCGCCACGAAACATGAATTCGGAGTAAGCCAGCGGCTTGTCGTCGATGTCGTGCGGCGTGAACCGGATGCGCAGCAGCGGCTCGCCCGGCGCCACCTTGAGCCGGCGCGCGGTTTCGGCATTGGCAGGGATTGCTGCGCTCTCCGTATGCAGGTACTTGAGGCGATAACCCAGGCGGGCTTCCACGATCATCAGGGCATCGTGGTTTTCCAGGTCGTGCTCCAGGATCGCGCGCATCAGGGGTTCGGGCGCCATCGTCATGCCGACCGCCACCGGCGCGCCGGCCACTGACTTGAGCATGGTCACGCACAGCAGCCTGGTTCCCGGCGGCAGGCGCAGCGCATCGGTGGCGATGGCCGGCGCCGCGATCAGCCGCGTCGACAGCAGCTTGCCGTGCGCTTCGTGCCCGCGCGCGCGCATGTAGTCGAAAAAGCCAGTCAACGGCCCCAGGTCCGCCTGCCCCGCCGGACGGCTGACAAAGCTGCCCTTGCCATGCACCGTCTCGATCAGCCCTTCGGCGAGCAGCGATGCCAGCGACTGGCGCACGGTGATGCGGCTGACGCCGAATTCAGCCATCAGCTCAGACTCGGACGGCAGCTTGATGCCCGGAGTCCATTCGTTGTTGATGATGCGCTGGCGCAGCGCGCCTTCGATCTGCTTGAAGCGAGGCAGGGAGCTTGTTGTCACGAGATTGATGGTGTTCACGGCATGTCCGATGCGGGCTTCTACTTATCATAACAACATTGACTCATCATAACATGTCATGACAACATGCTCGGACACACCAATGACAAGATTCGCTGCGCCGTCTTGGAAGTCATGGCGCACGCATACGGAGACAAGCGATGCCAGACCTCTGCGCCCTGTTGCAGCCGCGCACCATCGCCGTGATCGGCGCCTCCACCCAGCCCGACAAGGTGGGCGGCATGCCGGTGCGGCTGCTGAGCGAACTGGGCTACGCCGGCCGCATCATTCCCGTGCATGCCACGGCGCGTGAAGTACAGGGGCTGGCTGCGGTGCCCTCGCTGGATGCGCTGGACACACCGGCCGACCTCGCCATCGTGGCGCTGCCGGTCAGTGCCAGCCTGAACGCCATGCGCCAGCTGGCGCGCAACGGCACGCGCGCCGCGGTGTTCTTCACTTCGGGCTTTGCTGAAACCGGCGGCGACGGCATCGCCAAGCAGGCGGAGCTGGCGGCCCTGGCGCAAGCGCACGGCATCACGCTGCTGGGGCCCAACTGCCTGGGCGCGATGAACCTGCGCGAGCGCGTCTTTGCCACCTTCTCGCCGATGCCGCTGAGCGGGCTGCCGCCGCTGGGCGATGTCGGGCTGGTCAGCCAGAGCGGCGCCTTCGGCGCCTATGCCTTTGGGCTGGCGCGCGAGGCATCGCTGGGGCTGAGCCACTGGGTCACCACCGGCAACGAAGCCGGCCTGCACGTGGCCGACGTGATCGAATGGCTGGCGCACGACGACGCCACCCGCGTGATCCTGGCCTACCTGGAAGGCTGCCGCGACGGCACCCGCCTGCGCCGCGCGCTGGCGGCGGCGCGTGCCGCGGGCAAGCCGGTGGTGGTGACCAAGGTCGGCACCACCGAGGCCGGGGCCCGCTCCGCGCAATCGCACACGGCCAGCCTGGCCGGCGAGGACGCCGTCTACCAGGCGGTCTTCGACGAGTACGGCGTATTCCGCGCCCATACGCTGGATGACTTCTTCCGGCTGGGCTACGTGCTCTCGCGCGGGCGCCGGCCGACGCGCTGGCAGCCCTCGGCGAAAGAGCCGGAAAGCGCCGTCACGCCGGTCGCATTGGTCACGGTTTCGGGCGGCGTCGGCATCATGATGGCCGACCAGGCCGAGGCGCTGGACCTGCCCCTGCCGCCCATGCCGGAAGCCGCGGCCACGGCGCTGCGCAGCGCCATCCCCTTTGCCAGCACGGCCAATCCCATCGATGTCACCGGGCAGATCGTGGCGCAGCCGGAAGTGCTGCTGGACGCGATTGCCGCCGCGGCGCAAAGCCCCGACTACGGCAGTGTCGTCGCCTTCCTGGCGGGCGGCGTTGGTGCGCCGCGCATCTGGCCTGGCCTGCAGGAAGCTGTCGAGACCCTGCACCGCAGCGGCACCGCGGCGCCGCTGCTGTTCAGCGGGCTGGTCGATGACGAAAAGCGCCGCTGGCTCGAAGCGCGCGGCGCGCTGGTCTTCCGCGAACCCGCCCACGCGGTGCAGGCCGTGGCCGTGCTGGCCCGCGCCGCCGCGCAGGCAGCGGCAGCACAAGCGAAGCCCGCCGTAGCTGCCGCGGCCCTGGCTGCGCCGGACCTCCCGCGCGACACCACGTCGCTGTCCGAGTTCGATGCCATGCAGTGGCTCAACGCCTGCGGCATCCCCACCGCACCCCACGGACTGGCGCGCGATGCCGACGAGGCCGTGCGCATCGCCGAAGGCATCGGCTACCCGGTTGCCGTCAAGCTGTGTTCGCCCGACATCCTGCACAAGAGCGACGTAGGCGGCGTGGTGCTGAACGTGGCCGATGCGCAGGCGGTGCGTGCGGCGTTTGCGCAGGTGCAGGCCGCCGCTACCAACCACGGCAGCCCGGCGCGCTTCGACGGCGCGCTGGTCGCCGGCATGGTGCGCGGCTGGGGCGAACTGATGGTGGGCGTGCGGCGTGACCCGGTCTTCGGGCTGGTAGCGCTGGCCGGCATCGGCGGCACGGCAGTTGAGATCTTCCGGCAGACCGCGTTCGGCCTGGCCCCGCTGACCCATGCCCGCGCCTGCACCATGCTGCGCGCAAGCCGTGCCGAAGCGCTGCTGTGCGGCCATCGCGGCCATCCCGCAGTCGACGCCGATGCCGTGGCCGAAGTGCTGGTGCGCGTGTCGCAGGCCGCCGCCGCACTCGGGCCGCGGCTGGACACGCTGGAGATCAATCCGCTGATCGTCACCGCCCAGGGCGTGGTCGCGGCCGATGCCGTGGTCACGCTGCATGCCGGGGACGGCATCAACGAGTAAAGCAAAACCCGACGGAGACAACGCCATGAACCAACCCGCTGCGCCCTTCCTTGCCGGCGCACCCATCGACACGCCCCAGGAAGCCCTCACCGCCGCGGCGGCGTTGCCGCTGGTGCTCGCCACCTATCCGCTGTTTGAAAGCCTGCGCACCTGCCGGCTGCAGACCTCAGTAGCGCAGGCCACGGGCTACGGCCGTGCCCCCGTCAACGTGCTGTCGGCCAGCACCCACCAGTGGACGCACAAGGACCGCGACATCGTCACCCCGGCCAATGACCTGCTCTACTTCTGCGCCTGGGCCAACCTGGCCGACGGCCCGGTCACGCTGCACGTGCCGGCGCTGCCGGATGCCAGCCGCTATTACGTGGTGGAGTTGCTGGACGCCTGGACCAACAACTTCGAGAACCTGGGCCCGCGCAACGTGCCCGCGGCCGGCGCCGACATCGTGTTGGCCGGCCCCGGGCAGCACGCCGAAGGCGACCGCGTGGTGCGCTGCCCCACCTCACTGGTCTGGCTGCTGGGCCGCGTGCTGGTGACCGGTGCCGACGACCTGCCGGCGGCGAGCGCCTTCGAGAACGGTTTCCGCCTGTCCGGCGGCACCAGGATGCAGCCCGCCTGCGTGCGCGACTGGCAGGAGGGCGGCGAGCCCGCGCTGGACTTCTTCGCCAACATCTTCAACGCCCTGCGCGAGTATCCCGCCGAGCCTTCCGCCGCCGGCCTGCTGTCGCTGCTGCGCAAATGCGGCATCCGCGCCGGCGACGCCGTCGATGTGGGCGCGCTGCGGCCTGCGGTGCAACAGGGCCTGGTCCGCGCCTGGCACGAAGGCATGGCCCTGATCGAAGCCAACACCCGCAGCCATGCGCGCAAGAGCTGGACCTACAGCCTGCTGCTGGGCCGCTATGGCGACGACTGGATGCAGCGCGCGGTCACCGCGATGAAGGGCCTGGGCGCACTGCGCGCCGACGAGGCCGTCTATGCCGCTGCCGACTACGACGCCGATGGCGAACCGCTGCACGGCCGCCACACCTACGCCCTGCACTTTCCCGCGGGACACCTGCCGCCGGCGCAGGCGTTCTGGTCGGTCTCGCTCTACGGCGCCGACCGCTTCTTCACCGACAACGCCATCGGGCGCTATGCGCTGGGCGACCGCAGCCCCGGTCTGCAATACGATGCCGACGGTGGCCTCACGCTGACCATCTCGCACCAGCGCCCCACGCGGGCGCAGGACAACTGGCTGCCGGCACCGGACGGCCCGTTCTACCTGATCCTGCGGCTCTACCACCCGACCGATGGCTTCATGGCCGGCGGCTACGTGATCCCGCCCTTGCGGCGCGTTGCCTGATGGAGCGCGCCATGGAACACCACGACAACCTGCTCGGCACGCTGGCGTGCGACGCGGTGCGCTACACGCTGCCGCTGTACGAGATGGCGCGCATGCGCGCCGCCACCTGCCCGCGGCGCGATGGCGCCGGGGTCTTCGCCGGCGACGGGCCCGATTCCACGCAGCGCTGGATCAACACCGTCACGCACGTGCGCGCGCTGCTCGGCCCGCAGCACCGGCAGGTCGTCACGCCGAACAACGACACGCTCTACACCAATGCGTGGCTCGACCTGTCCGGCGGCCCGCTGCTGCTCGACGTGCCCGACTGCCACGGCCGCTACTACGTGCTAGGCCTGCTCGACGCCTATACCAACCCGTTCGGCTATATCGGCACCCGCACCACCGGCACGCAAGGCGGCACCTGGCTGCTGCATGGGCCAGCCTGGCGGGGCGAGGTGCCAGCCGGCGCAACGCCGCTGCCCTGCCCCACCAACGCGGCCTGGATCATCGGCCGCATCCTGGCCGATGGCGAAGCCGATTTGCCGGGTGCACATGCCCTGCAGGACGGCATCCGCCTGCGCCGGCCAGACGGCACCAGCGCAGCAACCGTATTCGATGCGGGCATGCAAGCCGCCGAGCGGCCGGCCGATCCCGACCGCTACGCCGCCGTCGTCACCCGCATGCTGCGCGAGAACCCGCCACCCGCCGCCGAAGCGGAACTGGTCCGCAGCTTTGCCCGGGCCGGCATCGGCAGCAATGCGCTGCTGACCGAAGAGCAGCGCGCGGCACTGGCCACCGCGCTGACGCAGGTCGACGCGGAACTGGCCGCGCCCAGGGCCTCCGCGCTGGGCGGCGGCTGGTTCCTGCCGGTGGAAATCCGCACCTCGTTCGGCACCCACTACGCCCTGCGCGCCGAAGTGGCGCGCAACTACATCGGTGCGCTGGGCGTTGAGGAAGCCATGTACCTGATGGCCGATTGCGATGGCGACGGCTTGCCGCTGGACGGCAGGCACCAGTATGAACTGATGTTTCCCCGGCAAGGACTACCCCAGGTGGGCGCATTCTGGTCGCTGACCATGTACCGTAAATCGGACTGCATGCTGGTCGAGAACTCCCTGCAGCGCTACTCGCTGGGCGACCGCTCGCCGGCCCTGCGCCCGGCGCCCGATGGCAGCCTGCGCATCGTGCTGGGCGCGCAGCCACCTACGGAGAACGCCCTCGCCGGCAACTGGCTGCCGGCCCCCGCTGAGCCGTTCTATGTAGCGTTGCGCCTCTACGTGCCCGGCGCCACGCACCTGGAACGCAGCTTCAGCTATCCACCCATCCGCCGCATGAAGGAAGCATCATGAATCGGACCTCAATCTTCGCCCGGGCCGTGCTGACGGCCGGCCTGGCGATGCTGTGCCTGGCCAGCCCGGCGCAGGCGCAAACCTATCCGTCGCGGCCGGTCAAGCTGGTGTCGCCATATGGCGCCGGCGGCTCCAATGACATCTCTGCCCGCATCCTTGCCGAGGCACTTGGCCACAAGCTGGGCCAGCAGGTGGTGGTGGAGAACAAGCCTGGCGCCGGCACGCGGCTGGCCACCGAGCAGGTGGCCCATGCCGCGCCGGACGGCTACACCCTGCTGTGGGCCGCCGCGCCCTTCGCCATCAATACCGCGGCAGGTATCGCCCAGCGCTACGACGTCCACAAGGACTTCGTGCCGGTGGGGCCGCGCGTGCTGGGCCCGGTCTTCCTGATCGTCAATGCCAGCTCGCCGGCTCGCACCGTTGCCGACTTCGTGCGCATGGCCCGGGACAAGCCGGATGGCGTGACGCTGGCCTCCCCGGGCGCAGGCTCCGGCCCGCACCTGACCGCCGAGCTATTCGGGCAGGTCGGCAAGTTCAAGCTGCTGAATGTCCATTACCGCGGCGACGCCACCGCCTATACCGAACTGCTGGCCGGCCGCGCGGACGCCACCCTGACCGCCATCACCTCGGCGCTGCCCTTTATCAAGGCCGGCAAGCTGCGCGTGCTGGCAGTGGCCTCGGAGCAGCGTTCGCCGGTCTATCCGGATGCGCCCACCTTTGCCGAGCAGGGTTACCCGGGCATGGTCGGCTACGGCTGGTTCGGCCTGGTCGCGCCGGCCGGCACGCCGCCCGCCGTCTCCGAGCGCCTGAACCGCGAGGCATCGGCCGTGCTGGCCGATGCCGAGATCCGCAAGAAGCTGCTGGGGCTGGGGCTCGAGCCGCAGCCGGAGCCGGGCAGCGCGTTTTCCGCCTTCATCGACCAGGAGATCGGAAAATGGGGCAAGCTGATCAAGGCGCGCGGCATCAGGCTGGAGTGAGACCTTCCCTTCGACGTAGAGCAATACGTGACCATTCATCCCAAGGAGACAACGCCGTCATGATGACCGCTGCCCCCCTGCTGCGCGGCCCGCTGCTGCAAGCCGCCCTGCCCCTGCTCACCGTGCTGGCCCTGGCCGCCGCGCCCGCCCCGGCCGGCGCACAGGGCGCCTACCCGGCCAAGCCCATCCACCTGATCGTCGCCTACCCGCCGGGCGGGCTGACCGACACGCTGGCGCGCGCCATCGGCGATGGCCTGTCGCGCCAGCTCGGCAAGACGGTGGTGGTGGAGAACAAGGGCGGTGCCGGCGGCATCATCGGCACCGACTATGTCGCCAAGTCGGCGCCTGACGGCTATACGCTGCTGATGACCATTCCCGGCCCGATCACGTCCAACCTGGCGCTGTACAAGAAGCTGCCCTACGATCCGCGCACTGAGCTGCGCCCGATCTCCGACATCGCCACCGCGCGCACCGTGCTGGCGGTCAACAGCAGCGTGCCGGCCAGGACCGTTGCCGAACTGCTGGCCTATGCCAAGGCATCGCCGGGCAAGCTGCGCATGGGGTCGTGGGGCGCGGGCACGCAGCCGCATACGATCCAGACCTACCTCGCCAGGCAGTACCAGGCTGACATGCTGCATGTGCCCTACCGCGGCGAAGGGCCGATGGTGACCGACCTGCTCGCCGGCCAGGTCAACGTGACGGTGGGCTCCGTGACCGCGCTCAAGCAACACTTCGCCACCGGCAAGCTGCGACCCCTCGCGGTCACCGGCACGCGCCGCGCACAGGGCCTGCCAGACGTGCCGACCTTCGCCGAGGCCGGCTACGCCGACGAACCGTTCCGGCTGACCGGCCCGATCACGCTGATGGCGCCCGCGAAGACACCGCAGGACATCATCGACCGCCTGGGCCGCGAGACCGCCAGCCTGGTCGCCAGCGCCGACATGCAGCGGCGCATCGTGGACATGGGCGCGGAACCGCTCGGCAATACGCCGGCACAGGCGGAGGCGGCGTACAAGGCGTACCTGCCGGTGGTGCTCAAGCTGACGGCAGATACGGGGGTGACGCTCGACTGAGCTACGCGGCAGGCGCCTAGTCCACGGTGGCGTATTCCAGCGTCTTCGGCGTCTTGATGATGACTTCCGGCTGGTCGCCAACCACCACGGTATCGTCCAGCCGGAAGCCGCCCAGGCCGTAGACA
This sequence comes from Cupriavidus sp. FW306-01-F10A, assembly GCF_058782785.1. NCBI lineage: Bacteria > Pseudomonadati > Pseudomonadota > Betaproteobacteria > Burkholderiales > Burkholderiaceae > Cupriavidus > Cupriavidus sp. FW306-01-F10A. Next base: position 26,918 of record NZ_JBYSYA010000012.1, read on the forward strand.
TAGAGGCCCGGCTCCGCCGAATACACCTCTCCCGCAAGCAGCGGGCGGGTATTGAATGCCATGTCCTCCGGGTATTCGTGCAGCATCAGCCCGACCGCGTGGCCGGTGCGATGGAACACGTAGTCCCCGCAGCCGGCCTGCTCGATCACAGCCTGCGCGGCCGCATCCATGTCGCAGACGCGCTTGCCCACCACCGCCGCGGCAACGGCGGCGTCGGTGGCCTTTGCCGCAACCTGGTAGAGCCGCGCCTGCTCGTCGCCGGGCCGGCCGCAAAACCAGGTGCGCTCGTTCTCGACATAAAGCCCGTTCAGGCGCGGCAGCACCAGGTTGACGATGGTGTCGCCGGCGGAAATCCGTGCGCCGCATCCGGCGCCATCGCCATGCGGCGATGCCGAAGCCGGCCCGGTCAGCGTCCAGCATTTGAGGATGTCGAAGTCCTCCCCCGGAAAGCGCCGCGCCGCCTCCTCCGACATCAGCGCCGCCATGGCGTGGTCAAGCTCCTGCACCAGCCGCCCTGGCCGGAAGTTCTCGCGGTAGCGATCCTGCACCCAGTCCGTCAGCGCACCTAGCTCGCGCATGACCTGCAGCTCCTCCGCATGCTTGACCCAGCGCAGGCTGCGCATCTCCGCCATGGCGGGCCGCAGCGTGAGTTCAGGCAGGTAGCGCTGCGCACCGGCCAGGATCGGATGCTGGACGTCGACCGCAATCCGCGACATGCCGAGCCCCCTGGCACCCAGCAGCGCAGCAACCACTTCCGGCAGCTGCGCCGGCAGCGGCAGGCGGTTCGAGACACGGGGATGCTCGGCGTAGTAGGTGACATCGGCAAGCCAGACCGTGCCCTTCTCCGTCGCAAAGCGCATATGGTTGGTCGACAGCTCGTTCATGACCGCGAAGGTGTCGCCATTGCGCGGCACCACCACGAACACCGGGCGCTCCCACGGCCAGACATCGAGCTGGAAATTGGTGGCGTACTGGAAGAAGTCAGGCGTGCCGAACACCAGCGCGTCGACGCGCAGCTTGTCCATCAGCCTGTGCATCGCCGCCAGGCGATAATCGTGCACGGCCTTGGTGAGATGTGCCATGGCAGCGGTCCTCAGAGAGAAATGGCAAGGTTGCGGATGATCGGGCCCCAGGTATCGGCGTCGCGCTTCATGTAGCGCTCCACCTCGGTCGGCGGCCCCTTGATTGCATCCAGGAACTGGAAGGCAAGCTTCCCCTGGAATTGCGGGTCGTCCAGGATCTGGTTGATGTCGGCATTGACCTTGCGGATGACGCCTGCGGGCGTGCCTGCGCGGGCCACGATCGCGTACCACCCGGGTACCTGCACGTCATAGCCAAGCTCCTTGAAGGTGGGCACCGCGGGCAAGGCTGGCTGCCGCTTGTCGCCGGTGACCGCCAGCGGTATCAGCTTCTTGCCGGCGATGTAAGGCTGCACGCCCGCGAGCACATTCATCATCACCGGGGTCTGCCCGTTCATCAGGCTGGTCGAGCCGCCGCTGCCATTGAACGGCACGTGCTGCAGCCGGACTCCGGTGCGTTGCGCGACCAGTTCCATCGCCAGGTGGGTGGAGTTGCCGATGCCGCCCGACGCGAAGCTGATCTCGCCGGGGCGAGCCTTGGCCATCCGCACGAAATCCTGGAACGTATCGGCCTTGAGCGACGGCGCCGCGACAAAGACAAAGGGCGAGTTGGCGAGCATCGCCACGCCAGTCAGGTCCCGACCCGGGTTATAGGGCAGCTTCGGATACAGGAAGGGATTGAAGCTCAGGTTGGAAACGCCGGCGAAGAACAGCGTGTAGCCATCGGCGGGCTGCCCGATCACATAGCTGATCGCCAGCGTCCCGTTGGCCCCGGGCTTGTTCTCCACCACCACCGGCTGGTTCCAGGCACGACTGAGCTTTTCCGCAAGCGCGCGCGCCAGCACATCATTGCCGGTGCCGCCGGCCTGCGGCACCACCAGCCGCACTGGCTTCGAAGGGAAGGTTTGCGCCTGCCCGATCCCTGGCAGCGCCATCGCCACCGCAGTCCCGGCCACCCAGGCCAGTAGTTGTCGCCGATCCATATTGCACCCTGTTGGTTTGCCACGATTCGCCTCGTCCGCAAGGCGTGGGATGCAATGTACCATGTGGTACACGAATGGAAAAAATCGGGGTTTACGCGGATTTCCGGGGAAAAAAGCCGTTACTTGCCGGTTTGGGGAAGCGCCGCCATCCTGGCGGCGAAGTACTTCAGCGCGGCCGTCGTGCCCTTGCGGTCACCCGTGGTGACCAGGTCCAGCAGCAGCCCGCGCATGGTGGCAAGTTCCACCCGCGCGCGCAGCCCGGCCTCGGCAGCGCCAAGACCGAGGTCGCGCTGCAGGCGTGCCGCCAGCGTGGTTGTCCAGCTGCCGACGACGTCCTCCAGAAAGCCGCTGAAGCGCTCGCGGTCGCGGATGGCCTTGCCGTAGATCTCGAACATCAGCTGCATGATCGGCAGGTAGCCTGGGGCGGAATAGCGCTCCCACGCCGCCTCCATCGCGGCTTCGGGAGCCATGCCTTCCACCATCATGCGCTCGCGGGCGGCCTGCTCGGCATGGCGGATGCGATGCAACAGTGCCTGCCAGAAGCCATCCCCGGAGCCGAAGTAGTAGATCAGCATGCGGTGGCTCGTGCCGAGCGCGTCCGCCACGCTGCGCAAAGACAGATCGCCCAAGCCATTGGCGAGAACATGATCGGTGGCGGCATCCAGCAACTGGATGGCCTGCTCGCTGGCGGAGCGGTCAAGGGCGGGGGCTTTGGCTTTCGGCATGAAGGGGTGGCACGTGCGCCGGGCAGCGCAGGATGGCTGCCCCGGATTCTACGATAAGTGTCGTCGCCGGCCTGCGTGATACAGTCTTCAACGTACGGCACACAGCCCACACGCAAGCATGAAAACGCTGCTGATCGTCTATCACACCATGACCGGAGGCACCCGGCAGATGGCCGAGGCCGCCGCTGGCGCGGCCCGCCAGCAGCCCGGCGTCAAGGTCGTGCTCAAGACCGCTGCCGAGGCCGGCCCGTACGATGTCCTTGCCGCCGACGGCTATCTCTTCGCCACGCCGGAGAACCTGGCCGCCATGGCAGGGATGATGAAGGACTTCTTCGACCGCTGCTATTACGCCGCGCTGGACCGCATCAACGGCCGCCCCTACGCCACCATGATCTGCGCCGGCAGCGATGGCCAGAATGCGCTGCGCCAGATCGAGCGCATCGCCACTGGCTGGCGGCTCAACGCCGTGGCGCCGGGGCTGATCGTCTGTACGCATGCGCAGACACCGGAGCGCATCCTTGCGCCCAAGCAGATCGAAGCCGGGGACCTGGCGCGTTGCGGGGAGTTGGGTGAGGGGTTGGCAGCGGGATTGGGGCTTGGGGTGTTCTGATGGCACGCTAGGTGCCGTACCGCGCTATCGGGCGGGGCGGGCCCGTTCAGGCAGCCAGTGGTGTGATGCCGCTCGGGGTGTTATTGCCGCCCTCTTCCTCCTGCACGATCAGCGCGACGCCACGCCGCCTGGCCGCAGCCATGCCGATACTGACGGCGATTTCGCGATCCTCGCAGTGCACCAGGCCCTTGCGGGCACTTTCGACCGCCAGTTCCCAGCCTTGCGCCGTCTGCCTGATCAGGAAGTTCGCAGCCATGGATCGCTCCGTCGTTGGTCTTCTTGCAGCGTAGTCCATGGGCCTGCCAATGAAATCGGCGTCAGTCCGATAGCGTGCGGGCACTTCTCCTACACCAGGATAAGGACGGTCAAATCCAGGCGCCGTACCTGACACACAATAATCGCGGAAATATGATTGTTGATGCATGTCATGGTTATAACGCCCCGATCGATCCAAAAATCCTCCTCGACTACGAGAAACCTGAGCCCCGGACCCGAGAGAAACCGTGCCGCGCACGGTGACACGCCGGGTCATGATTATCGGTGACAGGCCCGGGCAAGCCGGATCAGCAACCGGCACTTTGCCCGCGCCCATTTCCGATATATCTCCAGGAGGAGACCAATGGATGTACACGATATCGCCGGCACGGCTGTGGCCGGCTCACCGGCCCCGGTTCCGCGCGCCAGGACCCCGCTTGGCGGCAAGAGCATGCTGCAGGATGTTGAGCAGATCCGCCTGGCGATCGAGATGATCGGCCTGGGCGCCCGCCTGCAGGTGCTGGAGTCCGAAGTGTCGCTGCCACGCGTGCGCCTGATCCGGCTGTACAAGGAACTGTGCGGCGTGTCGCCGCCCAAGGGCATGCTGCCGTTCTCCACGGACTGGTTTGTCTCCTGGCGCCCGAATGCCCATGCCTCGATGCTGCTTGGCGCCTACCGCTTCATGACCAGCCGCGGCATCCTGGACGGAATCCGCGCGGTCTTGTCCAGCTACCGCATGTACCGCGAACAGCTGTGCGCCACCGGCGAGGCCTCGCAGCTGAGCTTTACCCGCGCCTGGACGCTGGTGCGCTTCTATGAGCGCGGCATGCTGCGGCTGGCGCGCTGCAGGGACTGCCGGGGCGATTATGTCGTGCAGGCCGACGATGCGCGCCACCGCTACGTCTGCGGACTGTGCCTGCCGCCGGCGCGCGCAGGCAAGGGCCGCAAACCCGCGCCGGCGGCGTTGGCCGGCTGACGCCGCGCAAGGCGTCCCAGTGTCTGCCGCCGCACAGTCCGGTGCACGGCAGGCTTCCATGATGAGTGCTTCTGCCATCCAGGCCGCCGGCGTTTCAGGCCGGCCCCGCTTGTACCAGGGAGCCTCGCCCATGTTCAGGATCACCATGCTAGGAAAAAAGACCGGCGCGGCCGCGCCCGACAACAATGACCACAACCCCGCCGAAACTCCCGCTCCGCCTGCGCCTGGCGAGCCGGGCAAGACGATGCCGGAACAGCTGGCGCAAAACCTCAAGACACAAGGCGATGCCATGATCCAGTACGGCGCGCGCCTGCTGGTGATGCGCGAGCTGCTGTGCTCGCTGACCACAGGCCTGCCGCCGGCGGCGCGCGCCAGCGCCGAGCAGCGCTTCCGCCAGCGCATCAACCAGTTGATGTCGCTGACCGACGACCATGTCCTGCCGGCGGAATTCCACCGCGCCCTGCTGGCCGAGGTCAATTACTACCTGGGCGAATTGAAAAAACCCTGAGCAATTCCTGCCCGATAATCCCGCCGGTCATTATTGGCAGGCGTGGCGATGCCGCCTGCGCGTATTATTCAGCGCCATTTTCCTTTCTCCGGATCGCTCCCGGTACAGTCGGAAATGCCCTGCCCCCGGCCCGAGCATTTCCGCTGAATCACCCAGGCGCTGCAATAATCTCCCCCTGTTTGCTACTGGTAGTAACCGTCATCGCCGGGCAGCGGCCATCGTGCTACAGTGCGCCCTTCAGAGAAAGCTTGAGCAGCGACGCATAGCGCACCCACGCCGCCCTCAGCCCGCGCGCCGTGCCGGGGGCGCCGCCCTGGCGTCCCGCCTTGCTTTGTCAGCCCCCGACGCGCACACCGTGCCGCGCCAGGCGCCAGGCATATGCCGGGGGCCGGCCCTCGCTCTTCCCGTCGTTCGGGTGCATCCCGTTCGCCACCAGCCAGTGGCGCCGAATTATTGCCGCGCAGCCGCCTGCCCGGGGCCATTGCCCGAGCCGCCGCTGCCGACCCTAGGATCTTCATGAAACACCGGCTCCAGGCTGCGCTCACCATCGCAGTCTTCAAGCTCGTCGCCGCCCTGCCATACGGTGTCACCGCACGCCTGGGCGATGCGATCGGCAAGCTGCTGTATCGCATCCCCAGCCGCCGCCGGCGCATTGTCCATACCAACCTGTCCCTGTGCTTCCCGGACATGGATGCAGACACGCGCGACAAGCTGGCACGGAACCACTTCGGCCACGTCCTGCGCAGCTATCTGGAGCGCGGCGTGCAGTGGTTCGGCAGCGCCGAGCGCCTGGGCAAGCTGGTGGAACTGGACACCCGCATCGACCTGGCCTCGTGCGCGGAGCATCCGACCATCTTCATGGGCTTCCATTTCGTCGGCATCGAGGCCGGCTGCATGTTCTATTCGATGCGCCACCCGGTGGCCTCGCTGTACACCAGGATGTCCAGCCCAATGCTGGAAGAAATCTCGCGCACGCAGCGCGGGCGCTTTGGCGCCGAGATGATCCCGCGCAGCGGCAGCGGCAAGCAGGTGGTGCGCACGCTGCGCGCCGGCTGCCCGGTGATGCTGGCGTCGGACATGGATTTCGGCATCAACGATTCGGTGTTCGTGCCGTTCTTTGGCGTGCCGGCCTGCACGCTGACCTCGGCCTCGCGCCTGGCCAGCATGACCGGCGCGCGTGTGGTGCCCTTTACCACCGAGGTGCTGCCCGACTACCGCGGCTACCGGCTGCGCGTGTTCGATCCGCTGGAGGGCTTCCCCTCGGGCAGCGTCGAGGAAGATTCGCGCCGCATGAACGCCTTTCTCGAAGCCCAGATCGCCACCATGCCGGAGCAGTATTACTGGATCCACCGGCGCTTCAAGAACCGGCCCGCAGGCATGCCGTCGGTGTACTGAACCCGGATTATCCGGCGGCGCGGCGCCAGGCCTCCTGGATGTCCGCCACCAGCCGCGCCAGCTGGGCCGCATAGCGGGCATTGTCGCGGCTGCGCTCGCTCTCGTTGAACGGGAAGCTGATATTGAGCCCGTACAGCTGCTGGTCCGGCCCGGAAAATGCGGCCCCCACGGCCAGCAGGTGCCCGGGCTGGTAGGCCGCGGTGCAATAGCCGTGCCGCTGCGCCTGCGCGATGCCGCGCAGCACCTGGGCCCGCATATTGATCCAGGCCTCGCCCTGGCGCGCGGCAATGCCGGCCAGCAGGTCCTCCCTCACCCCCTCAGGCTGCGCCGCCAGCCATGACAGCCCGATCGCCGTCATCTCCATCGGCACGCGGGTTCCCGGCACCACGCGCCGCGTGCGCGACACGCTGTCGCGGCTGTGCCGGATCGACGCCAGGTACACCATCTCCAGCTGGTCGCCCACGGCCAGCCCCACGTTGACCTTGCCGGCCTCGGCTACCTTGCGCATCAGCGGCAATGCAATGTCCGGCGCGCGGCTTGACTGGTGGAAGGCATCGGCCAGGCTCAGCACCACCGGCGCCAGCCGGTAGGCGCGTTCGTTCACGTCATAGCGCAGGAAGCCGGCATCCACCAGCGAGCGCGTCAGCCGGCTGACGGTGGGGCGCGGCAGGCCGGTGCGCACCGCCAGCTCGGCATTGGTCAGGCTGGTGGTGCCAACACGGAAGGCCCGCAGCAGCACCAGCCCGCGCTCCAGCGACTGGCTGCCCGCGGTGTCGCGGGTAAAGCGGCCGGTCTGGTGCGTGACGCGGCGGGTGGAGGGCTCTGGCAGCACGGCGTCCGGCATCGCCAATAATTTCAGTTAGTGAAATTAGAGTATAGCGGTACGGCCGCGCGGCGCGAATACTGTGTCCATCCCGGCCCCCGAGCCGATCCACCACAGAGGAACGCCCCGCATGTCAGCCGACGCCAATATCCAGGTCACCCATGAAGGCCACGTCGCCCGCATCGTCCTGTCCCGCCCGCCGCACAATTTTGTCGATGCCGAGATCATGCGGTGCCTGGCCGACACCCTGCAGGCGCTGGACGACGACGAGAACTGCCGCGCCATCGTGCTGGCGTCCGGCGTCAGCGCTTTCTGCGCCGGGGCTGACTTCAGCGGCGCCGACCAGGGCGCGGTTGCCAACGACCCGGGCGGCTTCTACGCGCATGCGATGAGGCTCTACCGCAACCGCAAGCCGATCGTGGCCGCGGTGGAAGGCGCCGCCATCGGCGCCGGCATGGGGCTGGCGCTGGTGGCGGACTTCCGCGTGACCTGCGCCGAGGCGCGCTTCAGCGCCAACTTCAACCGGCTGGGCTTTCACCCCGGTTTCGGCATGAGCCTGACGCTGCCGCGGCTGGTGGGCGAGCAGCAGGCCGCGCTGCTGTTCTACACCGGCCGGCGCATCACCGGCACCGACGCGGTCGAGATTGGCCTGGCCGATGAACTGGTGGAAAAGGCGCAGGTCAATGCCCGCGCCATGGCCCTGGCGCAAGAGATCGCCGCCTCCGCCCCGCTGGCCGTGGAATCCACGCGCGCCACGCTGCGCGAAGGGCTGGCCGACCGCATCGCCGAGATCAACCAGCGCGAACTGGCAATCCAGCACGGACAGTTCCGCAGCGAAGACTTCCGCGAGGGCGTCGCCGCCATGGCCGCGCGCCGCGCCCCTGTTTTCAAGCGCCGTTGAAGGAGTGGCCCCGATGAGCGAACAAGACACCCGCGCCACGCCGGCCGGCCCGCTGGACGGCATCCGCGTGCTGGACCTCACCGCGGTCGTGCTCGGGCCGCTGGCCACGCAGGTGCTGGCCGACTTTGGCGCCGACGTGATCAAGATCGAAGGGCCCGAGGGCGACCTGATGCGCGCCAACGGCGTCTCGCAGCACGCCGGCATGAGCTCGATCTACCTGGCGCTGAACCGCAACAAGCGCTCGGTCGTGCTCGACCTGAAGACCCCCGAGGGCGCCGAGGCGCTGCGCGGGCTGATCGCCAGCGCCGACGTGCTGGTGCACAACATGCGCGTAGCCGCGATCGAGCGGCTGGGCTTCGGCTATGCCGAAGTGGCGCGCATCAACCCGCGCATCGTCTACTGCGTGGCCACCGGCTTCGGCCAGGACGGTCCGCACCGCGACAAGCCGGCCTTCGACGACATCATCCAGGCCGGCTGCGGGCTGGTCGCGCTGGGTTCCACCGCCGGCGATCGCCCGGAGTACGTGCCCAGCCTGATCGCCGACAAGACCACCGGGCTGGCACTGGCCAACGCCGTGCTGGCAGCCCTGCTGTACCGCGAGCGCCACGGCGTCGGCCAGTCGGTGGAGGTGCCGATGCTGGAGACCATGACCGCGTTCGTGATGGCCGAGCACCTGGGCGGCCTGACCTTCGAGCCCGCGCCCGCCGGTGCCGGCTACGCCCGTCTGCTGCAGGGCGGGCGCCGCCCCGCGCCGACCCGCGACGGCTGGATCTGCGCCCTGCCCTACACCGAGCGCCACTGGCAAGCCTTCTTCCGCGCGGTGGGCCGCGACGACCTGGCCGAGCGCTACGAGGTGGCCGACCGCGCGCAGCGCAACGCCAATATCCGCGCGCTGTACGGTCACCTGGCCGAGCTGACGCCGGCGCGCACCACCGATGAATGGATGGCGCTGTTCGAGTCGCTCGACATCCCCGCCACGCCGATCTACGGCCTGGACGCACTGGTCGACCACCCGCACCTGCGCGCCGTCGGCCTGTTCCAGGAAACCCAGCACCCCACCGAAGGCCCGCTGCGCGAAGTGCGCCCCGCCGCGCGCTTCTCGGCCACGCCGCTGTCGCTGCGCCGCCATGCGCCGGGACTGGGCGAACACACCGCCGAAGTCCTGCAGGAGCTGGGCCTCGCGCAAGGTGTCAGTCAACCATAACGAATCAGCAGGAGACAGGGCATGAACTTTGAACTGGACGAAGAACACCGGATGCTCAAGGACCTGGTCGCGCGCTTTGTGCGCGACCAGCTGATCCCGCTGGAACCCGCGGTGCTGGCGCGCGAAGCCGCCGGCGGGCAGATGACGCTGCTGCCGGAAGAGCACGCGCGGCTTGACGCGATGTCGCGCGAACTGGGCCTGTGGGGCCTGGATGCGCCCACAGAGATGGGCGGCGCCGACCTGCCCACGGTGGCCATGGTGGGCGTCAACGAAGAACTGGGCAAGACCATCACGCCCTACGAACTGCCGCCGGACTCGCCCAACCTGCGCATGCTGATGCTGAGCGCCAGCGAGGCCCAGCGCGAGCGCTACCTGGCCCCTTACGCGCGCGGCGAGACCGTGTCGGCCATCGCCATTTCCGAACCCGGCGCCGGCGGCGACCCCGCCATGATGACCACGCGCGCCGAACGCGACGGCGACCAATGGGTGCTGAACGGCCGCAAGATCTGGATCAGCCGCGCGGCACGCGCCGACTGGACCATCGTCATGGCCGTGACCGACAAGGCCAAGGGCGCGCGCGGCGGCATCTCGGCCTTTATCGTCGAGCGCGGCACGCCGGGCTTCCGGGTGGAGCGCCGCATCCCGATGATCGGCGGCGCATCGACTTACGAGGTGGTGCTGGAAGACTGCCGCATCCCCGCCTCGCAGCTGCTGGGCACCGAAGGCCAGGGCTTTGCGCCGATGCAGACGCGGCTGTCCACGCGCCGCGTGCAGATGGCCGCGTGGTGCATCGGCCGGGCGCAGCGCGCGCTGGACATGCTCTGCGAGTACGCGCCGCAGCGCCAGACCTTCGGCGCGCCGCTGGCGCAGCGCCAGGCGATCCAGTGGTGGGTGGCCGACGCCGCGACGCGCATCCACGCCTGCCGCCTGATGACCTACGAAGCCGCCAGCCGCATCGACGCCGGCGACGAGGCGCGCACGCAGGTATCGATGATCAAGGTATTCGCCACCGAGATGGCGTGGGACGTGATCGACCATGCCATGCAGACCTTCGGCGCGATGGGCATGACCAAGGAGCTGCCGCTGCAGCAGATGGCCAACGAGACCCGTCTGATGCGCATCTACGAAGGGCCCAGCGAGGTGCACCGCTGGGTGATTGCACGCGACCTGCTCGGCTTGCGCCGTTAAGCCCCCGTTTATCCCCGCTTATCCCCTTGCACCGGCGGGAACACGCCGGGCATTCCACGCTCAGGAGACACCATGCAACAGGCCTTCCGTTCCCGCCGCCGCTTCCTCGGACTCGCTGCCGCCGCGCTGGCGGCCATCGGCACCGCCACGCCGCTGGCAGCGCCCGCCGCCGAGTCCGCCGACGCCTTCCCATCCCGCCCGATCCGCTTTATCGTGCCCTTCCCTTCCGGCAGCGGCACCGACACCACCGCGCGCATGTTCGCCAAGAAGATCGGCGAGCTGACCGGCCAGGGCGTGGTGGTTGAGAACAAGCCCGGCGGCAACGGCTTTATCGGTGTGCAGACCGCGCTGAACGCGCCGCCTGACGGCTACACCGTCTTTATCGGCAGCAATTCCACGCTGTCGACCAATGCCGCCACCTTCCGCAAGCTGCCGTATGACCCGCTGACGGACTTTGCGCCGATCACGCTGCTGTCGCGCGGGCCATGCGTGATCATCGTGCCGGCAAGCTCGCCCTACCGCACGCTGGCCGAGCTGCTGGAAGATGCCCGCAAGCGCCCCGGCGCGCTCAACTACGGCTCGGGCTCGATCTCCTACACGCTCTACTCGGAGTGGCTCAACGAACTGGCCCGCATCAAGACCACCGCCGTGCCGTACAAGGGCGCGGGCGATGCCATCAACGGCGTGATGGCGGCCAATGTCGACTTCGCCGTGGTGGATGCCACCGGCGCCATCGAACTGGTCCGCGGCGGCAAGGTGCGCGCGCTGGCCTACACCGCACCGCAGCGCTCGCCGCTGCTGCCGGACGTGCCCTCCATCGTCGAAGCCGGCCTGCCCGACTTCCTGGCCTATAACTGGGTGGCCGCTGCGGTCTCGGCAAAGACGCCGCCGGCGGTGGTGAAACGGCTGCAGGACCTGTTTGCGCAGGCCGGCAGGGCCCCGGATGTGCGCGAGTACTACACGCGCCAGTCGACCAAGCTGATCCTGTCGTCGCCTGCCGAAATGCTGCAGTACCAGAAGGACGAGATCCAGCGCTGGAAGCGGCTGGCGGAGGTGGCTAAGATCCCGCTGCAATAACCGCGTGGCCCTGCCGCTGCCTCAGCGGCTGTGCTCGCTCAGCAGCACCGTCAGGCGCTGCGCCAGCGGCGACAGGTAGGCGCCCTCGCGCGAGATCACGCCGATGTTCCGGCGCAGGTCCAGCTCCTCCACGCCCAGCGGCAGCACGCGCAGGCCGTGCTGCATGGCATCGCCGCCTTCATTGGCGATGCTCAGCATCTGCGTGCCCTGCATCAGCGCAAACAGCGAACTGCTGCCAAAGTCGATCTCGATGCGCGGCTGCGGTTCCGGCAGGCCGCGCTGGCGGAACGCCGCGTCCACCTGCTGGCGCAGCGTGATATGCCCTTCGGGCAGCAGCCATTCCTGGTCCGCCAGGTCCGCCAGCCGCAGCTTGCGCCGCTGCAGCAAGGCATGGCCCTCGTCCGCCACCACCACCAGCCGGTCGTCAAAGAGCGGCTGTACCGCCAGGCCGGTCGATGAGGCTGCCGAAGGCGCCGGCGCCACCGCCACATCCAGCTCCCCCGCCGCCAGCAGGTCCAGCAGGTCGCGCGCCAACCTGCGGCGCAGCCGCAGACGCGCCACGGGACGCTCGCGCACCAGTTGCCGGCAAGCACCCAGGATCACGCTGCCCGGGATCGACGGCGAATAGCCCACGCGCAGGATGCCCTGCTCGCCGGTGCGGATCCCCAGCATCTCCTTGATGCCGTCCTCGTATTCCAGCTGGATGCGCCGCGCCCGCTCCAGGAAGCGCGTGCCGGCGTAGGTGGCGGTCATGCCGTTGGCGGTGCGCTCGAACAGCGGCAGCCCGGCCTGGGTCTCCACCCGCTGCACCGCCTTGGTCAGCGCCGGCTGGCTGATCCCCAGCGCGTCCGCGGCACGGCCGATGCCGCCGTGCGCCGCCACGGCGAGGATGTACTCGATATCCCGCGTCTCCATTGCCTCACATTCCTGATGGTTATGACTTTATAGCCAATGCGTCATTGTGGTGATGCCTGTCATCTTACAGACTACGGCGCACGAGCACACGTAAAAGCTCACCGGAATCAACAGGCATCAACGGAGACAGCATGGGTTTCGCGTATTTCCTGCGCCGCGCCGCGCGCTACTGGGGCGACCAGCCCGCCATCCTCTACCAGGACCAGGTGGTGACTTATCGCCAGCTGGACGAACGTTCCACGCGCCTGGCCAATGCGCTGCTGGCACTGGGCCTGCGGCCCGGCGACCGCGTCGCGGTGCAGTCGCGCAACCGCCCCGAGCTGGTCGAACTGGAATGCGCGCTGTACAAGGCCGGCCTGGTCAAGGCGGCGCTCAACCCGCGCTTCACCGCGGCCGAGGCCAGCGACGTGGTCGAAAACTGCACCCCGCGCGTGCTGATCGCCGGCCCCGGCTACACCGGCTATGCGCGCACCACGGCCGGCTTCGGCGCCATCGAGACCTTTATCGCCATCGGCGATGCGCCGGCGGGCTATGTCGAATATGAGGCGCTGCTGGCCAACGCCGGCACCACGCCGCCTGACATCACCCCTGCCCCCGACGACCTGGCCGTGCTGCACTTCTCGTCCGGCTCCACCGGCAAGATCAAGGCTGCCATGCAGAGCTACGGCAACCGCATGGCGGCGCTGCGCAAGATGGTGTCCGGCATGGACCGCCCGGCGCGCCCGGGCGACCGGCTGGCGCTGATCGGGCCGGTCACGCACGCCTCCGGCATGCTGATGCAGCCCTACCTGTACCAGGGCGCCACGCTGGTGCTGTTCGAGAAATTCGAGCCCGCGCACTTCCTGGCCGAGGTGGCGCGGCTGCGCATCACCCACGTGTTCATGGTCCCGGCCATGATCAACATGCTGCTGGCCGAGCCCACGCTGGCCCAGGCCGACCTGTCCAGCCTGAAGACCCTGGCCTACGGTGCCGCGCCGATGGCGCCGGCACGCATCCGCGAGGCCTGGGAGCGCATCGGCCCGATCCTGTCGCAGGGCTATGGCGCCAGCGAATCGACCTCAGGCGTCACACGTCTGTCCACCACCGACCATGCCGACGCCATTGCCAACCATCCTGAGCGCCTGGCCTCCTGCGGCCGCGCCCTGGGCGAGACCGAAGTGCGCGTGGTCGACGAGCACGGCAAGGAGGTCGCCGTGGGCGAGATCGGCGAACTGGTGATCCGCGGCGAGGACGTGTTCCACGGCTACTTCAACGAGCCCGCGCTGACGCGCGAGACCATCATCGATGGCTGGCTGCACACCGGCGACATGGCACGCGTGGACGAGGCCGGCTACCTGTACCTGGTCGACCGCAAGAAGGACATGATCATCTCCGGCGGTTTCAACGTCTATCCGACCGAGGTGGAAGCCGCGCTGTACCAGCACCCCGACGTGCTGGAAGCCTGCGTCATCAGCGTGCCGGACGACACCTGGGGCGAAAGCGTCAAGGCCGTGGTCACGCTGCGCCCCGGGCGCGAGGCCACCGCGCAGCAGCTGATCGCGCACTGCCGCGAGCGCATTGCCGACTACAAGTCGCCGCGCTCGGTGGACTTTGTCGCCGAGCTGCCCAAGAACGCCAGCGGCAAGCTGGCCCGCAAGATCGTGCGCGAACGCTACTGGCAAGGCGTCGGCCGCCGCGTGAACTGAAGGAGTCCGCCATGTTCGACCACCTGACCAATCCCGTACTGCTGGAAACCCGCGCCGGCATCCGCCGCTTTATCGACAAAGAACTGCGCCCGCTGGAACAGGAACTCGGCCTGGGCTCTGAAGACCCGTGGCCGCGCGAGACCCTGCGCAAGGTCTGGCGCCGCTCCAGCGAACTGGGCTTCTACGCCGCCTGCCTGCCGACATCGCTCGGCGGCAAGGGCCTGAACATCCAGGAGCAATGCGCGCTCAAGGCCGACCTGGCCGCCAGCGGCTCCACCCTGGCCGCGCACGTGCTGGGCGACCTGGGCGGCCCGCCGCGCGTGGGCAATATGCTCAAGTACGCCACCCCGGACCAGCTCAAGCGCTACTTCGAGCCCGTGATCCGCGGCGAGAAATCGACCTGCTTCGCACTGACGGAAACGCATTCCGGCTCCGACGCGCAAAGCATCAGGACCTCGGCCGTGGCCGATGGCGACGAGCTGGTCATCAACGGCGGCAAGCACTACATCAGCGGCGCGCCGTTCGCCGACTTTGCCATCGTCATGTGCGTGACCGACGCCACCACCACGCCGCCGGCCATCACCGCGGTGCTGGTCGACCTGGACCTGCCCGGCGTGACGGTAAGCAACGAGTACGTGCCGATGTCGGGCCAGCATATCGACGGCGACATCCGCTTCGAGAACGTGCGCGTGCCGCGCGCCAATATCTTTGGCGGCGAAGGCAACGGCTTCAAGCTGGGCATGTCGCGCATCAACGTGAACCGCCTGCTGCACTGCCCCAGCATGCTGGGGCTGGCCACCAGGGCATATGAGTCGTCGGTGGCATATGCCGGCCAGCGCCGCCAGTTCGGCGGGCCGATCGCGCGCTTCCAGGCGATCCAGCACATGCTGGCCGACATGGCCGCCGCGCTGTGGGCCTGCGAGAGCATGATCACGCATACCGCCGCGCTGGCCGATGCCGGCGCCGACCTGCGCATGAAGGCCGCGGCGTGCAAGCTCTTTGTCTCGGAACGCTGCTTCGAGGTGGCGGACAAGGCAGTGCAGATCCACGGCAACGTCGGCGTCACGCGCGGCCACCCGGTGGAGCAGACCTTCCGCAAGCTGCGCATGTTCCGCATCTTCACCGGCACCAGCGAGATCCAGCGCAATACCATTGCGCGCGCTATCCTTGAACCGCTGCAGCAGCAGAAGGCCTGACCGTGCCGGCGGCACGGTCGCCGCCGGCATGAAGACCATAAGACAAGACCACGGAGACCAAGCATGAACCGCCGAAACTGGCTTGCCACCGCCGGCGCCGCCGCGCTGGGCAGCCTGCTGCTGCCGGCCCGCGCCGCCAGCGCTTCATCCAGCTACCCCAGCCGCCCGATCCGGCTGATCGTTCCGTTTATCGCCGGCAGCACGCCCGACAACGTGGCCCGCACGCTGTCGGCGGAGCTGGGCAAGAAGCTCGGCCAGCCGCTGGTGGTCGAGAACATGCCCGGCGCTGGCGGCATCATCGGCGCCAGCGCGCTGCGCCGTGCCGCGCCCGATGGCTATACGCTGGGCATCCTGGCCAATACGCACGTGATCAACGTGCACATGTACCGCAAGATGCCGTATGACCCGGCGCAGGATTTCACGCCGATCACCGCACTGTCTGGCGGGCCGTCCGCGCTGGTGGTGCCGGTCTCGTCGTCCTACAAGACCGCTGCCGAACTGATCGCCGCCATGAAGAAGGCGCCGGGCAAGTTCAACTACGGCTCCGGCGGCAAGGGCAGCATCGCCCATCTCGCGGTGGAAACCATGCTGCACCAGACCGGCTGTGACGCCGTGCATATCCCTTACAAGGGTGCGCCGGAGATCATCACCGCCATGCTGACAGGACAAACCCAGTTCGGCATGCCGGTGCTCGGCACCGCGACACAGTACGTGCGCAATAACCAGGTCAGGGTGCTTGCCGTCACTGCGGCCGCCCGTTCGCCGTTCTTCCCGGACGTGCCGACCATGGCCGAAGCCCTGCCCCCGGGCTTCGTCATCGACAACTGGAGCGGCCTGTTCGCACCGGCCAACTTCCCGGCCGAACTGGCGCAGAAGCTCCACGCCGCCGTTGGTGCCCTGCAGACGGCCGGCGTGTTTGATGCCCAGCTCAAGGCCAATGCCGGCGAACTGCGCCGCAGCGCCTCGCCCGCGCAGTTCGGCACCATTGTCGCCAGCGACAACGCGCGTTACGGCGACCTGATGAAGTCGATCGGCATGGTCGGCGACCTGGGCTGAGCGCCCTGCCCGCCCCGCGCCGCACGCCACCTTCCGCGCGTGCGGCACCCCTTCCTTCCTTCTCCCCCAAGGCCCTGTATGAAGCCAGAATGGTCCTGTCTCAAGGACGTCACCATCATCGACGTCAGCCAGTTGCTGCCCGGTCCGCATGCATGCAGCCTGCTGCGGCAACTGGGCGCGGATGTGATCAAGGTCGAGCAACCCGGCACCGGCGATACTGCGCGGCAGCTCGGTCCGACGGTATTCGCGCAGTTCAACCGCGGCAAGCGCTCGGTTGCGCTGGACTTGAAGACCGATGCAGGCCGTGAAGCCTTCCTTGACCTGGTGCGCAATGCCGATGCCGTAGTGGAAGGCTTCCGCCCCGGCGTGATGGCGCGGCTCGGGCTGGGCTATGAAGCGCTGGCGGCGGTCAATCCCGCCATCGTGCTGTGTTCGGTCTCGGGCTTCGGCCAGACTGGCCCCTATGCCAGCCACGCCGGGCATGACCTGAACTACCTGGCGCTGGCCGGCTATTGGGCGACGCCGGTGCAGGTGCACGACAAGGTCTCGCGCCCGCGCGTGCGGGTGTCGGATTACGCCGCCTCCGGCTACGCGGCGCTGTCGCTTGCGGTGGCAATCATGAGTGCGCGCCAGAACGGACAGGGTCAACATCTGGATGTCTCGATCCATGACGCGATCCTGTCGTGGACCGCCCATGGCGCCTGGGCCGCGCGCGGGCATGAGGCATCGCCGCAGGCATCCCCTACCGTGATGCCGGAGAACGATCTCTTCGAAACGCGTGATGGCCTGCATCTGGCGATGGGCATCCTCGAGAACAAGTTCTGGGTCAATCTGTGCGAGGCGCTGGGCGAAGAATTCCCGGCCCTGCGCGATCCGCGTTTTGCCACGCGGGCTGGACGGTACGGGCACAAGGTGGAGGTCAATGACCTGATGGCGGCGGTGTTCCGCACGCGCGACCTGGCCGAGTGGGAGGCATTCTTCGGGCCGCTGGATGTTCCGTTCTCGCCGGTGCTGGGGGCGACGGCGCTGTTTGAGGATCCGCATGTGCAGGCGCGGGAGGTGGTTCGGCCGGTGCCTGGTGAAGGCGGGATTGCTGTGAATTTTCCGGTGAGGTTTTCGTTGGGGTTGCCGGAGGGGGAGGATTTTGTGGCTCAGGTGGGGGAGCATGGTGTGGACGGATCTCTGGCCAAGATCATCGGTGGCGGGATTGGGAACTCATGATTTGGCTTGGTTCCATGCGGTCGGTTGTCGTGCTTGGCGGGCGTGGCTGTTTCGCCGGCGTAGCCGGCGACCTACTTTCTGTCCGAGCGACAGAAAGTAGGCAAAGAACGCGTCGCCTGGGCGGCTGGCCATAAATTGCACGGTGTTGGTCATATGGCGGCGGTGGTTGCCGTTTGGGCTTGGGTGCCCGTTCGACCCAGCTACGCTCCCTGTCCGGTGCCTACGTCAACCGACTATTGGACGCAGATATCGCGTCAACGCCTTCGGCTGCGCTCCGCGCAAGCGCCCAATGACCGTCAGCGCATTTTGAGCCCGCGCAGCAGCCGTAGGCGTCCCCGCGATACGGCTGGCAGCAGGCGGCCTACGCCCTGCATGGGGATCGTTCAATAGTGGGTTAACGCAGGCACTGTCCCACACTCACATGGCGTAGCAGGGTCGAACGGGCACCCAAGCCCAAACGGCAAGCACCACCGTGCGAACCACCAACGCCGTGCAATTTATGGCCAGCCGCATAGGCGACGCGTTTCTTGCTTACTTCTTGTCGCTTGGACAAGAAGTAAGTCGCCGGCTACGCCGGCGAAACAGCCCACGCTAGTCAAGAGCGACAACCAACCGCACAGCGACCACCTCGCATTCCAAGACTCAGCGATTTCCTACTCAATCGCGTTGCGGCAAGCTTCGCCCAACCGCTCCAAAATGCGACATCTCTTATCGCGTGCACGACTCCGGCAGGAAATACTGGTCACGTCATCGGATCGCCGATGACCGGGCGTGGAAACCCGAAGGTCGGAACAGGGACAGGCGTTGCGCTTTCAAACGGCAACGCCTCTGCTCGCACGAACATGTCTGGTTCTAAGGCGGGCCGAGCGAGGCAGCTGAAAGGCTGACCGGGTTCTTCCCTGTTCTAACCGGGTTTCCACCCTCGCTGTCTGGCCCGCCACCCTCACCTTCAAATGAGTGGCGCGCATTAACCCGGTAAGGAGTCAGTAATGGTCGATACAATCGAAACCAACGCGTGCCTGCATGAAGTGCGTGCCGGCATTGAAGGCGTGCTCGTGCTGCTGGAGCAGCAAAGCGTGCGCTCGGAAGCGTGCTTCAGCGCGCTCTGCCTGCTTGAAATGGTGAAGGCAAAGCTGGATGCCTTGATGGCAGCTGGGCCGCTTGCGGCATAGCAGTGCCTCTGGGCTGGCGGTGCTTCGGCACCGTCAGACAGTCCTCGTGAAAGCCGCATCAAGCGTGGCCGTTCGATCGGATCTGCCGGACGGTATCTGCCCAAATCGCCCGTTCATGGAATTTTCCAGACACTGCCTGGCAAATGTGCGCCCAGAACATCACTTGAGCTCACCACCCTTGCCCAGGCGTTCTCCTTGCCTTGGTCCGCCTACGTGCGCCTGCTATCGGCCAAGAACCCACAGGCTCGTACCTGCTGCGAAAGTGAGGCGCTGCGCAGTGGGTAGAGCGTACGTCAGCTAGAGCTACGAAGAGATTAACGTTCGGCGGCCTTGCCGCCACAATCGGTTACACGGTCGTCCCGCCAGTCCCGCGCCAGCCCCCTTTAGGTCAGGTAGAATCCCGCCCTATGTCGCGCGTGATTGCCATCCTCCTGATGCTGATCCTGCCGCTGCAGGCCTTGGCCGCAGCGCAGCGGCAACTCACGCATTCAGCGGGCTTCCCGCCGGACCATATGGCGGCGCACGCCGAGCATGTCCCCCATCACCACGATGACGACGGGGAAATCGCGTTCGACGATTCCACAGCATCCGCGTCGCATCAACTCGACTTCGACTACGGCACCCACTTCCAGGCGCCGCTGCCCGCGGGCCTGCTGTTGCCGCTGGCGCAGCAGACGCAGCCCGAGCCGTTATTCCTCGGCGGCCGCATGCCTGACCCCGGCGGCAGTCCACCCTTACGCCCCCCTCACGCGCCCGCCTGACGGCGGGGCATTGACCTCCTGATTGCCTGACGTGGCGCAATGGCTTGCGCCGCGCCCCGCCGCATTGCCTGTGTTATCGCGATTTGCGTTGGGGATTCCATGCAGAAGTTCTTCATTTCCATTGTTGCGTCCGCGCTGCTGGCGCCGTCGGCCCATGGCCAGCCTGCGCCGGCGGATCTGCACGCGCTTTTCAATACCGCGTGGGAGCGGTCCGTTGCCCTCCAGGCGACCGAGGGGCGGCGCCTGGAGGCGGCGGCCAGCCGGGTCCAGGCGGATTCGCTGATCGCCGGGCCGCCCACGCTTGGCCTGCTGCACCGCGATGACCGCTGGACTGAAAAGCGCGGCCTGCGTGAGAGCGAGGTCCAGCTTGGCGTCCCGGTGTGGATGCCAGGCCAGCGTGCGGCACGCGGGGACCTGGCCGACGCACAAGCGGCCGAGGCCGAAGCCGGCGCCGCCCTGGCGCGGCTGAACGTTGCCGCGGAGGTGCGCGAGCGCGTCTGGCAGCTCGTGGCCGTGGAAGGGGAACGCGATGTGCTGCGGCGCCGCACAGAGATCGCCGCGTCGCTGCGCGACGATGTTCGGCGGCGGGTCACCGCCGGCGACCTGGCGCGCACCGACCTGCTGCTGGCGCAGCAGGACTACCTGGCGGCGCAGGGCCTGCTCGCGGACAGCGAGGCCCGGCTGGTGGATGCCAGGGCGCGGCTGCTGCAAGCGACTGGCGTATCGGCGTTGCCGCTGCGATATGACGAAGCGGCAGCGCCAGTGACCGATCCTGCCGCCGGTGCCGTGAGCCATCCAAGGCTGGAAGCTGCGCAGCAGGCCGTGCTGCGCAGCGAGCGCCAGGTGGGCTACTTGCGCAAATCGCGCCGCGACCCGCCGGAAGTCGGCGTGATGTACCGCAACGACCGTGCGGGCGGCGGCATGCCCAGCGACCAGACCGTCGGCCTGTTCATCAGGATCCCGTTCGCTACCGATGCGCGCAATCTGCCACGCGAGACTGCCGCTCAGACTGGACTGATGACAGCCCGGGCCGAACTCGATCGCACCGAACGCATCGTCCGCTCCGCGATCGACGCGGCACAGGCGACGCTGTCGCTCTCAGAGCAGCAGCTCAGACTTGCCGAAGAGCGCAACGCCACGCTGTCCGAACGGGCGGCACTACTGCGCAGAACTTTCAATGCCGGCGAAATCGGCTTGCCTGAAGTGCTGCGCGCACAGAACCAGGCCCTCGAAGCCGAAGCCGACCTGGCGCGCCAGCGTGCCCGGCGTGGCATCGCCACTGCCAACCTGAACCAGGCTCTCGGAGTCCTGCCATGATCCGCCAGTTCTTCCTTACCCTGCTCTTGTCCCTCGCCTGCGCCGCGCATGCGGCGCCGGGCGCCCATGGCCCCAATGGCGAGCATCTGGATGCGCCGGCGAGCACCGGCGCCGCGGCGAATGCCCAGCCCGTCATCGAAGCCAATACGGAAGCGTTCGAGCTGGTTGGCACGCTGGCCCCCGATGAGCTGTCGGTGATGGTCGACCGCTACGTCACCAACGAGCCGGTGCTGAACGGCACGCTGGAGGTCGAGTTCAACGGCATCAAGGCACAAGGCAAGCTGCATGCCGACTTCGGCGATTACTCCTTTACCGACGAGAAACTCCTCAAGGCGCTGCGCCAACCGGGCCACCATGCGCTCGTGTTCACGCTTGTTGCCGGCGATGAGTCGGACCTGATCGAGGGCAGCCTGAATGTTGCCGCGGACGGGCATGCCCATGGCCTCCTCGGCCCCTTCTGGCAAGCACGCTGGCCGTGGCTTGTCCTGCTCGTGGCGGCTGTCCTGGCTGCCGCAGCCTGGGGCGTGAGGCGCCGCAATGTCCATAAGAAGAGCTGAGGCCCGACATGCTGAAGACAACCAGGTTTGCAACGATCGCCATTGCGCTGGCTGCCTGCGCAACCATGCCGGCACTGGCCGGCCCCGGTGCGCACGGGCCCGGTGGCGAACACCTTGATGCACCGGGAGCGGTGTCCGGCAGCGGCGGCCTGGCCCGGCTGCCCGACGGCAGTGTCCAGGTGCCCAAGCTCGCGCAACGCCGTATGGGCATACGAACCACGATGCCGCAGGCAGCCTTGCACCCCGTAACCGTAGAGCTGAATGCCGTGGTGGCGATCGACCCCAATGCGGGTGGGCGCCTGCAGGCAGGGCACCCAGGCTGGATCGAGCCGCCGCCGGGAGGCTTCCCGCTGCTGGGGCAGCGTGTCAGCGAGGGCCAGGTGCTGGCCGTGCTGCGGCACAAGAGCGAGCCCTTCGATATCGGCAACCAGCAGGCGCAGTTCGCCAACCTGAGCGCCAACCTGAAGCTGGCCCGGCAACGGCTGCAGCGGTTGGAATCGCTGCAGGACAGCATCCCGCGCAAGGAGATCGAAGCCGCCCGCGCCGAGGTCCAGAGTCTTTCCGGCCAGCGCGAGGCGGTGGGCAAGAGCC
Source organism: Cupriavidus sp. FW306-01-F10A (assembly GCF_058782785.1). Classification (NCBI taxonomy): domain Bacteria; kingdom Pseudomonadati; phylum Pseudomonadota; class Betaproteobacteria; order Burkholderiales; family Burkholderiaceae; genus Cupriavidus; species Cupriavidus sp. FW306-01-F10A. The sequence goes on from NZ_JBYSYA010000012.1 coordinate 49,113, forward strand.
TGCACCAGACCGACACGCTGACCGCGCCAGCCAGCGGCGTTATCGCCACTGCCAATGTGCTGGCGGGCCAGGTCGCTTCTGCTGGCGACGTGCTGTATGAAGTGGTTGACCCGGTCCGGATGCTGATCGAGGCCAGCACCGCGGATGCCTCGCTTGCCAACCGTATCCAGGGTGGGACCCTGGGCCGGTCGGACGGAGGCAAGCTGGAATTCATCGGCGCCGGCCGCAGCCTGAAGAACGGCGCCGTGCCGCTGATGTTCCGGCTGACGGGCAATGCGGCACCACTTGCCATCGGGCAGCCAGTGACGGTGGTTGCGACGCTGACCGAGACGGTCAAGGGCATCGCATTGCCAAGCGAGGCCCTGGTGCGCAATGGCAGCAACCTGCCGGTGGTGTGGATCAAGTCCGGCACGCAGCGCTTTATCGCTCAGCCGGTTGAAGCTCGCGTGCTGGATGCGGGAACGGTTGTCGTGGTCAAGGGACTGTCACCGGAGAACCGGGTGGTGGTGTCCGGGGCGGCACTGATCAACCAGATCCGCTGAGGGGCGCGCATGTTCAACTGGATCGTTCGCGCGAGCCTCGGCAACCGGCTGATGGTACTGGCCATCGCTCTAATCCTGATGGTGTACGGCGGCGTGACCGCATGGCGCACACCGGTGGATGTTTTCCCGGACCTGAACAAACCGCTGGTGACCGTGATCACCGAAGCCGGCGGCATGGCGCCGCAGGAAGTGGAGCTGCTGGTGTCGTTCCCGCTCGAGACCGCGCTCAATGGCATGCCAGGCGTCACGCGGGTCCGCTCGGTGTCGGGCGTCGGCTTGTCCATCGTGTATGCCGAGTTCGACTGGGGCAGCGATATCTATCGCAACCGCCAGCTCGTGTCGGAACGGCTGGCGCTGGTGAAGGAACAGTTGCCCGGCGGGCTGACGCCCATCCTCGGGCCGGTCTCGTCGATCATGGGCGAGATCATGCTGATTGCGTTACCGATCGACCCGGCCCGGGCCAGTCCGATGCAGGCGCGCGAGTATGCCGACTTCGTGCTGCGGCCGCGCCTGCTGTCGGTGGCTGGCGTGTCGCAGGTCATCCCGATCGGCGGCGAGGTGCGCCAGCTCCGGGTCGAACCGGACACCGCCAGGATGGCGCAGTTCGGCGTGGCGCTGCCACAGGTGGAAAGCGCGTTGCGCGACTTCGCCGCCAATACCAGCGGCGGCTTCATCGACCTGAACGGCCGCGAATACCTGATCCGCAACCTCGGCCGCACCAACCGGCTCGACGACCTGAAGGGACTGGCGGTTGCCTACAAGGAAGGCGCGCCGGTGCTGCTCGAGCAGGTGGCCGGTGTGCGCTATGCCGCCGCGCTCAAGCGCGGCGATGCCGGATTCAACGGCAAGCCGGCAGTGATAGTCAGCGTGCAGAAGCAGCCCGCGGCCGACACGGTGCGCCTGACGCGGAACCTGGAAGCAGCGCTCGGCGAACTGAAGCAGGGACTGCCGCCGGGCCTGTCCGCGCCGCAGGTGCTGTTCCGGCAGGCGGACTTTATCGAGGCCTCGATCGGCAACGTGGTCGAGGCGCTGCGTGACGGCGCCATCATGGTGGCCGTGATCCTGTTCGCCTTCCTGCTGAGCGCGCGCACCACCGCGATCTCGCTGGTGGCGATTCCGCTGTCGCTGGCCGTCACCGCGCTGGCCTTCCACCTGCTGGGCCAGTCGATCAACGTGATGACGCTTGGGGGGCTAGCCATTGCCATCGGCGAGCTCGTCGACGACGCGGTAGTCGACGTGGAGAACATCCAGCGCCGGCTCAGGCAGCGCGCAAGCCTGGAGGACCCGCCGTCCGTGCTGGAGACCATCTGGCGCGCCTCGGTCGAAGTCCGCTCCGGCATCGTCTATGCCACCCTGGTGGTGGTGCTGGTGTTCGTGCCGCTGTTCGCGCTGCCGGGCATCGAAGGGCGCCTGTTCGCGCCGCTGGGCATCGCCTATATCGTGTCGGTCCTGGCATCGATGCTGGTGTCGATGACGGTGACGCCGGTGCTGTCGTACTACCTGTTGCCGCGGATGAAGCGGCTGGAGCATCCGGACAGCCCGCTGGTGGCATGGCTCAAGCGGGTCGATACCAGGATCCTGGACTGGTCGTTCCCCCGCGCCAAGACCGTGCTTGCCGTCGCCGCCGTCACCGTCGCGCTGGCGGCCGCCACCGTGCCTTTCATGCCGCGGGCCTTCCTGCCAGCCTTCAACGAAGGCTCGCTGGTGATGTCGCTGATGTTCAATCCTGGCACATCGCTGGCCGAAGCCAACCGCATGGGTGCCCTGGCGGAGACCCTGATCCGGCAGGTACCGGAGGTGACGCAGGTCGGGCGGCGCACCGGCCGTGCCGAACTGGACGAACATGCCGAAGGCGTGCATTCGTCCGAAATCGATATCGACCTGAAACGCTCCGACCGCAGCCGGGAGCAAGTGATGGCCGCCATCCGCGTCCAGCTTGCCAGTCTCCCTGCGTCGGTGGCGATCGGCCAGCCGATTTCCCACCGGCTGGATCACTTGCTTTCCGGCGTGCGGGCACAGATCGCGCTGAAGATCTATGGCGACGATCTCGATACGCTGCGCGGCCTGGCGGAGAGCGTGCGCGGGCGGCTTGCTGCCATACCAGGACTCGTCGATATCACGGTCGAGCGCCAGGTATTGATACCGCAAGTCAATGTGCGGCTCGATTACCGCAAGGCCGCGCAATACGGCATCCCGGCAGGCGAGGCGCTGAAGGCCTTGCAAACCTTGTCGGATGGCACGCGCGTCACGCAGGTGATCGAGGGCGTGCGCCGCTACGACCTGGTGGTGCGGTTGCCCGATGCCGGCCGTACGCCGCAGGACCTGTCCCGCGTCATGCTGGATTCGCCGCGTGGCGCAGTGCCGTTGTCGGCAATCGCCAACGTCGAGGATGGCGACGGCCCGAACCAGATCGGGCGCGAGAACGGCCGCCGGCGCATTCTGGTCTATGCCAATACCGACGGCTCGGATATGTCAAAGATCATCGGCGATGTGCGCAGCGCGGCCGCGCGCGCCGGGTTGCCCGGTGGCTATTTCGTCAGCATCGAGGGTCAGTTCCAGGCGCAGGAGCAGGCGACGCAGTTGATCGTGTTGCTGGCGCTAGTATCGCTGGCGCTGATCTACCTGGTGCTTTACTCGCGCTACCGCTCCGCGACACTCACGCTGATCATCATGGCGAACATCCCGCTGGCGTTGATCGGCAGCGTGATCGCCATGTGGCTCGGCGGCCTGACGCTGTCGGTGGCGTCGATGGTCGGCTTCATCACGCTGACGGGCATCGCCACGCGCAATGGCATTCTGAAGGTCAGCCACTACATCAACCTGTGCCGCTTTGAAGGGGAAACCTTTGGTATCCCGATGATCGTGCGCGGGTCGCTGGAGCGACTGACGCCGGTACTGATGACCGCGCTGGTTGCGGCGTTCGCGCTGGTGCCATTGCTGGTGTCGGCCGACGCGCCCGGCAAGGAAATCCTGCATCCGGTGGCGGTGGTGATCTTCGGCGGGCTGGTCAGCTCGACCATCCTGGATTCCGTGCTGACTCCCTTGGCGTTCTGGTTGTTCGGGCGCCGCCCGCTGGAGCGGATCCTGTCGCAACAGCCGGGCGACGCGTACTGATTACGGGCTTTGGCAGCGACGCCCGCAAGTCGCTGCACCAACGGAGGATTCGATGAAGAAACAGATCTCAGCCATGTTGTTTGCCGGCAGCCTCGCACTGTCCGGCCTTTCCGGTCTGGCCATGGCCCACGGCGCCAGGCCCGCGCAATACGGCGGCATCGTGCAGACCGCCAGCGACCTGCAGTTCGAGTTGGTCAACAAGGATGGCGCCGTCACCATTTATGTCGACGACCATGACAAGAAGCTGCCGGTGGCTGGTGCCAGCGGCAAGCTGACGGTGCTGACCGGCGCCCAGATGACGGAAACGGCGCTGAACCCGGGGACGGACAATGCGCTGGTAGCGTCCGACAAGCTGCAGCTCAAAGCCGGCTCCAAGCTGGTCGCGACGATCAAGTTTGCCGACGGCAAGACCGTGACGGCACGCTTTGTGGCGAAGTAATACTAGGACGTGCCGGCTCACGAAGGGCTGCGATGGGTCAGTGGAGTGGCTTGACCCGACGGAACGCCCGCAGCATCGCGAGGTCGTAGGCGATCTTCAGCAGCCCGCAGGCCACCAGCGGCGTGCTGGCATAGCCGTAGGCCATCAACGCGGCGGCGAGCGCAGGACTGAGTGCCGCGGCGAGGCTGCGTGGCACCGCGGTCAGGCTTGCCGCCGCGGCCCGTTCCGGCGGGGTGACAACGGCCATGACATAAGCCGTCCGGGTCGGCACATCCATTTGCGACAGCGCGCTGCGAGCCAGCAGCAAGGCCAGGCTCAGGGCCAGCGTGGGCGCGAAGGCGGCCGCAATCAGGCACAGGCTGGACGGAATATGCGTAAACACCATCGTGTTGAGCAGGCCGATCTTTCGCGCCAGTGGCACCGCCGCGAGCTGCGAGAGCGTCGTCAGCATTCCTGCCAGGAAGAAGAACTGGCCGGTCGCGGCAGGACTCAGACCGAAACGCTGCATCAACCACAGTGACAGTAGCGAATTGACCACGAGCCCGCCCGCGAACGCGTCCACGCTGAACAGCATGGCCAGGCGCAATACGATCGGACGGGACGGGCCCAATGGGGTTGTCGGCGTGGGTGCCGCTCCATGTGGCTGCGTGGCAGGTACGCGCGCATAGAGACGCCACAGCAGCAGCCCTATGATCCCGTAGAAACCGAACATCAGGCGCATCGCATCGAGCGAGGACAGCCGGGATTGCTCGACCAGCCATGCCGGTAGCGCCGCTGCCAGCGCCCCCAAAGCGGATGAGAATGCGCCGATCAGGCCGTAGCGTGCGAACAGCGCCGTCCGGGCGTCAGGCGATGCCGATTCCGCCAGCCGCGCGTGTTCCAGCGGCAGGAAGACACTGACATCGCCAGAGCCAGGGTTAAGCGTGCCGATGAAGGCGATCACCAGAAGCGGCCACAGCGTGGAGAAACCTGCAAAGCCGAGGCCGGTCGCAAACATCAGGGCGGCCGCCAGCATCAGCAAGCGGCGTTGCGGGTAGCGGTGCCCGACGATCCCGACCAGGATGGTGGCGAGGGCCGAGCCGATCAGTGTCGCGCTGCTGATGAGCCCGACTGCCATCGAATCGAAACCAAGCGCCAGCAGGTAGGACGGCAGCAGCACGGCAATATAGCCATCACAGATGCCACGCAGCGCGCGGCCGGCAAGCAGCGGCAAGGCGTCGGGGTGAACACCGGATGGCAGCGCGATGCGTTCGAGCCAGCTACTGCTGGCGGCCGAGGGGTGGTCGTTATGCACAGCCATGGCGAGCCTGACATGCCCCCGGTTCGTTTGGCTCAGTGGTGCAGCACCGGATAAACGGCAAGGCCGATCAGCGCGGCGCCGGTGATGATGACCGGCTCAGGCAGCTTCTTGAATTTCAGCAGCAACGCGATCGTGCCCAGCGCCAGCAGTATGGTCGGCACGTCGACAATCGAGCGCTTGGCCAGCACGAACACTGCACCGGTGATGGCGCCAATCGCCGCCGCCGTGACGCCATCGACAAAGGCGAGGATGCCCGGCAGCTTTCCGTACTTCTTGAAGTAAGGGGCAGGCAGCACGGTAAACAAATAGCAAGGCAGGAACGTTGCCAGTGCCGCCACGCAGGCGCCGGGCAGCCCGGCCACCAGGTAACCGATGAAGCCGACCGTGATGACCACCGGGCCCGGCGTGATCATGGCCACGGCTACCGCATCGACGAACTGCTTTTCGTTGAGCCAGTGGTGTTCCGTCACCACACCGCCGTAGAGGAAGGGCACGATGGCGAGACCCGAGCCGAAGACGAAGGCGCCTGCCTTGGCAAAGAACACACCGATCTGGGTCAGCAGGGGCCAGTCCAGCATGCTCAGCAGGCCGCTTGCGGCCGGCACCTGCGTGGCCACGAGCGCATTGGCGCCGCTCTGGCGCAGCCACCTGGGCGGAGCGCGCCAGAACCAGGCAAGCACGCCGGCTGCCAGGAACAGCCAGGCGATTTCGGACTCCGTGACGATGGTCACCGTAGCCAGCACCAGGTAGATTGCCCAGAGCAGTCTGTCCTTTCCCACACTCTTTATGGTCAGCTTATAGGCGCTGATGGCGATGATGCCGATGACGGCGGCGCCCACGCCATAGAACACCGATTGCATCCAGGTCAGCCCGCCAAAGCGGACATAGGCCCAGCCTAGCGCCAGCACCATCAGGAACGACGGCAGCACGAAGGCCAGCCCGATCAGCGTGGCACCGAGGACCCGATAGTGGACGTAGCCGAGGTAGATCGCCAGTTGCGCTGCCAACGGCCCGGGCGCCAGTTGTGCCAGCGCGATGCCTTCCTTGTAGTCCCCGTCGCTGATCCAGTTCCGCCGCTCCACGAGGTCGCGGTGCATGTAGCCGGCCAACGCGACCGGCCCGCCAAAGCCAAAGGTGCCAAGGCGGAGGAAATAGAGCACGAGCTGCCAGAGGGTGTAGACAGGCCGTTCAGAGATTCCTGGCGGCGCGATGCCGGCTTGTTGCATGCGACTCATAATGGGATCCTGGCAGAGTCAGGGTTTCTTGTTGGTGGAGAAGTGTGCGTAAAGCGAATCCAGCACCCGGCCGATTTCCGCCAGCAGGGCGTCATCATCCTTCAGGCGTGCTCGTGCGCCGGCCAGCATGGCTTCAAAGCCGCTGGCTTCCGGCACCGAAATGCCGCCAATGTCCAGCGCATGGACCATGGCGCCGAGCCGGCTGAGTCCGCGGTCGGATTCGAGGCCGAAGCTCGACAGCAGCACTTCAAATGAAACGCGCTCGCCCACATGCGTGAAGGTCGCGCCGTCGAAGTCGAAGCCCAGCGCATCGTCCGGGCAAGCGGAGGCGCTTTCCAGCCACAGGAACCGGGCGTGGGGATCGATGAAGCGCTGGATCAGCCAGGCGCTTGCCACGCGGTCCACCCACAGGTGGCGGCGGGTGGCCCAAATCCGCCCTTGATACTGGGCAGGATCCCGACGAGCGATTGCTCGCGAGAGCGCCTGTGGTTCGCCCGGAGACTGGATGGTCTCGATGGCGCGGCTGAAGTCATTCCATTGGGCTTCGGCGCGGGTCGACGCCTCATTGGGGAAGAAGTCGATCGTGCGGATCGCTTCGTAGGCACGCCCGTGACGACGCAGCAGACGATTGAGTTCGGCGCTGCTTTGATCGGTCAGCGACTTGCGTGCATCTGACAGGGCAGCCTGCAGTTCCGCATAGTCAGCGCTGCGGTCGAACAACGCCTGGAAAGCGGTCTCTTCCCCTGGCTTGTCGGCGCGGACACTCAAGAGCCAGGCCTGGCCGCCTTCTTGCCGGGTGTCGTCGGCCAACTCGCGCAACTGGGCGATTTGCTCATCGCCTGCAGGCAAGAGATAGGCGCCGTCACGCAGTGCGGCGCAACCAATAGTCTTGATCGCGCGCCAGATCCGCATCCGGGCGGTGGCGCCGGAGGTTGGTAGCGTGACGATCAGCAAAGCCCAGGGGTCGATTAACGCGGTCATGAGCGCATGTTAGGGGCCCATAACGCGTCTTTCAATGCTGTAGATATCCCTACAATAATGCCCTTTGAATCACATTTCTGAGGGCATCACCGTTGCGGCTCCTGCTGCTTGTCGCCACACGCGTTGCGCAAGTGCACATCCCCGTCGTGACGATGTATGTGCAATTCGGCGTTCTCTCGCCTGGCCACCTCCCAACCCGCAGCGATTGCCGCTTCCATGGTCGGAAATCTCTGGGCCCTTATATTGAGGCCGCCGAACTCCAATGCCCAACCATTTTCTGCAGGCAGAACGCGAATGATCCGCGATTGCATAATGACCCCTCTCTAGATTTCCCGCGACATACAGCGGGCGTCGCGTACTGTCGAGCAAGAACACGTTCCCGCGGACAAGCATGGCTGGGTAAGAGCCGGGATCATCCGGGAGGAACCGCATCGAGGGTGCGTCGTGCATCGCTGTACCTGCGTCAACGAACACACGAGCAAGACTGCTGCTGCATGGGCGGGCACCTTTCGGTCCCATACGAGCAGAAAACGCAGCAATCACCGGCCTTGGGCCTTAGCACCGCGCGGCAGTGCTCGCACTCATAGCACCACTGGCAGGCATCAATGGGCATGGTTTCTTCTTTTGCATGCGCGCACCTGGGGCAGGTGATGATTGACTGCAGCTTGACGGCGCTCATCATTTCGCTTTGCCTCACGGCCGATGGGCAGTAGACGGTCCCCATGCCTGGCGGCCTGGTTCCTGGCGTTGCCCATCGAAATGCAATCCGCCCTTCCCCTATGTGCGGTCTAGGCGTAGCCTAGGCCCGTACCAAGGTACGGAGTCAAGCGATGGACCACACACTGACAATCGGGAAGCTGGCCAAGGCGGCTGGTGTTGGCGTGGAAACGGTACGCTACTACCATCGGTGCGGCCTGCTGCCGGTGCCAGAGCGTGCCTATGGCGCCATTCGACAGTATTCGCAGCAGAGCTTGCAACGGCTTCATTTCATTCGCCGGGCCCAGTCGCTCGGGTTCACCCTGGATGAAGTCCGGGTACTGCTGCGACAGAACGATGGCAGCACGTGCAGCACCGCCCGCACACTGGCCGAGCAAAAGCTCAGTCTTGTGGAGGAAAGATTGAAGGACTTGCGCCGATTGCGAGCGGAACTGAAGAATCTCATCGGGCAATGCCACGCCAATGGGAATGAGGCTTCTTGCCCCTTGATTGACACATTACTTGTCGCGGCCGTGGATCCGGTGCCGACACCCTCAAGCAAGAATGGGGGCAGGATGGCCAGGGCAGAGTGAACCCGAGCGTAGCAACGGGCCAGGATTCGCACCGCGGCGACGAGCAAGGGGACGCACTTGTGAACACTCCTGACGCGATGCCTCCGCCGCAGTTGAATTAGCTACTTCTTCTCCATTGGCTCGGGACCGGGGCAACTCATCAAGGACTTGGGTGGCACGTGCCAGTGCGGCTTCGCCCAACTTGCGTTCCTGCTCCCGCAGCCTGGCGACGGAGTGGTAGGCACTGCCCCTTCCCTGCCCATATGGCGCCGTCGCGTAACGATCAGATAAAGAAGCGCCGCGCGGCGCCGCACCTGCGCCAACAGCAGCGGCCTTGCCACCACGCATCGCACCACGCATCGCGATCGCCAGCGGCCCAAAAAGTGCACCTTGGCTCGCGCGCGCATGCTGATCGCCCCGGATCTTTATGCGTTCTTTATACGCACCGGCCACCTTTCTACCCTGTTTTTACGACCCCGTCGCTAATCTGCAAGCCGAAACCATTCAAGGGTGCTTTGTTATGGACGGGATCTATTTGATCGTATTGATTGGCTTCGCCGTGCTGAGCGCGGCCCTGCTGGGGCTTTGCGCCGTGCTTGCGCCGAAATCTCCGGCAGGCAGCGGGCACGGCGGCGCGCATGACCGGATGCCGGCAAAGAACAGCGCGTCGGACAGGAGGCTGTGATGAGCTGGACGGATCTGTTGAGCGGCGTGCTGGCCGTTGCCATTTTTGTTTACCTCCTCATTGCGTTGTTCCGGCCGGAGAAATTCTGATGTCCTCCCAATTCGTGGGCCTGCTGGTCCTCTATCTCGCCATCCTGCTGGCGTGCGCCCCTTTCCTCGGACGCTATATCCGGCGTGCCGTGGAAGATGGCAACTATTCGCTGACCGTCTGGGGCCGGCCGCTGGAACGGCTGCTGTATCGCCTGGGTGGCGTGCGTGCCGATGCCGGGATGGGGTGGAAGCAATACGCCGTCGCGGTGCTGGCGTTCAACCTGCTTGGCGTGGTGGCAGTCTATGCGCTGCAGCGCCTGCAGGGCATGCTGCCGCTCAATCCGCAGGGCTTTGGCGCGGTTTCGCCGGACTCGGCCTTCAACACGGCGATCAGCTTTGTCGCCAACACCAACTGGCAAGGCTATGGCGGCGAGTCGACCATGGGCTATCTGACGCAGATGCTCGCGCTCACCGTGCAGAACTTCCTGTCCGCGGCGACCGGCATCGCCGTGGTGTTCGCGCTGATGCGCGGATTCGCGCGCCAGAGCGCCGCCACCATCGGCAATTTCTGGGTCGACATGACGCGGGTCACGTTGTACGTGCTGGCGCCGATCGCGACCGTGATTGCACTTGCGCTGGTCAGCCAGGGCGTGATCCAGAACTTCGATGCCTACAAGGAAGCCAGCCTGGTCACGCCGGTGGAGTACAGCCAGCCAAAGCTCGATGCGGCCGGGCAACCGGTGCTCGATGCACAAGGCAAGCCGGTGACGGAAGACCTGAAGACCGACAGGCAAACGCTGGCGATGGGCCCGGTTGCCTCGCAAGAGGCCATCAAGATGCTGGGCACCAACGGCGGCGGCTTCTTCAATGCCAACTCGGCGCATCCGTTCGAGAACCCGAATGGCCTGGCCAACCTTCTCGAGATGCTGGCGATCTTCCTGATCCCGGCGGCGCTGTGCTTCACCTTTGGCGAAATGGTGGGAGACAGGCGACAGGGTGTGGCGGTGCTGGCTTCCATGATGGTCATCTTTGTCGCGATGGCCTGCGTGGCGGCGATGTCCGAGCAGATGGCCAATCCGGCGCTGGCCGGATTGCCGGTGGATCACGCCGCGTCGCTGCTGCAGGCCGGTGGCAATATGGAAGGCAAGGAAACGCGCTTCGGCATCGCCGCTTCGGCGCTGTTCGCCACCATCACGACCGCGGCGTCGTGCGGCGCGGTCAATGCCATGCATGACTCCTTCACCGCCATCGGTGGCCTGGTGCCGATGCTGCTGATGCAGCTGGGCGAAGTCGTGTTCGGCGGCGTCGGCTCGGGGCTGTACGGCATGCTGGTCTACGCCGTGCTCGCGGTATTCATCGCCGGACTGATGATCGGGCGCACGCCGGAGTACCTCGGCAAGAAGATCGAAGTCTACGAGATGAAGATGACGGCCGTGGCGATCCTGGTCACGCCCCTGCTGGTGCTGCTCGGCACGTCGGTGGCGGTGATGACCGAGGCCGGACGCGCCGGTGTGTTCAATCCCGGCACGCACGGCTTCTCGGAGATCCTGTACGCGCTCTCGTCGGCGGCCAACAACAATGGCAGCGCCTTTGCGGGCTTGTCCGCCAACACGCCGTTCTACAACACGCTGCTGGCGGCGGCCATGTGGTTCGGCCGGTTCTGGATCATCATCCCGGTGCTTGCGCTGGCGGGCTCGCTGGCAGCCAAGAAGCGCGTGCCGGTAAGCGGCGGCACGATGCCAACGCACGGCCCGCTGTTCGTCGTCCTGCTGGTGGGCACCGTGCTGCTGGTCGGTGCGCTGACCTATGTCCCGGCGCTGGCGCTGGGGCCGGTCGCCGAGCAACTCCAGGGCACGGTGACGGCAAGCGCGGCGAAGTAAAGCGACGACTGACGACGAAATATCGAGCATTCCTACACGTCCGGACCCTGCACTGCCTCACCGATGCAGGTGCCGGATGGCTCTAGCGGATTGCGGAGAAACCATGCAACAAGATTCGATGGCCCCGGTGGCCAAGCGCGGCGCCAACACGGCTGAAGCGTCTTCCTCCAACACGATTCAGGCAAAGAGCGCGCCGGTTCCCGCCCGGCAACACGGTTCCCACCATCATCGCCCGCCGGCGCGCAGCATGTTCGCGCCGGAGCTGGTGAAGCCCGCGCTGGTCGCGGCCTTCAGGAAGTTGTCGCCGCGCGACCAGCTGCGCAACCCGGTGATGTTCGTGGTCTACGTGGGCAGCATCCTGACGACGATCCTTTTCCTGAAGGCCATGGCCGCGCCGGCGGCAGCCCCCGGTGGGGAATCCGCGGGCTTCATCCTGGCGGTGTCGGTGTGGCTGTGGTTCACGGTGCTGTTCGCGAACTTTGCCGAGGCACTTGCCGAAGGCCGGAGCAAGCAGCAGGCGGAGGCGCTGCGCGGCCTGAAGACCACGGTCACCGCACGTGTGCTGAAAGACGGCAAGCGTGGCGGTGCCACCGAAGCGCGCCCCGCGACGGCACTGCGCCGCGGTGACGTGGTGCTGGTGCAGGCCGGCGAGATGATCCCCGGCGACGGCGAAGTGATCGACGGCGTGGCCTCGGTCGACGAAAGCGCCATCACCGGCGAATCGGCGCCCGTGATCCGCGAGTCGGGCGGTGACTTCTCGTCGGTGACCGGCGGTACGCGCGTGCTGTCCGACTGGATCGTGGCGCGTATCACGACCAACCCGGGCGAGAGCTTCATCGACCGCATGATCACGATGGTTGAAGGCGCCAACCGGCAAAAGACACCGAACGAACTGGCCCTGACGATCCTGCTGGTCGGGCTGACCATCGTGCTGCTGCTGGCCACTGCCACGCTGCAGCCGTTCTCGCTCTACAGCGTGCTGGTGGCAAAGGCAGGCGTGCCGGTGACGATCACGGTACTGGTGGCCCTGCTGGTCTGCCTGATTCCCACCACCATCGGCGGGCTGCTGTCAGCCATTGGCGTGGCGGGCATGAGCCGGATGATGGAAGCCAACGTGATCGCCACCTCGGGCCGTGCGGTCGAAGCCGCTGGTGACGTGGACGTGCTGCTGCTCGACAAGACCGGCACCATTACCCATGGCAACCGCCAGGCATCGCGCTTCATCCCGGCCCCGGGCGTGTCGCCGCTGCAGCTCGCGGAAGCGGCGTGGCTGTCGTCGCTGGCCGACGAGACCCCGGAAGGCCGCAGCATCATCACGCTGGCACGCCAGCTGCCGGGGCTGGCGGCACCGGTGATGGCAAGCCTGAAGCCGGAATTCGTGCCGTTCAGCGCCCAGACCCGCATGAGCGGGGTTGACCTGAGCGATGGCGGCGGCGAGCGTCACGTGCGCAAGGGTGCGGCCGATGCCGTGCGCCGCTACGTCACGGAACGCGCCGGCAAGTTCCCCGATGCGGTCCTGCAAGCCGTCGATGAGGTCGCCCGCGCCGGCAGCACGCCGCTGGTGGTAGCCGACGCCAACGGTGATTCGGTGCGCGTGCTTGGCGTGATCGAGCTGAAAGACATCGTCAAGACCGGCATTCGCGAGCGCTTCGGCGAACTGCGCAAGATGGGCATCAAGACCGTGATGATCACCGGCGACAACCGGCTGACGGCGGCGTCGATTGCGGCGGAAGCCGGCGTTGACGACTTCCTGGCCGAAGCCACGCCGGAAGCCAAGCTCAAGCTGATCCGCCAGTACCAGGCCGACGGGCGGCTGGTCGCGATGACCGGAGACGGCACCAACGACGCCCCGGCACTGGCCCAGGCCGACGTGGCCGTGGCGATGAACAGCGGCACGCAGGCGGCCAAGGAAGCCGGCAACATGGTGGACCTGGACAGCAACCCGACCAAGCTGATCGAGATCGTCGAGATCGGCAAGCAGATGCTGATGACGCGCGGCTCGCTGACGACCTTCAGCGTGGCCAACGACATCGCCAAGTACTTCGCGATCATCCCGGCGGCGTTTGCCACCACCTATCCGCAGCTCAACCTGCTCAATGTGATGGGGCTCGCCACGCCGGCGTCGGCCATCATGTCGGCGGTGATCTTCAACGCGCTCATCATCGTCGTGCTGATCCCGCTTGCGCTCAAGGGCGTGGTCTACCGGCCGCTGGGCGCCGCGGTGCTGCTGCGCCGCAACCTGCTGGTCTACGGCCTGGGCGGCATCCTGGTGCCGTTTGCCGGCATCAAGCTGATCGACATGATCCTGGCCCTGTTTGGCTGGGCCTGATTTTCTGCCACGATTCGGAGTTTCCATGAATACGCAAGTGCAGTCCCCGCAGCCGTCGCCGGCACCCGTGCAAGGTGGCTTGCTGCGGCCGATGTTGGTGGTGTTCGTTGGCCTTTCGCTGGTGACCGGCCTGCTCTATCCCGGCGCGATCACGGCAATCTCCAAGGCCGTGTTCCCGCATCAGGCAGCCGGCTCGCTGATCGAGAAGGATGGCAGGACAGTTGGCTCGGAACTGATCGGCCAGCCGTTCTCCGACCCGAAGTACTTCTGGGGCCGGCTGTCGGCCACGGCGCCGATGCCGTATAACGCTGCGGCTTCGGCGGGATCCAACCTGGGCCCCACCAATCCGGCGCTGACCGATGCCGCGCGCGCGCGCGTCGACGCCCTGCACGCCGCGGATCCCGACAACCAGGCCCCCGTGCCGGTGGACCTGGTCACCGCCTCCGGCAGCGGGCTCGACCCGCACATCAGCCCTGCGGCCGCTGAGTACCAGGCGGCGCGCATCGCCCGCGCCAGGGGGATTCCGATCGAACAGGTGAAGCAACTGATTGCGGCAAATACCGAAACGCCGCGACTGTCGGTCCTGGGCGGTCCGGGAGTCAATGTCCTGAAGCTGAACCTTGGCCTGGATGCCATTGCACGGAAATAGCCCAGTGCCGGGACGCGGATGCGAAGCAGAACCGGTTTGCCAATGCCAGCATAGAGGGTGAGCCGACCGATGCCTGATCTCGAATTGCGCGAAGCCGGCGCGCGCCCCGACCCCGATGCCCTGCTCCAGATGGTGCAGGAAGAAGGCGCTCGCGCTTCGCGCGGCAAGCTCAGGGTCTACTTTGGCGCATCCGCCGGGGTCGGCAAGACCTTCGCCATGCTCACCGCCGCGCGGGCGGCGTCCGCGCAGGGCACCGATGTCGTCATCGGCATCGTGGAGACCCACGGCCGCGCCGAGACCGAAGCGCTGATCGCCGGTATCGAGCGCTTGCCGATGAAGGACGTGCCATACCGCGAGCGGGTCCTGCAGGAGTTCGACCTGGACGCGGCGCTGGCCCGGCAACCGGCCCTGGTCCTGGTTGACGAACTGGCCCATTCCAACGCACCGGGCAGTCGCCATCCCAAGCGGTGGCAGGACATCCAGGAACTGCAGGCCGCCGGGATCGACGTCTGGACCACGGTCAATGTGCAGCATCTGGACAGCCTGAACGAGGCGGTGGGCGGCATCACCGGCATCCGCGTCTGGGAAACCGTGCCGGACGTTGTCTTCGACAGCGCCGACGAGGTCGTGCTGGTGGACCTGCCGGCCGACGAACTGCTGCGCCGGCTCAAGGAAGGCAAGGTCTATCTGCCGGAGCAGGCGCGGCACGCGGCGCGCAATTTTTTCCGAAAGGGCAATCTGATCGCCCTGCGCGAACTGGCGCTGCGCCGAACCGCCGACCGGGTGGACTCCGATGTGCGGGCATGGCGTCAGTCCGAAGCCGTGCAAGGCGTGTGGCGGACCCGGGAGGCCGTGCTGGCTTGCATCGGCAGTGGCGACGATGCCGAACAGGTCGTCAGGAGCGCGCGCCGGCTAGCCGGCCAGCTCGATTGCGACTGGCATGTGGTGACCATCGCCACACCCAGGCTGGCACCCCCGTCCGATTTCGCCAAGACGCGCCTGCAGACTGCCATGCGTCTCGCTGAGGAGTTGGGCGCACGCACCGAGACCCTGGCGGGCAACGACATGGTCCAGGCCGTCGTGGGGTACGTGCGCCGCCACAACCTGACCAAAGTGGTCATCGGCCGTGCGCCGGCGGACTGGCGCCGGGGCGGCGCCTCCCTCGCGGAGCGGGCCCGCGCCCTTCTCGGCCTGGCCTTGACGCCATTCGTGAACGCGCCGGCGTGGCTGTTCGGCCGCCGCAGCTTTGCCGATGCGCTGGCGATCGGGTGTCCGGAGATCGACATCATCCGCGTTGCGGCGGACACGACGCGGGTGGATCTTCGCCCGCGCCATGGCACTGAAGAGCCAGACGCCCCTGCGCCAGGCGACGGCGCCACGCGCCGAGACTATCTGTGGGCAGTGGTATGGTGCACCGGTGCCACGGCGCTGTCGGCCCTCGCGTTTCCATGGTTCGACGTCGTCAACATTGCCATGCTGTTTCTGGCGGCAGTGGTCGGCGTCGCGCTTCGCCATGGCCGCGGACCTGCGGCGCTGGCTTCGGTATTGGCCGTTGCCGCCTTCGATTTCTTCTTCATACCGCCGCGGCTGTCCTTCGCCGTCAGCGACGTGCAGTATCTGCTGACGTTCCTGGTGCTGCTATCCGTCGGGCTGGTCATCGGGCAACTGACGGCCGGTTTGCGCGAACAGGCGCAGGTGGCGGTGCAGCGCGAGAACGATGCCCGCACGCTGTATGAACTGGCCCGCGAACTCTCCGCGGCGCTGATGCCGGACCAGATTGTTTCGATCGCCAGCCGTTTCCTGCGCGCTGCCTTCGATGCCAATTCAGCCTTCTTCCTGGTTTCCCCGGAAGGCCGCCTGCTGCCGCCCGTGTCTGATGTCGAGCCGCATGACACCGGGACGAGAACCGACTCGATCGACCGTGTCCTGGCGGAGTGGGTATTCGATCACGGCCAGCCCGCAGGCACCGGCACGCACACATTGCCAGGCAGCACCGTGCTGTATCTGCCATTGAAGGCGCCGATGCAGACCCGTGGCGTGCTGGCGGTCGAGCCCGCGGTATCACACGCCTTGGCGCAGCCCGCGCTGCGGCGCCAGGTCGATGTGTTCTGCACGCTGATCGCGATCGCCATCGAGCGCCTGCATTACGTCGAAGTGGCGCAGCAGGCCCTGCTGTCGATGGAATCAGAGCGCCTGCGCAGCTCATTGCTGGCCGCTGTCTCCCATGACCTGCGCACCCCGCTGACCAGCCTGATCGGCATGGCGGAAACCATGCAGCGCAGCGATCCCGGGCTGACGCCGTCGCTGGCCGAGACCGCCGCCGCCATGCTGGAGCAGGCCAGGCGCATGCGCACGATGGTGGTGAACCTGCTGGACATGGCCAGGCTGCAGGGCCGGGAAGTCCGGACCAGCAAGGAGTGGCAATCGGTGGAGGAGCTCGTTGGCGCCAGCCTGGCGGCCATGCGCGATGCGCTCGAGCACCACCGCGTGGTTGTCGCCGACTTGTCCCGGGTACCCCTGGTCGAATGCGACGCCGTGCTGATCGAGCGCGTGCTGTGCAACCTGCTGGAGAATGCCGCCAAATTCACGCCCGCCGGCACGGAGATCCGGCTCTCGGCCGCGCCGGTCGACGACGAGATCAGGATTGCGGTAGAGGATGATGGCCCCGGCGTGCCCAAGGGCAAGGAACGGCAGATCTTCGAGAAATTCACGCGCGGTGAGCGCGAATCCGCGACCGCGGGTGTCGGCCTGGGTCTCGCCGTATGCGAGGCAATCGTGCAAGCCCATGGCGGGCGCATCTGGGTGGAACCCGCGCAACGCCCGGACCGGCCCGGCGGCCAGGCGGGCGCGCGCTTCGTGGTAGCGTTGCCGCGTGGAAATCCGCCGGCGGTGGAGCCGGAGCAGACTGATGCCTAGGGTCTCGCGCAAAAAGAAAGGGAGTTGATGCCATTTGATTTTTCCCCGACAGTCCTGCTGGTTGAGGATGAGCCGCATATCCGGCGCTTTGTCCGCTCGACCCTGGAGTCCGAAGGTTGCACGGTGCACGAGGCCGAATCGCTCAAGCGCGGACTGATCGAGGCAGGCACCCGGCAACCTGACCTCGTCATTCTCGACCTGGGCTTGCCGGACGGAGACGGGGTGAGATTGATCAGCGAGATCCGTACGTGGACTGACGTACCGGTGCTGGTCCTGTCGGCACGTAGCGGAGAAGCCGACAAGATCGGTGCGCTGGATGCCGGCGCGGATGACTACCTGACCAAGCCCTTTGGCGTCGGTGAACTGGTCGCGCGCCTGCGCGTGCTGCTGCGCCGGCATGCCAGGGCCAACGCTCACGGTTCCCGCCAGATCCTGTTCGGCGACGTGCAGGTTGACCTGGCCAGCCGCGTCGTCACCCGTTCGGGACAGGCCGTGCACCTGACGCCGATCGAGTATCGGCTGCTTGCGGTTCTGATCGCCCACCGCGGCAAGGTGATGACGCACCGGGAATTGCTGCGGGAGGTGTGGGGACCCTCCCAGGCCGAAAGCAGCCAGTACCTGCGCGTCTATATGGGGCATCTGCGGCACAAGCTCGAAGCGGATCCGGCGCGGCCCGCCCACTTGCTGACCGAAATCGGGCTGGGCTACCGGTTTGCCGGGTAGCGCTGAAATCCAGGCGCATTGATTGGATTTGTACGCGGGCACCGCGGCTTTTGATACCGTTTTTACGCGTCAGGCCATATCGTGGCGAGGCTCCCTGCAACGGGGATTTTTTCAACTCTCGCCACAACAACAATGACTGACCTGCGCCAAACCGCGGCCACGCTGCTCGCATGTTCCGCATCTTCCATCCTTTTCGCTGCCATGCCGGCCATGGCGCAATCCCAGCCTGACGCCGCGCCGTCCCCGCATACGTTCACGGCCAACGTGTCGCTGGTCTCGGACTACCGCTATCGCGGCATCAGCCAGACCAACCTGCGCCCGGCCATCCAGGGTGGCTTTGACTACGCCCACGAAAGCGGCTTCTATGTGGGCAACTGGAACTCCAGCATCAGCTGGCTCGAGGATGCCAACCCGGCGGTCTCGGCCCCGGTCGAAATGGATTTCTACGGCGGCTTCAAGAACACCTTCAAGGTCTCCGGCACCGAGTTCAACTATGACCTGGGCGTGCTCGAATACTACTACCCGGGCGGCTACAACAACCCGCGCCCCTACACCACGGAACTGTACGCCGGCATCGGCTGGGGCCCGGTCATGCTCAAGTACTCGCACTCGGTCACCAACCTGTTTGGCTGGGCCGACAGCAAGAACAGCTACTACGTCGATCTGAGCGCCAATGTCCCGCTGAATTTCTGGGACCTGACGCTGAACGCGCACGTCGGCTACCAGGGCGTCAAGCACAACAGCGACGCCTCGTACACCGACTGGAAGATCGGCCTGACCAAGGACCTGGGCAAGGGCTTCGCGCTGGCGGTTGCCTATGTCGATACCAACGCCAAGGAAGTGGCCTACACCAGTGCCAACCGGGGCCGCTACCTCGGCAAGGCTGCGGCCTGGGCGTCGCTGACGAAGACGTTCTGAGCGCGAGCGCCTTGCCAGCGGCGCTGATCTTGATGCGGATTTAACGCCAAGGCCCAACATCCTTGCATCAAATTTAGACGGCGCTGGCTAGCATAAAGCCATGTCCAACACGCGACCCGCTACCGCGCCGGTCCATCCAATCATGCGACAGTCAAGCCTGGCCGTTGATACTGTTCCCCGACGTACCGCCCTGCGCAGCAGCAAGGCCACCATGCCCGCGCTGCGCGCGGTCTCCCAGCCCGCACCGGCCTGGATCCGCATGCGTCTTGCGGTGGCATCCACCGAAGTGTTCGGCCTGCGGCAGACCATGCACCGGGTGCTCGGTGAACTGGCCCGCGTCTATGTGGTGAACGTGGACTACCGGCACGGCGAAACCACGCTGCACGTGGAGATCGCACGCGCGGACCGCGACGCGGCCATGCACGCCATCATGACGGCCTTTCCGGCGGCGGAGTTCGGCGTCACGACAGCCCTGGGAGACAACCATGTGGCGCACTGAGGAAGAGAGCTTTTCCGGCGCCGCCGTGCATGCCTGCACCGGTATCGCAGCGGTTTCCCGCCAGTCGCCATGGGGCATCTGGGTGCCCATGGTCACGCCGATGCGTGCCGGCTCGCTGGACCTGCCGGGCGCCGCCAGGCTGGCTGAGAGTTACCTCGAGGCAGGCGTGAACGGCCTGATCATCTTGGGCACGACCGGCGAGGGAAACCTGCTTTCCACGCACGAGCGGCAAGTCTTCACGGCGGCAGTGCTCGAGGCCGTCCACGGCGAGCTGCCGGTGATGGCTGGCGTCGGCGCGGTCGATACCCGCGCGGTGTGCGCGCAAGTTGCCGAACTGGACGGCTTTGATCTTGCCGGCTACCTGGTGCCGCCGCCCTGCTACCTGCGGCCCTCCGATGCGGGAATCGTGTGGCATTTCAATGAAGTGGCGTGCGCAACCGAACGCCCCCTGATGCTGTACAACGTGCCGAAGCGAACTGGCTGTGCGATGTCGCCTGCGCTGATCCGATCTCTGCTCGCGCAGCCGCAGATCTCGGCGGTCAAGGAGTGCGACGCCGGCAATCTCGGGGCCCTTGTCAACGATCCGCATGTCGCCGTGCTGTGCGGCGAGGATGCGGCCCTGCTGGATCACCTGCTTGCGGGAGGCGCCGGCGTGATCGCCGCGTCCTCGCATATTCGTCCGGATTTGTTCGTGCGCCTGCTGCATCTGGCACAGACAGGACGCTTCCGCGCGGCCCGCGCCTTGTTCGCGAAGCTCGCGCCGTTGATCTCGCTGATGTTCGCGGAGCCGAATCCGGCACCGGTGAAAGCTGCCCTGGCGCTCTCCGGCGTGATTTCCCCGGAAACCCGCCTGCCGTTGCAGCCGGCAAGTCCCGCGCTGGTCCAGAGGCTGGAAGAGGCCATGGCCCTGCTTCCTCCGCCTTCCGTGGCACGGGATGAGCATCTGGCGGCCTAGAGGCTGGCCATCCTTGCGAGGCGACGATGAAACCTCCTGTCCCACTCTTCTTCACCTGCACGGCGTGCGGGCACATCCACTCCGAAATCCTGCAGGATATGGTCTCGGGAAAGCTGCCTCAGCCACTGACTTGCCCCGCTTGCCACCGGGGACTGAGCATCGACTGGAACTGGATCACTGACCAGGCCGAGCAGCTGGGACTCAGCAAGCCCGCATCGCTGGCCTCGGGCAATGCTCTACGCCGTCTCTCAGACTGACACCGCGGCAGCATCGCGGGCGCGATCATCGCCTGCAAGCGGGCGCGGCTTACGCCGTCTCGGGCCTGCACGGAGATGCCGTGCGGCAGCGCGCCATACAGGTCGCCAAGTGCGGCGGCGTGGTGGTGCCGGACTGCGGCCACTTCATCATGGAAGAGGCACCGGAGGCCTTCATGGCGCAACTGCTGCCGTTCCTGGAAGCGCAGGCGCGATGATGAAGGCCGCGCTGCGGGCGTAACGCCGGAAAACGGCAAGGACTGGCCGTCAGCCAGTCCTTGCCCAACACCCAGGTCGCAGCTTGACTACATCCTCACCTCACATCCGTCCCTTCCAGGGCACCAGGACCTTCGCCAGCTTGCGCATCAGCAGGTCGAACACGTAGGCGATCAGCCCGATCAGCACGATGCCCATGATCACCACGTCGGTGCGCAGGAAGTTGGAGGCATTGAGCACCATCTGGCCAAGGCCGGCGGTGGCGGCCACCATTTCAGCGGCGACCAGGGTGGTCCAGCCGAAGCCTATGGCGATGCGCATCCCGGTCAGGATATCGGGCAGCGCGGCGGGGATCACCACATGGCGGACCACCTGCCACGGCGTGGCGCCCATCGAGTAAGCCGCGTTGATCTGCTCGATGGTGACCGAGCGCACGCCGGCCTGGGCCGACATGGCCAGCGGCGCGAAGCAGGCCAGGAAGATCAGCAGCACTTTCGAGGTCTCGTCGATGCCGAACCAGATCACGATCAGCGGCAGGTATGCCAGCGGCGGCAAGGGGCGGTAGAACTCGATCGGCGGATCGAACACGCCGCGTGCGATGCGCGACACCCCCATCATCACGCCGACCGGCACCGCCGTGACCACCGCCAGCCCGAAGGCGCCGAACACGCGCATCATGCTGGCCGCGAAATGCTCGGTCAGCGGCTGGCCGCCTTGCAGGTTGCCCTGCCAGGCATCGATAAAGGCGGTGACGATGGACTCAGGCGTGGGCAGGAACAGCGGCGGCAGCCAGCGCAGGTGGCTGGCGAGCCACCACAGCGCGAGCAGCAGCACCACGGTGATGGTGGAGATGCGTGAGCTTGACCCCTCGCCGGGCAGGCGGTAGCCCGAGACGGTCTTCATTTGCTGGCTGGCCCCGGCCGCGGCGGCTTTGGTGACGCGCGGCGTGGGTTCGATGCGTTGGACGGAAGCGGGCATCTCGTGTTCCTCAGGCGGTTGCATGGATCAGATCAATGATCTCTTCGCGATAGCGGATGAACTCCGGGTCGGCCTTGACTGCACGGGCGTCACCGCATTCGATGAAGCGCCGCGCGAACGGCAGTTCATAGGTGTGCGCGATGCGGCCAGGCGACGGCGTCATGACAATCAGCCGCGTGGCCAGGAACAGCGCCTCTTCCACGCTGTGCGTGATAAAGAAGACGATCTTCTGTTCCTTGGCCCAGAGCTTGAGAATCAGCGCCTGGATCGATTCGCGCGTCAGCGCGTCGAGCGCGCCCAGCGGCTCGTCCATCAGCATCACCGCCGGATCACAGGCGAGCGCGCGGGCAATCCCGACGCGCTGCTGCATGCCGCCCGAGAGCTGATAGACCGGCTTGCCGGCGACGTCTTCCAGACCGACCGCGGCCAGCTTCTCATGCGCGACCCGCATCCGTTCGGCACGCGACACCCCACGCAGGCGCAACCCCAGCGCGACGTTGTCCGCCACGCTGAGCCACGGCATCAGGGCGTGCTTCTGGAACACCACGCCGCGTTCGGCACCCGGCCCGCGCACCACCTTGCCGGACAGCCGGATCTCGCCTTCCGAAGGCTCCATGAAACCTGCGATGCACGACAGCAAGGTGGTCTTGCCGCAGCCCGAGGCACCGAGCGCCACGACGAAATCGCCGCGCTCCATGGTGAGGTTGACTTGCGACAGGGCCAGCGTTTTGGCGCCGCCCGCGACGCCGTAGTTGACACTGAGATTATCGATTTCAAGCTTGTACATGATGGGCTTCCGCAACAGGACTTTCGGGGCGGCCGCGCCGGACTGGCTTGCGCGCGGCGGCCATCTTCAGCGCGATGGGCGCGGCGTCAGCGCAACGCCCGCTTTGCCCATTCCGCGTTGACGCCCGGGCCATAGTCCGGCAGGACGGTCTGGATGGTGCCCTGCTCCTTGAGGAACTGCGCCGCGGACTGCAGCGCGCGCGCCGCGCCGCCGCCCAGCCAGCGCTCCGACACCTGCTCCTGCAGCGTGGGGAAGGCGTACAGCGCCATGCTCGCGGGTACCGTCTCGGGCTTGGCGCCAGACACCTTGGCCACCGCCTTCACCATGGGCGAATCGGGGGTCCAGGACGCCTTGTTCTTGCGGTAGTTTTCATCGGCGGCGGCCAGCACGCGCACCAGCTTGACCATGAACTCCGGGTTCTCGCGGGCAAACTTCTTGTTGGCGATCATGCCGTCGAAGGTGGCCTTGCCGGTGTCGGCGGCAATCTGGCCGGAGGTCATCAGCACGGTGCCTGACTGCTTGAGCTTGGCCAGCACCGGGTCCCAGATAAAGGTGGCGTCGATGTCGCCACGCTCCCAGGCGGCGGCTACCTCGGGCGGGCGCATGTTGACGATGCGGACGTCCTTCGGATTGATCTTGGCGCGCTCCAGCGCGACCAGCGTGTGGTAGTGCGTGGTCGACACGAAGGGCACGCCGACGCGCTTGCCCTTCAGGTCGGCGACGCTGGCGATCTTGCTGCCATTGCGCGCCACCATCGCCTCGGCTGCGTTGATGTCGTCCAGGATCCAGAACAGTTCGACATCCAGCCCTTGCGACAGCGCCGACGCAATCGGCGAGGTGCCGGCCTCGCCAATGGCGATCTGGCCCGAAGCCATGGCGCGGATCACGTCCCCGCCGCCGCCGAACTGCCGGAACGAGACCGTGTAGCCAGTCTGCTTTTCCAGCTCCTTCATGTCCTGTGCGTAGCGCCAGGGCACCACCATGTCCTGGTAAGCAATTACTACATTCTTG
This sequence comes from Cupriavidus sp. FW306-01-F10A, assembly GCF_058782785.1. Classification (NCBI taxonomy): domain Bacteria; kingdom Pseudomonadati; phylum Pseudomonadota; class Betaproteobacteria; order Burkholderiales; family Burkholderiaceae; genus Cupriavidus; species Cupriavidus sp. FW306-01-F10A. The sequence goes on from NZ_JBYSYA010000012.1 coordinate 72,821, forward strand.
TTCTGGGCGTGTGCGGCTGGCGCCAGCGCGGCCACCAGGGCGAAATACGTCGCTATCTGCTTGATCCACCGCATGGTTTTGCTCCTCGGAAGGGGAAATATGTTTGGGGGTCACGGCTTTATAGGTGAGGGCCATTCCGGGCCTATAGGACCAGTTGCCCGGATTCGCTGGGACCAGAACGGTCCACGCCAGCGCAGGCCGCGCCAGGCCGTGAAATGGGCTGGCGCGAGGCGGCGTCAATCATGGAAATCCTTAGCGGCCTCCGGCGAGGCCATGGTTGTGCCGGAGGCGCTTGCCGAGGCCGTCGATGGACTCAGTGCACGGCCTGGCGCCGCCCGCGGCGGTCAGCCGGTAAGGGAGAACCCGGAGTCGAAGGTCTGCCGCACATCGAGCCGCTGCTTGAGCAACCCAGCTTTCTGGTAGAAGTCCGCCGTGCGCTGCTGCTCGGCGATCAGCTCGGCATCGATCTGCCGCCATTGCGTGTGCCGCCGCTCGAACTGCAGCCGTGCCGCCTGCGGCGGGATCCCGATGATGCGGGCGAGGGCCGCCGAGAACTCCGGCACATGCTGGTAGGACCATTGCTGCGCACGCACCACCCGGCGCAGGAAGTCTTGCAGCACCGCGCGCTTGGACGCCAGCGCGGCATCGGTGGCTGCCAGGTAGCTAAGGCCGGACCACAGCCCGCGTCCGCTGACCAGCACGCGCGCGTGGCCGCTGGTTTCCGCCATCGCGGTATAGGGTTCCCACGTCGCCCACGCATCCACCGAGCCGCTGCTCAACGCGAGCTTGGCATCCGCCGGCGGCAGGAAGCGCAGGTTGGCGTCCTCCGGCTTCAGCCCCGCGGATTCCAGCGCCTTGAGCGTCACCAGGTGGCCGATCGAGCCGCGGTTGGTGCCGATGCTCTTGCCTTTCAGGTCGGCCGCCTGCCGCAGCGGCGAGTCGGGCCGCACCAGGATTGCCGTGCCGTAGGGATCAGAGCGGTTGGCGCCGATCAGCTTGATCCGCGTGCCGGCCGCGAGCGCGAAGATCGCCGGGGCATCGCCGATCGGGCCGCTGTCGACCGCGCCCGCGTTCAGCGCCTCGGCAAGCGGTGCCGCGGCAGGGAACTCGGTCCATTGAATGTCGTAGTTCAGGCCGTCGAGCGCGTTGGCGGACTCGAGCAGCGCGCGCAGGCCGCCCTTCTGGTCGCCGGCTTTCAGGACCGGGCGCCCCTGCGCTTGCGCATTGCCGGTGGCGAACGTGGTGAAGGAAAGGATGGGGCCGGAGGCGAGCGCGGCCGTGGCGGCGGCGCCCTGGCGCAGGAACTGTCGTCGGGAAGCGGTCATGGCATTCGCGGGGAGATGGAAACCCACGAACGTACGCGCGCAGCACGCGAAAACCAACGAAGAAAACCGGCATTCCATATGCGTGGAGCATGCCGCCCGGGACGTTCTTTGCGATGCTCAGGCGCGCGCCCGCACGCCCGGACGCTTCGTGTCCCTTTACTCTTTGCTCTCTTGTGCTTTCGCCCGGGTAGCCGCGGACGGTGCCTTCTTCTTCGACTTGCCCTGATTGAACGCAATCGCGGCACGGATGAGATTCTTCATGGCACGCGCATCAATCTTGTCGCCCTCGAAGAGATCGATCGCACGCCACTTGTTGCCGCCGAGGCCGGCGTTGAAGAGCTTGTCGGGATCCGGCAGGCTCGCCCCGTTGGTGAAGGTGATCTTCACCTTCTCCTTGTGCGCGTTGGCGACCGCGATCATGCCGTCGCGTGACCACACCGGGCTTCCCATCCATTTCCATTCCTCGATGATCTCGCCGTCGGCCTCGAGGATGGTCTTGCGGAGCTTGGCCAGCGTCTTGCCACGCCAGTCAGTGAGTCCTGCGATCAGCTCGTCGATATGTTCCGATGGATTCATGGATGCCTATTCCTCGAATTTGTCCCGCGCATGAGGCAGCTCGCGTCCGGCCATGACAGAGAGCGTTCCGGTCGATCCCTCGTTCGTTGCCCGATCCGTTTCAGCAGGTTAGCATAGCCCGATTGTCGTGCTTCAAGCACTGTCGTCAGCGGCTATGTCTGCCCTGGGCGACTTGGCCTGTCTGTCAGGTGGTTAGCGTGTATTCGATGGAGTGAAGGCAATGGCGAACCAACCATCCAGGAAGCCGGCGCACGCCGCAACGAAGACTCCGGCCAGGCGGGCCGCTGCCAGCCCGCCACTGCTCGCAGGCGGCAACCCCCGGATCGCGAAGGCCGACGGAGATGCCCCCGTGCAGGCCTATATCGCCGCCATGCCGGGCTGGAAACACGACGCCGGGCGCCGTCTCGACGCGCTCATCGAGCGCAACGTTCCCAACGTCCGCAAGGCAGTGAGGTGGAACTCGCCGTTCTATGGCATCGAGGGCCAGGGCTGGTTCCTCAGCTTCCATTGCATGACGAAGTACATCAAGGTGGCCTTCTTCCGTGGCATGTCGCTGCGCCCTGTTCCCCCCGTCGAATCCAAGGACAAGAACACGCGCTACTTCCACATCCACGAAGACGACGAGCTTGACGAGGCGCTGGTGGCAAGCTGGGTCCGGCAGGCATCGGAGCTGCCTGGCTGGGTTCCGTAAGCCCCCGCCCTCAGAACCACGCCGCAAGCGTCCCCAGCCCTTCGATCCCGGCGCTGACGCGGGTTCCGGCAGAGGCAAAGAGCAACCCGGTGCAGGTGCCGGTGGTCACCACTTGCCCGGCTTTCAGCCCCGCCCCGCGCGCGGCGCAGTGGTTGGCCAGCCAGACCAGCAGCGCGCCGACATCAGGGCTCTGGTGCCCGCCGACGGTATGCGCCACGGTGCGCCGGCCAAAGCGCAGCGTGGCCTCCAGCGCGCCCAGGTGCAGCCACTCGCGCGCGAACGGCGTGGGGCGCCCCGTCACCAGTGCGCCATGGCTGAGCAGGTCGGCCAGCTGCGCATCGCTGCCGGCCCCGAGCCAGTCCTCCAGGCGGCTTTCCACGACTTCAATGGCAGGCACCACCAGCGCGAGCGCGGCCTCGATGTCCCGGCGCGCATAAGGCCGGCCGCGCGGCGGCAGGCTGGCGCCGAGCACAAAGGCGACCTCCACCTCGATGCCGCGCAGGCGCCAGGCCGGCCCCCGCAGGGCCACGCCATCCGGCAGCAGGCCGGCCGCCGGCAGCGGCGCACAGGCGGGTTCCTGGCCCGGCCCCCTCGCACCAACCTTCCAGCCGCCAATGGGGCCGATCATGGCAAGCGTGGCATCCTGCACGGCGTAGCTGCCGCCATGCGCAAGCGGGTGCAACAGTGCCGGATCGACGCGCTCGCCACGCGCGCGCGCGACGCACAGCATCTGCGCGAGCGCCGCCGGCGTACCTGGCGCAACCAGGGTCTTCATTGGCCCTGCCCGTCGAGCGGGAACCCAGGCGGCCTCGGGAAAGCCTGCTCGAACTGGCGCGCGATTGCCAGCAGCAGCGCATCCTCGGCCGGCGCCGCCACCAGCTGGATGCCAACCGGCAAGCCCTCTGCCTCACCGCACGGCAGCGAGATCGCGGGCAGCCCGGCAGCATTGGCAAACGCGGTGAATATCGCATGGCCACGCGGCCCGACCTCGCGGCCTTCAATCACAGGCGGGTGCGACTGTGCGGCCGGCCATGGCAATGCCGCTGCGGCGGGCGTCAGCAGCAGGTCGTAGCGTGCGAACAGCAAGGAAAGCTCGCTGCGCAGACGCTCCACGGCCATCAGCAGATCAAACAGCTGCACGGCACGCAGGCCCGCGCCTGCCGATGCATTGGCCTGCGTGGCCGCACCGAACGTGCCCGCATCGAGCGGCGGGCAGAACGGCTGTTGCGCGCCGCCCTGCTCCACCAGCCAGGCCAGTCCTGCCTGCGACAACAGCGACCATTTGGCATTGGTCGCTTCCGCCAGCTCGAACGCCTGCGCGGTTTCCACCGTGTGGCCAAGTTCACGCAGCCCTTGCGCTGCCTGCCCGGTCAAGGCAGCGATGCGCGCATCCACCGGATGATCGCCGAAGCGGGGCACGTGCAAGACCCGGCATGGCCGCGGCGGCATCTGCAGCGGCACGCCGGCAAAGCGCCGGGAATCGGGATCGCGCGGGTCGGGCTGGCCCAGCGCCTCGGCCATGGCCATCGCATCGGCCATGCAGCGGGCCAGCGGGCCGACCACTTCATAGCGCATGAAGATCTCGGGCAGCCCGCTGCCGCGCGGCAGCCGTCCGGGCGACGGCTTGAAGCCCACCAGCCCGGTATGCGAGGCCGGGCGCCGGATCGAGCCGCCGCCGTCGGTGCCCAGCGCCAGCGGGCAGCAGCCCGATGCCACCGCCGCCACGGCGCCGCCGGAAGACCCGCCCGGCGTCAGGGCCGGCTGCCAGGGATTGCCGGTTGTGCCGAAGACGAGGTTGTCGGTATAGCCCTGCATGGCGAACTCCGGCACATTGGTCTTGCCGAAGATCAGCGCCCCGGCCGCGCGCAGGCGCGCCACCGGCAGTTCGTCGCGGTCCGGGACAAAGCCCGCCAGCGCGCGGCTGCCCCAATGCGTGGGCAGGCCGCGCACGTGCAGGTTGTCCTTGACGGTGACCGGCACGCCATCGAGCGCACCCAGCGGCTCGCCACGGCGCCAGCGCGAGGTGCTCTCCTGTGCCGCCGCGATGGCGCCTTCAGTATCGAATGCGATCACGGCGTTCAGCGCCGGATTGCAGTGCGCCGTGCGCGCCAGGCAGGACGCCAGCGCCTGTTGCGGCGTGAAGCGGCCGGTGGCGTAGCCGTCGGTGAGCGCATGTGCCGGCAGTTTCCAAAGATCATCCATCGTCGTCTCCGCCGTCCTCAGTGTTCACTTGAGCCCGACCAGCGGCCCGATGGTCTGCTTCCAGATGGCCGAGCATTGCGGGTAGGACTTGTCGCAGACCTCGGTCCAGGTCGGCAGCGAGACCGTGGTCAGCGCGTCGCGCACCAGCTGCAGGTCGGCCGGACGCACGGGCACCTCCTTCATGGCGAACTTCTTGCCGGTCTTGCACGGCTCTTTGCCGACGTTGCAGCGCGAGGCATCCTCGAACAATTCGCGCGAATAGGACCAGGTATCGCGCTCGAAACGCTGGAAGGCCTCGGCCAGGCGCGTTTGCTGCTCGGGCGGCAGCGCGTTCCAGCGGCTGAGCTTGATGGCGTAGGCATTGAGCGCGATCTGGAAGCCGACTGGCATGAAGTATGAGGTGACCTCGGGCCATCCCGCCGTGTTCGCCGAGCTCGGGCCGGTGATCGCGCAATCGGTGACGCCGCGCTCGAGCGCCTGCTGGGTTTCGCCGAAGGGGATCGTCACCGGAATGCCGCCGAGCTTCTCGATGAACTTGGCCAGGGACTGGTCGTAGACGCGCACCTTCTTGCCCTTCAGGTCGGCCAGGCCGCCGATCGGCGACTTGCAGAACACCACCTGCGGCCCGAACGGCCAGATCCCGAGCAGCTTGGCGCCGTAGCGTTCCTGCAGGCGCTTGTCGAAGGCATTGCGGTAGGCATCCACGGCCTTGCTGGCCGAGCCGTAGTCGGTGCTCAGGCCAACGATGTCCGGCCCGAGGAAGAATGGCTCGTCGCGCGAGACCTGGGCCAGGCGCAGGCTGACGATGTCGAACAGCCCGGAGCGGAGCACGCGCAGGCCGTCTGAATCCTTGATGCCGAGCACATCCATCGGCTTGTAGTCGGCATCGATCGGCAGGCCGGTGTTCCTGGCGAAGTTCTCGAAAAAGGGCTGCTCCTTGTTCTGCTGGATCAGGCCGGTCGCGACGAGGTTGCCGGCTACCCGCAGCTTCGTTTGCTGGGCAGGCTGGGCCGGCTGTGCCTGGGCAGTGCCCGGCAGCAGCACGGCGGCAGCGCAGGCGACATGGGCGGCCGCGATCAGCGCGCCGGCGATTCGTTTGGCGTTCATGGGAGCTTCCTTGGAGGTCAATGCCCGAACATCAGGTTGGGCAGGTAGGTGGCAATCGCCGGGAAATGGATCAGCACGGCGGTCATCACCACCATGGCGGCAAAGAACGGCAGCGTGCCCTGAAAGACTTCATTGATCGATCCTTCGCCGCGCACGCCCTGGATCACGTAGAGCGTCATGCCGATCGGCGGGCTGATCAGCGAGATCTCGCACATCAGCACCATGAACACCCCGAAGAACACGGGATCGATGCCGGCCGCCTGCACGATCGGGAAGACCACCGGGACCGTGCCGACCAGCATCGGCATGGTCTCCAGCGCGATGCCCAGCACCAGGTAGAGGGCTGCGAGCAGCCACAGCAACACCGCCGGCGACACGTCCACCTGCTTCATCAGGCCGGCCAGCGCCTGCGGCACCCCCAGCATGGAGAGCACGAAGTTCAGGTAGAGCGCGGCCACCAGGATCAGCGCGGTCATCGCGGTCAGGCGCAGCGTGGAGCGGAAGCAGTCGTGCAGCATGGCGACGCTGAGCTTGCCGTAGGCGGCCGCCACCGGCAGGCACACCAGCACGCCGAGCGCGGCGCTCTCGGTGACCGTGGCCCAGCCGGTGTAGATGCTGCCCATCACCACCGTGAACACCAGCAGCGGACCCGCCAGGTGGCGCGAGTTGCTCAGCCTGGCGAGCAGCGGCACACGGGCCTCGCGCGGGCCGCCCGCCGCGGGCTTCCACAGGCAGATCAGCAGGATCGTGGCCAGGAACAGCACGGTCATGATGGCCCCGGGCAGCACGCCCGCCACATACAGCCGCGCCGCCGAAGTATTGGTCATCGAGCCGTAGATGATGAAGGCCACGCCGGGCGGGATCAGGTTGCCCAGGCTGGCGCCGGCCGCGATCGAGCCCAGCACCATGCGCTGGTCATAGCCGCGATTGCGGAAGGAAGGCAGCGCGACCGTGGAAATCGTCGCCGCGGTGGCCACCGATGACCCGGACACCGCCGAGAACAATGCCGAGGCACCGATATTGGTATGCAGCAGGCCGCCCGGCAGGCGGTTCAGCCAGTCGCCGAGCGACTGGTACATCTTGTCCGTCGCGCCGCCGCGCATCAGGATCTCGCCCAGCAGGATGTAGAGCGGGATCGACAGCAGCAGGTAGTCCTCGCCGGCCGCCCACAACTGTTCGCCCAATGCGTCGATCGCGGGCATGCCGAAATAGGCCAGCGCCCCGGCCACGCCCACCACCAGCATGCTGGTGGCCACATGGAAGCCAAGGAACATCAGCCCCAGCATCAGGCACAGCCCGAGCAGGATTTCAATGGGACCGATCATGCTGCCGCTCCTTCGCTCTTGCCTTCAGCGCTGCCCTGGCCCGCGCCATTGCCCTCAGCGGGCGCGGCGGCAACGCGGATGTCCGCCTCCGCCTCGATCTCCTCGGCCAGGGTCTGCGGCCCGAACTGGCTGTTCAGGCGGGCCCAGTCGCGCCGCACCAGCAGCTGCAGGGCGTGCCAGGCGGCGCAGGCCGCCACCAGTGCGAACAGGGAATAGCCGGCCAGCCACAGGGTCTGGGGCATCCACAGGGGCGTGGCAAGCGGCGTGGACGCGGTGCTGTGCAGGTCGATGGTGTCCACCAGCACATGGCCGGCGCGCCAGACGCAGAGTCCGGCCACGGCAGCCAGGCTCAGCATCGCCAGCAGGTTGAGCACGGCCCGCACCTTGACCGGAAAGCGCGTCAGCAGGAAGTCCACCCGGGTATGGCCGCGCCCGACCAGGGTGTAGGCAAAGCCGCACGTGCCAAGGATGGCGTAGGTATAGCCGCCGATTTCATCGATGCCCTGCAAGCTGAAGCCGCCCAGCTTGCGCCCGAGCATTTCGACGCAGGTCGCCACCGACAGCACGATCAGCCACCATCCGCACAGGATGGCTATACGGTCAATGCCGGCGGCAAGCCGTCGGCTCCAGGGGGTATCGGCAAGCAGGGTCTTCATGGTGCGGGGGCCGGTCGTGACATTGCTTCCATTGAAGCGCATGGCCAGACCCGCGCGGCGGCTTTCCCGCACGCCGGAACTTCTTGAATAAACCCTTAGGAATCAACAGCTTTCCGGCGCGCCCGCGTGGAAAGGCAAGGACGCTGCGGGCACTGGCATCGGGCAGGGCACGCGGGTGCAGCGCCCGCCGTAGGCAGCGCTGATCTCTGTGGCAGCCCAACGCACCCAGGCGCCAAGCTCATCGAAACGGGCACGCACGATGCGCTGGCTGGAACCGGCCAGCGAGACCGCGGCGAAGGGCCGGCCGTGCTCGTCACAAATCGCGGCGGCAATGCAGCACAGGCCGACCGCATTCTGCTCGTCGTCCACCGCATAGCCGCGCCGGCGCACTTCGGCCAGGGTCTCATGCAGGCGCGAGGGGCGCGCAATGGTGTTGTTGGTCAGGCGCGGGAGGCCAAAGGTGCGCAGGTATTGCAGCACGTCGGGCTCGCTCTTGGCGGCCAGCACCGCCTGGCCCATGGCCGTGCCATGCAGCGGCGCGCGCTGGCCCGGCCTGGCCAGCGCGCGGCTGCCGTGGGGGCCTTCTGCCTGGCAGGCGAAAACAATCTGCCCGTCGCTGGCCACGCCCAGGTTGACGGTCTCCCCGGACAGCGCGCTCAACCGTTGCATCACCGGCAGGGCGAGTTCGCTGATGCGGCGCCGGCGGGCGAAAGCGGCACCCACCGAGAAGCAACGCACGCCCACGTACCACAGGCTGCGCTCGCGATCGAACTGGACAAACTGGCGTTGCTCGAGCGTGGTCAGCAGGCGATGGACGGTCGATGTAGACAGGCCGCTGCGTGCCGCCAGATCCACCAGCCGGTAACCCTCGTCGTCATCGGACAACAGCTCGATCAGCTGGAGCGCCCGCGTCAGCGACTGCACGGTGCTGTCGCCGTCCCGGCACTCCCGCCCTTCCCGTGACGGCGGGTCGGCGCTGGCGGCAGGCGCCACCGCCCGTGTTGCGGCTTCTTTCCTGGCCTCCCTTGTCCTGGTCGTGGTGCCTGCCATGTGAATCCCCTTGCTTGCGTTGCCGCACGCGGACGCAAGTTCCGGGCCACTGCCCGGTCACAGGCCTGGCCCACGCTGGACATGGGGCATGCGGTCAGCCCGCACCGCCGCCGTGCCACATGCACTCGCTCCGCACCGCCCCCCGCCCGGCTTTAATGCACAACATTGTCTACCACCATGATGGAAGCCATTAAGAATATCTCGACCGATGGCCGAAACACGAAGAGGGAAATCCCTTGTTTTCTTGCGCTGGCTGTTGTGGGCTGGCTGCACCCAGATCAAGCCGATGGGGAGCCTTGCCCGCTCAGCACCGCACCGCCAAACTGCTTGCGGTAAGCCGACGGAGAAACGGCTAAGGCCTGGGTGAAGTGCTGCCGGAACGAAACGGCGGATCCAAACCCCACCAGCTCGGCAATCAGGTCAACCCCCTTGTCCGTCGTCTCCAGCAGGCGCTGCGCCGCCGTCAGCCTGTGGTTCAGCACCCACTGCGTCACCGTTGCGCCAGTCTTCGCCTTGAAGCGCCTGGTGAAGTTGCGCCGGCTCATCCCGGCCTGCTGCGCCAGCGTGTCCAGTGTCAGCGCCTGGTCCAGGTTTTCGATGGCCCAGTCCAGGGTCGTGCTGAGCTTGTCCGCGCCGTCCACCCGGGGCAGCGGCTGTTCGATGTACTGGGCCTGGCCGCCATGCCGGTGCGGGGCAACGACCATGCGGCGGGCCACCCGGTTGGCGACGTCCGCGCCATGGTCGCGGCGCAGCAGGTGCAGGCAGCAATCCAGGGCGGCCGCCGTCCCGGCCGAGGTCAGGATGTCGCCATCGTCGATATACAGGGAGTTGCGATCGAGCCGGACCTGCGGATACCGGTTCGCAAAGTCATCGGCCCAGGCCCAGTGCGTGGCCGCCGTGCGCCCGTCCAGCAAACCCGCCTCGGCGACCACGAACGTACCCAGGCAGAGGCCGGCAATCCGCGCGCCCCGCGCGCTGGCGGTTTGCAGCGCTTCCACCAGGGCGTGGGGCGGGCGCTCCGCCGGGTCGCGCCAGGCCGGCATGATGACCGTATCGGCCTCTGCCAGCACCGAAAGGTCGTGCCCGACGTCGATCCTGAACCCGGACATGGTGGGAATCAGCCCGGTCTTCTCGCCGCAGATGACCAGCCGGTAGCGCGGCACGCCCAGCCGGGCAAGATCGTCGCCAAACACGATACAGGGTACGGACAGGTGGAAGGGGCTGATGCCTTCGAAGGCGATCACCGCGACGGTGTGCATTGCGTTCTCGCTGGCACGGACACGAATTGAGGATGGCCCAATTCTATCGGATGTTGTCCATCGGGCCACTTTCGGGGTTGCAGCCGGCGTTGGAAACTACCTCCCATGCCGCGGTTGCGGTGATTGGGGCGGCCTCCTCGCCAGCGGCGCCGCCCTCTTCTTTTCCATGACGAGGACCACAATGAACCACCCGACGATTCGCACCATGGCCGGCGCACCGGCCCCCACCGCCATCGAAGCCGCCAGCAGCGCCTTGCTGGTGATCGATTTCCAGAATGAGTACTTCAGCGGCAAGATGCCGATCCCGGACGGCGCGCGCGCCCTGGGCAATGCGCAACGCCTGATCGCTCACGCGGATGCGGCCAGGATTCCTGTTTTCCACATCCAGCACGTGACGCCCGCGGGCAGCCCCGTCTTTGCGGAACAGAGCGCCAGCGTGGAATTCCACAGCGACCTGCAGCCGGCCGCGCATCACACGGTGTTGCAGAAGACCTCGGTCAGCGTGTTCCCGACGACCGACCTGGACCAGCGCCTGAAGGCCGCCGGCATCAAGACCCTGATCATCACGGGCCTGATGACCCATGCCTGCGTGTCAGGCGCGGCGCGCGATGCGGCGCCGCTCGGATACAGCGTAATCGTGGCGGAGGATGCCTGCGCCACGCGCGACCTGGATACGGCCGGCGGCGTGGTGCCGCACCGGGACCTGCACCGGGCCGCGCTTGCCACCATCGACGACACCTTCGGCGATATCCTGACCACCGAGCAGGTGCTGAAACTGCCGATCGCCTGATCGATCGCGGACAGCCATGATGCCGAGGGGGAGACCGTCAGGCCGCCTCCCTCTCAGTCACTCCCGCCGCCCGCCTTCAGACTGCCAGGCGCTCCACCGCACTCTCGCGCCTGACCATCCCCAGCGAGAACATCGACAACCCTGCGATCAGCGCCGGCACGCCGATCAACGCAAACAACGCCGGCATGCCCAGGCCCATCGACAGCATGGTGGCCCCGCCGACCGACCCCACCACCGAGCCCATCCGGCCAACGCCGTTGGCCCAGCTCACGCCTGTGGCACGGCAGTCCGTCGGATAGAAGCTGGCGGACAGCGCATTCGCACCCACCTGCGACCCTGAGACGCAGAAGCCCGCAAGAAACACCGCCATGCCCGCAGCCACCGGCTCGGAAGCAACGCTGCCCACCGCCGCGATGCCAAGCGCCGCCAGCCCATAGCTGGACGCCAGCACATAGTGCGGATTGATCCGGTCCATCAGCCAACCCAGCGCAATCGCCCCCACCGTCCCGCCGACCTGGAACATGGTTGTCACCAGCGCTGCCGTGCGCAGCGAATGGCCGGCGGTGCGCAGCAGCGTCGGCAGCCAGCTGGACAGCAGGTAGATCACCAGCAGGCTCATGAAGAACGTCAGCCAGAACAGCAGCGTGCCCCGCAGCAGCTCGGGCCGGAACAGGTGCCGCACGGGCGAGCTGGTGCTGCGCTGTTCGCCGACCACGAAGGTGGCGTCACGCAGGTCGGCTTGCGGCGCGATCTTCTGCAGCGTGGCGACGATGCGTTCGCGCTGCTTGCCGGCCAGCACGAGGTAGCGCACCGATTCCGGCAGCAGCCACAGCAGCAGCGCCGCCAGCACCAGCGGCATGACCCCGCCGGCGACCAGCACCGAGCGCCAGCCAAAGGCGTCGATCAGCCCGGCGGAAGCCAGGCCGCCGAAAGCCGAGCCCAGCGTGAAGCCGCAGAACATGGTCGTGACCAGGAACGAGCGCCGCTTTTCCGGACAGAACTCCGAGGTCAGCGTGATGGCGTTGGGCATGGCCCCGCCCAGGCCCAGGCCGGTCAGGAAGCGCAGCAGCACCAGCGTCCACAGGTCCTGCGACCAGGCCGAGGCCAGGCTGGCGGCACCGAAGAACAGCACCGACAGCACCAGCACGCCCTTGCGCCCGAAGCGGTCGGCCAGCGGGCCGAAGACGAAGGCGCCGACCATCAGGCCGCCGAGCCCGGCGCCGAACAGCGGCGCCAGCTGGGCCGGCGTCAGCTGCCATTCCGCGCGGATGGCTGGTGCGATGAAGCCGATCGCCGCCGTATCGAAGCCATCGACCGCAACGATCAGGAAGCACAGCACGACGATGCTCACCTGGAACGCCGACAGCGGCTGGCGGTCGATGAACGCGGTGACGTTCAGGGGTTGGCTGGCAGGCATGGTGGTCTCCTCCTTGATGCCAGGATTAGGGGCGAGTCACGTCCGGCAGCCTTATGCGCGGCCGCCAGATCGTTTCGGATTGACTGCGAAGAAAAGTTGCGCCAGCGGCTTACAGCCACGGCGTGGGGCTCAGGCACTGGTCGGCACGCCAGCCATGCAGCCACTGCAGCGCGTCGTAGAACTGCGCCTGCGTGCGGCCGGTCCACAGGCTGTTGCGCACCAGCCGGTCCACGCCCTTGGCGTGGTAGACCCGGCCCATGTCGCGCGCAGCGTAGAGCACGCGGGCGGTACGCGGGATGCGGGCCTGCTCGTACAGCTTGAACGCTGCCTCGCAATTGCCGCCGGCGGCCTGCACCGCGGCGCCCAGCGTGACCGCGTCTTCCAGCGCCTGGCAGGCGCCCTGGGCCACGTATTGGGTCATCGGGTGCGCGGCATCGCCCAGGATGGTGGCGCGGCCGAAGCTCCAGCGCTCGACCGGGTCGCGGTCGGCGGTGGCCCAGCGCTTCCAGGAAGTGGGCCGGTCCAGCATCTGGTGCGGCAGCGGATGGATGCCCTCGAAGTACGACAGCACTTCCGCCTTGCTGCCGTCGCGCACGCCCCAGGTTTCCTGCTCGCGGCTGTGGAAGGTCACCACCAGGTTGTACTGCTGGCCGCCGCGCAGCGGGTAGTGGACCAGGTGGCAATGCGGGCCGGCCCACACCACCGGTGCATTGACCTGCAGGTCCTGCGGCATGTCGGCGACGCCGACCACGGCGCGATAGACCACGTGCCCGGTGACGCGCGGCTCATCGCCGATCAGCGCCTGGCGGATCGCGGACTTGACGCCGTCGCAGCCGATCACGGCATCGCCACGATGGTGTTCGCCGTGCTGGTCGATCACGGTCACGCCCTGGTCATCCTGCAGCAGCTGTTCCACGCGCGTGCTGGTGCGGAACGTAATCAGCGGGTGGTCCTGCACCGCCTCCAGGATCGACAGGTGGATATCGGCGCGATGGATCACCGCATACGGGTTGCCGAAGCGCTCGCGGTACGCCTGCCCGACGTCAACCTCGGCGATCACGCTGGTATCGATCGCATCGCGCAGGCTGAGGTAGTCGGTAAAGACCGCCCGGCTGCGCGCAGCTTCGCCTACGCCCAGCGCATCCAGTGCGGCAAAGGCGTTGGCGGCGAGCTGGATGCCCGCGCCGATCTCGCCGATCTGCTCGGCCTGCTCCAGCAGTTCGATGCGGATGCCCTGGCGTGCGAGCGCCAGCGCCGCGGCCAGGCCGCCGATGCCGCCGCCGATGATGAGGACCTTGCCGGTCGCGTTGTTGGTACTGCTCATGTCTTGTCTCCTCGCCTGCGCGATGCGTCAGGCGGTGTGGTCGGGCTGGCGCCCGGGCGCCGCCTGGGCAAAGGCGGGATGGGCGCTGGCGTGTGCGTAGACCGCCATCGCGCGCTGGTACCGGCTCAGGTCGCAGCCCATGCGCAGGGCGTTGGCGACTTGCGGCACCAGCGTGACGTCAGCGAGTGTCGGCGCATCGCCGAAGCACCACCTGCCATGCCCGTGCTGCGCCAGCAGGCGCTCCACGCCGGCCATGCCTTCATCGATCCAGTGGCGGTACCAGGCATCCTTCTGCTCGGGCGTGACCTTTAGCACGTCCTGCAGGTAGCGCAGCACGCGCAGGTTGTTGACCGGGTGGATGTCGCAGCCGATCAGCGTGGCCAGTTCCAGCACCCGCGCACGCTGCACCGGGTCTTGCGGCACAAGGCGCGGCTCCGGATGGAGCGCGTCCAGGTAGTCGAGGATCGCGAACGACTGCCCGAGCGTAAAACCGCCATCCACCAGCGCGGGCACGGTCGCGGACGGGTTGATTTTCCCGACGTACTCCGGCTCGCGGTGCTGGCCGGTGCGGATATTGACCGGCAGGTAGTCGTACGGCAGGCCCTTGAGGGCCAGCGCGATGCGCACCCGGTAGGACGTGGAGCTGTTGAAGAAACTATAGAGCTGCATGATCGGTAATGCCCGTGTGCTGCGATTCAGAGGTTCAGACCACGCGCACGGCCAGTTCGCCGAGGCCGTCCACGCCCGTGACCATGGTCTCGCCGGCCTTGACCGCGCCCACGCCTTCCGGCGTACCGGTGAAGATCACATCACCCGGTTCCAGGCGGAAGAACTGCGACAGGTAGGCCACCGTCTCGGCCACCGACCAGATCAGGTGCGACACATCGCTGCGCTGCTTCGTTTCACCGTTGACCGTCAGCCAGATGCCGGCCTGTTGCGGGTGGCCGATCTCGCTGGCGCGGTGGATCGGCGCGACCGGCGCCGAGGCATCGAAGGCCTTGCCGATCTCCCAGGGGCGGCCCATTTCGCGCATCTTCATCTGCAGGTCGCGGCGGGTCATGTCGAGGCCGACGGCATAGCCCCACACGTGTTCGAGTGCCTGTTCGACCGGGATATCCGAACCAGCCTTGCCGATCACTGCCACCAGCTCGGCCTCGTAGTGGTAGTTCTGCGTCTGCGCCGGATACGGCAAGTCCAGCGTGGTGCCGGCCTGCACCGGGAGGATCGCATCCGCCGGCTTGCAGAAGAAGAACGGCGGCTCGCGGTCGGGATCGAAGCCCATCTCGCGCGCATGGGCGGCGTAGTTGCGGCCCACGCAGTAGACGCGGCGCACGGCGAACTGGTCGTCGCTGCCGGCAACGGGGATGGAAACGGTGGCGGGGGGCGTGAAGACGTAGGACATGGTTCGAGGTTTCCGGAAGTCGTCAGGTAAGCGGGAGCCTCAGGCGGTGCGCGCAGGCACCGCCCGGGGCAGATCGGATCAGGGTCGCGGGACGCTCAGGTGCGCGCTTCGCGCAGCAGGTTCATCGCGGACAGCACGGGCCGGTCGGAATAGCTGAACAGCACCGCGTCTTCCAGCGCGCCCAGCTGCACCGGCGCCCACGACGGGGCCACGAAGATGTCGCGCGGCTCGAACTGGAACTGGTCGTCACCGATGCGCACCGTGCCGCGCCCTTCCACCACGCTGTAGACGGTGGCGTCGGTGCTGCGGTAGGTCTTGCCCTGGAAGCCCGCCGGCAGGTACTGCATGAAGGTGGCGATGGTCGGCATCGGCCAGCCGCCGGTGGCCGGGTTGATATAGCGCAGCTTGACGCCGTCCCAGGCATCGAGCTCGCCGTTGCGGTAGAGCTGGTCCAGCGCCTCGCGCGAGCGCTCGTACGGGTAGCTGAAAATCGGTGAAGTGGGATCGGTCACACGGTGTCGCACCGGCACCATGTTGTGCCCGAAGCGGGCCAAGCTGTCGCCCTCGACGCGGGTCACGGGCTGCTGGGCTTCCGGGTAGTTCTCGGCAAACCCGGCATCGAACTGCTGCACCAGCGGAATATCCAGCCCGTCCAGCCACACCACCGGCTCGCCGCCGTCCTCGACGGCAGGGTTGCCATGGTCGTGCCAGGTCCACGACGGCGTGATGATGAAGTCGCCGGGATGCATGGTGGTGCGCTCGCCGTTGACCGCGGTCCAGGCGCCCTTGCCTTCGACGATAAAGCGCAGCGCGGACTGGGTATGGCGGTGGCTGGGCGCGATCTCGCCCGGCAGGATCAGCTGCAGGCCAGCGTACAGCGTGGAGGTGATGCTCGACTTGCCCGGAATGCCCGGGTTCTCCAGCACCAGCACGCGGCGCACCGCTTCCTCGGCGCTGATGACGCCGCCGGCCTGCATCACCAGCGGGCGGATCTGGGCGTACTTCCAGATGGCGGGAACGATCTGCGGCCGCGGTTGCGGCGGCACCAGCGCGTGCAGCGACTCCCACAGCGGGGTCATGTGGCTGCGGCCGATTTCTTCGTAATAGGCCACGCGGGCCGGGTCTGGGGTGTGTTCGGACATGCTGTCTCCGTAACTTTATGCAGGGCTTTGGGAGCGCTTTTGTGGGTGCGTGTCATCGCTCGCACCGTCTTGTTGTCGTTATACGCGGCGGCCTATAAGATTTGAAATGAACTTTTCATCTTATCGATACCATTTTTCATATAGGTAGCCTCATGGACTGGACCCAGAGATTGCGGCTGCGCAACCTGCAGATGCTGCTGAGCCTGGCCGAGACCGGCAATATGAGCCAGTCGGCGGCCATGCTGAACACGACCCAGCCGGGCCTTTCCAAATGGCTGAAGGACCTGGAGGACGATATCGGGCTGCCCCTGTTCGAGCGCCAGGCGCGCGGGCTGCGGCCCACGCCCTACGGCGAGTCGCTGATCGAGCACGCCCGCCGGATCGAGGCCCAGCTGGATACCGCGCGCGACGACCTGCAGGCCATGCGCGACGGCGGCAGCGGGATTGTGGTGGTGGGTACGTCGGGCGCGTCGTCGGCGGATACCGTGCCGCTGGCAGCGCTGCAATTGCTGCAGCAGATGCCCCGCGCCAGCGTGCGGCTGGTGGAAACGACCATGGACCGGCTCATGAGCCAGCTGGCGCACAGCGAGCTGGATATCGTGGTGGGTCGCTCGGCGCCCGAGCTGCAGGATGCGCACATGCGCACCGAATCGCTCTACATGGAGCCGATCCACTTCGTCGCCCGGCCGCGCCACCCGCTGCTGCAAGGCGCGCGCATCGGCTGGGACGACCTGTATCGCTACCGCTGGGTGGTGTGGCCGCGCGGCACGCCCATCCGCAACGCGCTGGAAGGCGCGCTGGCCAGCGCCGAGCGTGCGCTGCCGGCAGATTGCGTGGAGAGCAATTCCACCGTGCTGAATCTCACGCTACTCAACAACAGCGACATGATCGGCCTGGCCTCGCACCGCACCGCGCGCCGGCTGGAAGCGCTGGGCGCGCTGCGCATCGTGCCGCTGCGGCTGGCGGGGTTCGGCTCGGTGTCGATGTACTGGCGTGACGACGCGCAGTCGCGCGCGGCGGTCATGGCCATGCTGGATTGCCTGCGGCGGGCGGCGGGGGCGCCGCAGGACTAGGTGCTGCTCAAAAGCGATGCCGCATCCATTCTCTTTCGTTGTGGTTGGTCATCGCCACGGCGAAGATGCCGATGGCTGGATTGCGGACTGCGCGGCCCGCAGGCGCGCAGCAGTCCTGCGCACGCCCTGGCGGCGTGCGTGAGAGGCAGATCGGGAGAGTCCGCCGGCCCCTGCCGGCGTGGCTCAGCGGCTGACCGCGCGCTGGATCGCGAGCGCCGCGGCCACCATGGCCTCGGCGGATTCCAGCGCCCGGGCCGGATCGTCGCGCTTGCGCACCGCGGCTGCGCTGGTCGCACGCGCGGCGCCGTCCGGGCTGGCGGAGAACTTCACCACCGTCAGCCCCCTGGCCGGGTTGATATAGATCTTCTGTCCGAAGCGCCCGCTGGCCTCGATGCTGCCGTCGCCGTCGTTGCGCTGGAACCAGTAGTTGCGGTAGCCATAGCCGTCGCGGCCCGGCATGGTGTTGCCGCGCGCAAAGCGGGCCTGGTTGCCGGCCGGCTGCAGCGCAATGCGCGCCGCCGCCGGCGAGATCCCGCCCGAGGCGTCGCCGGCGGCCGCCCGGCGCACGGCCTCGGCAAAGCGGGCGGCATCGCGCAGCGTGGAATTCATGCCGCCGCTGGCCATTTCCGTGCCCTGGCGGTCCACCTGGGTGTAGGCATCATCGTCGGCAAAGCGGGACCACAGCCGCTCGCTCACCAGTTGCGCCCAGCTCTTGCCGGTGATGCGCCGCAGCGCCCATGCCACCGCTTCCGGCGAGCCGTTCTGGTAGTACCAGACGCCGCCATCGTCGCGCCCGCCGGTGGCGTGGACGACCTTGAGGAAGTCATAGATGGTATCCGGCGCCTCCGCCTTGCGCGGCACGATCCCCACCGCCCCGAACAGCCCCAGGTCCGGCGGCAGCCCCTCCGGGTAGCCCACCGGCACCTCCATGTCCAGGTTCTGCTGTACCGTGGCCTCGCCGAACGGGTTGCCGGCCAGTTCCGGCACATACTGCGCCAGCCGGGCCTGCGGATCGAGCTTGCCCTCTTCGACCAGCATGGCGGCCAGCAGCCCGGTGACGGACTTGGTCATCGAGGCCCAGATATGCGGCTGGTAAGGACCAAAGCCCGCGAGGTAGCGCTCATAGACGACCTTGCCCTGGTGCAGCACGATAAAGCCGTCGGTATGGGTGTCGCGCAGGTAGTCGGCCAGTCGGACCGTCTTGCCCGCCACGGCAAACGTGGTGCCGTCCAGTTCCGTGCCGGGCTGACCGGCCAGGGCCAGCGGCTGGCTGGCATGCCGGATCCCCGCCGTCGGCGACATCTCGCGCGCATGCCGGAACGCCCAGCGCATATACGGCGGACGCAGCCCGCTGCCGCGGCTGACTTGCTTGTCGGGCGGCGGCGGAAAGCCCTGCATGACCTCGTCCTCGGCAACGGCCACGGGCTGGCCGGTGCCCTGCGCCAGCGCAACGCTCATCGGCGCCACCAGCAGCGCCACGGCCAACCACACCCGACTGCGTCCGAATCCCGTCCTGCGCGACACTGTTTGCGCTTGCATGCTGTCTCCATTCCTGTCCAGGCGGCTGCACGCACGGTGCGCCGCCTTGTATGCATGAGGTGCAAGCCCGCATGGCGCAGGCCGCGGCCGCCATCTTGGCGGACGCGGTTCCCGACCACAATGATGCATTCGGAATAGAGCCATAACCCGGTGGAATGTCAGGCACCGAAGCCGCATAATGGCGAAACCCTTCCTCTCCGGTGTCTGCCATGCAGCTTCCCGACGCCCGCGTCCGCGACCTGCTCCGCCATCCGGGGCGCTTTGCCTGGCACACGCTCAGGCAGTTCCGCGCCAACCAGGGGCTGCTGCTGGCCGGCGCGGTGGCCTACTACGCGCTGCTGTCGATCGTGCCGCTGCTGATCCTGATGATCATCGCCCTGTCGCACGTGATCGAACCAGACCTGCTGTTGTCCACGCTCGCGCGCTACCTGGAGTGGGTGGTGCCGGGGCAGTCCAGGGCCCTGGTCACCGAGCTTGCCGCCTTCCTGCGCAACCGTGGCACGATCGGCTGGGTGCTGCTGGTCACCATGCTGTTCTTCAGTTCGCTCGCCTTTACCGTGCTGGAGAATGCCATGTCGGTGATCTTCGAGCACCGCGTGGCGATCCGGCGCCGGCATTTCCTGGTCTCGGCGCTGCTGCCCTACTGCTATATCGCGGTACTGAGCGTGGGCCTGCTGCTGGTCACGTTGGTATCGGGCGGCCTGCTGGCCATCGGCGAACGGCATGTGGAAGTGCTGGGCCGAGACTGGTCGCTGGACCGGCTCTCGACCGGCCTGCTCTACCTGCTCGGCTTCATCGGCGAGGTGCTGATGCTGACCTCGATCTACATGGTGATGCCGGTTGGCAGGCTGTCGCTGCGGCATGCGCTGAGCGGCGCGTTGATTGCGGCCGTGCTGTGGGAAATCTCCCGCCATGTGCTGGCGTGGTACTTCACCACCTTGTCGCAAGTGAGCCGGGTCTATGGCTCGCTGACCACGGCGATCGTGGTGCTGCTGAGCCTGGAGATCGCGGCGACCTTGCTGCTGTTTGGGGCGCAGGTGATTGCGGAGTTCGAGCGTGGCGGCTGGGAAGGAAGGCCGGCGCATGCGGAACCGGAAGAATTCCACACCTGAGCGGCGCCGCAGCGACGCCGTTCGCGCGCCCGCTCAGGCGAGCGCCAGATCGAGGCAGGCGCGGATACTCCTCTCCTCCTCCGCACCGAAGGCACCGATCAGGACCAGCGCAGACCCTGCCGCATCGCCTTGGGCCATCGGACTCAGCCGCATGCGGCCCGCGACCACATGCATTTCGTGCAGGCGCGGATCGGCTGCCAGCCTGACCATGCCCTTCGCGCGCAGCAGCCGCACCGGCAGCGTCTTCAGCGCCTGCCGCAGCAGCGCCTTGTCGAAGTCGCGGCCGGTCTGGTATGAAATGCTGCGGATGCCGGCGTGCACGGTGCCGACGGCTCGCCGCCAGTGCCCGCCCGCCTGCAGCACGGCATCGGCATGTGGTGCCGGCGGGGCGGCGTCGACAAAGACCGACAAGGGTACCTCGCCCTCGCATGCGGTCAGCACCGCGGCACGTGGCGCGATGGCGTCGACCGTGGCGGCAGCCATTGCCAGCGCATCCGCATCGGCAAGGTCTGCCTTGGTCAGCACCACTACCGAGGCTCCCGCGATCTGTTGCCGCACCATGTCGCCCACCAGCGGATCGTGCAGGCTGTGGCCGACCTCGGTCACATCCACGGCCACCACCACGGCATTGAGCACAAAGGCCCGATCCAGCAAGCCGACCTGAGCAATGCGCTGCGGGTCCGAGACGCCGCTGGCCTCGATCACCAGCAAGTCCGGCCGCTGCTCCCGCGCTGCGATGGCCACCAGCGCCTCGGCCAGCCGGCCGCCGATCGAGCAGCAGATGCAGCCGTTCTCCAACTGGGTCACGTCGTCGCTGCGCGTGCGGATCAGCGCGGCATCGATATTGATCTCGCCGAAGTCATTGACCAGCACCGCGATGCGGCGCCCGTGCGCGTTGGCCAGCAAGCGGTTGAGCAAGGTGGTCTTGCCGGCGCCAAGGTAGCCGCCGACCACCGCCAGCGGGACCGGAGGCCGCGTGTTCATCGGGCCGGCGCCGCGAACACGCGCCCGCCCAGTACCGTGCCCCAGACGCGCACGTCCTTCAGGCACTCGGGACCCACCGCGGTCGGGTCATCTTCCAGCACGGCAAAGTCTGCCAGCTTGCCGGGCGCGATGCTGCCGATGCGATGGTCGAGCTTCAGTGTATAGGCCGCACCCATGGTGATGGCATACAGCGCGTCGGCGACCGGCAGGCGCTCCGCTTCGCCCAGCACGCTGCCGGAAGCGGTCTGGCGTTGCACCGCGCACCACGCCGTAAAGAGCGGGTTCAGCGGCGTGATCGGCGCATCGGAATGGATCGCGAACGGAATCCCCAGCCGCCGCGCCGTGCCCGCCGGGTTCATGCGCGCAGCCCGCGCCGGTCCCACGGTCTGGCCGGCATGCGCATCGCCCCAGTAGTACAGGTGGTTGGAGAAGAAGTTGATGCACAGCCCCAGCCGCGCCGCGCGCGCCAGCTGTGCCTCGTCCGCCAGCTGGCAGTGCTGCAGCGTATGGCGATGGTCCGCGCGCGGATGGCGCGACAGCATAGCTTCCAATACGTCCAGCACCACTTGCGTCGCCTCGTCGCCATTGGTGTGGATATGCAGCGGCAGGCCGGCCAGGTGGAATGGCGTGAAGGCGTCGAGCAGTTGCTCGGGCGGGATCAGCCACAAGCCATTGGCCTGGCCGCCGGCATACCCCGGTGCACGCAGGCGAGCGGTAAAGCCCTGGATCGAACCGTCGACAATGAACTTGACCGGACCGAAGCGCAGCTTGTCGGTGCCGGCCGCCGCCGCGGCCCGCACGCGGGCGGGGCCGCCCTGCGCATTGCGCTGCGGCGAGAACGCCGGGACGATGCGCAGCGGGAAGCCGGGGTCGGCAGTGACCGCCTGCAGCGTCTCCAGCCCCTTGGGCGACAGGTCGTTGACCAGATCCGTCGCCGTGGTCACGCCCGCCAGTTGCGCCACGCGGCCGAAGCGGCGCACCGCGTCGGCATTCTCGGCGGCGGCCAGCGACAGGCCGCTGCCAAGCACGCGCTGCACCGGGAACATCGCCGCGAATTCCTGCAGCTCGCCGGTGGGCAAGCCCCGCGCGTCCTTGTGCACGCCGTCGATATCGGTGTCCTCGTCGATGCCGGCGCGCGCCAGCATCGCGGAATTGACGTTCATCAGATGCACGCTGGCATGCATCACCACGATGGGCCGCGTGGCCGAGACGCGATCCAGCTCGCGCACCGACAGCCGGCTGGCGCCGAAATAGATCGGGTCGAAGCCCCAGGCCAGCAGCGGCGTTTCCGGGTCATGCATCTGGCTTGCCGCGCCCGCCAGGCGATCGATCACCTGCTCCAGCGTACGCAGGCCGTGCCAGAGCTTGCCGTCCGGATCGCGGCGGTCGAAGTAGCCGATGTAGACCGCATCCCACATCGCGCCTTCCATCAGGTGGCAATGGCCTTCGACCAGCCCGGGCATCAGCACCTTGCCGCGGAAGGTGTCGACCTGCACCGCATCCGGCCAGCCGGCCATCTCGGCGGCGCCTCCCACGGCAAGGATCTTGCCGTCGCGCACCGCGACATGGGTGGCCTCGGGCTGGCCGGCTTCCATCGTGAGGATCTTGCGCGCCACGAATACCTGGGTGCGCGCGGTGTCGTCTTGTGTCATGGATTGCATGAGTCCAGTCATTCACGCCGCCTGCACGCGGGCCAGGCGGGGTGCGTAGTTCACCAGCGCGGTCACCAGCAGGTTGACGCCCAGGCTGACCAGCCCGAGGTTGATGCCGCCGAAATCTACCTGCTGCACATACAGCGCGATCGCCAGTACCTGGCCGGTGACGATGCCGAGCCCAATCGCCAGCGCCCGCACCTTCAGCGAGAACAGGATCACCAGCACGCCAGGGAAGAACTGCGTCACGCCGTAGTAGGTGGTGTTGATCAGCGTCAGCATCAGGTTGGGCGTGGCCAGCGTCATGGCGATCGACAGCACCAGGTAGATCACGATCACCACCTTGGCGCCCTGCTTCTGGCGCGCCTCGGGCATGCCTGGCAGCAGGTTGCGCGTGACGATGGGACCGATCGCCAGGCAGATGCCGGCCAGCACCAGCAGCCCCGACAGCGCGGCGCCGGCGGTCACCAGTCCGAGCAGCCAGTCCGGCAACAAGCGCACCGCCGCCGCGAAGAAGGCCTCATTTGGCGATGCGAGCTGCAGGTTCTGGCTGATCGCGTAGTAGGACGCCAGCACCAGGAACGGATACATCAGCATGTACAGTGGCATCGCCACCTGCGTGCGCCGGATGGTGTTGGCGCTCCTGGCCGTGAAGAAATTCTGCACCGCGAACGGCATCACGTAGAAGCCCAGCGCCTGGAACAGCATGGTGCTCATCGAGAAGCGCAGCTGGGTGTCATTCATCTGGTTGCTGACCTGCATGCTGGCGGCATGGAACACGTCGCCCACGCCCGCCTTCCAGCCCACCGCGACGCCGGTGGCGACGATCGCCACCACCATCAGGATGTCCTTGAGGATGGCGATATAGGCCGATGCGCGCACGCCGGAGATGGCAATGTAGGTAAAGGCCAGCGCGGCCGAGATCATCACCAGGTACACCGGCTCGAACTCCCAGCCCAGCCCCTTGAGCGCCGCCACCAGCCCGGTGAACTGCAGCTGGCCCCAGGGCAGCAGGAACAGGATCGCCGAGCCCGCCACGATCAGCTCCAGCGCACGGCTGCCGTAGTGGCCCTTGAACAGGTCCGGCAGCGTGATCGCGTTATAGCGCGCGCCGGCCTGCCAGATCTTGGGCCCGAGGAAATAGCCGAGCGGGTACGCCAGCAGGATGTAGCCGAGGAACCAGACCCCGTAGGTCGGCCCCTTGGCATAGATGCCACCGGGAAAGCCCACCATCGTGCCGATGCTGTAGATCTCTCCCGCTGCCAGGAAGAACACCAGGTAGGCGCCGAACTGCCGCGACGCCACGAAGAAATCATGCACGCTCTGCGCGCCGTGGCCCTTCTTCGAGCGGATGGCGAGATAGAGCGAGAACACGATAAAGCCGAGGAATACCGCTGTGGTCATGGTGGTCTCCCCTTCAGGCTTCATGCGCCGCGTCGGCGGCGTGGCGGTCGAACAGCAGCCAGCACGCCAGCATGCAGCCGGAGGTCAGCACGAACCAGGCAAAGATCCAGGCGTAGATAAAGGGCACGCCGAGCACGAAGCGCTCGACCGTCGCCACCCAGGGCAGCATTCCGATGACGCCGATAAACGGCAGGCCTAGGCCGATAAACAGCTTGAGCATGATGTCTCTCCGATTTCCGATGGACGGTGGATGGCGGGGCGCCGTGTGTGCTGTCACCGGCCCGCTCTTGTGTTCCGCTCATCATAGGAAGGGGCGAGGTATGATTCAAATGCAAATGTTGAACCGATCCCATAACCAATGCGCATGGTTTTCCGCATGGACACACAGAAACTTCTGCACCTGCTCGCCGTGGTCGAGCACGGCACGTTCTCCGAAGCGGCCCGTGCCATGCACCTGACCCAGCCGGCGCTGAGCCGCAGCATCCGCGCGCTGGAAGACGAACTCAAGGCGCCACTGTTCGACCGCGGCGCGCGGCGCGCGCGCCTGACCGTGTTCGGCGAACTGGTGGCCGACCGCGCGCGCCGCATGCGGCTGGAAGAGCGCCAGCTGCGGCGCGACCTGGACCTGCTGCGCGGCGGCGAGGAAGGCTCGCTGACCATTGGCGTGGCGCCCGCGCCGGCGGCGCTGCTGCTGACGCCGTTCCTGATCCACATGGCGCAGGCCCACCCGCGCATCAAGGTGCGCACCGAGACCGGCGCCACCAGTGCCCTGCTGGAGGCACTGCGCAACGAGACCATCGACGCCATCGTCGGCGATGCCTATGTGCTGCGCGCGGCCGACGACATCGACGTGGAGCCATTGGGTGAGCTACCCGCAGGCCTGGTATGCCGCGCCGGGCATCCGATCCTGCGCAAGCGCCGCATCGATATCGAGACCATCCGCGCCTACCCGGTAGCAACCACCACGCTCAGCACCGTCATCAGCCGGCAACTGGCAGAGCTATGGGGGCCGGGCGCCGCGCCGGACAAGCTCTTCACCCTGCATTGCGACAACCTCGACATGCTGCGCAGCGTGACGCTGGCCAGCGATACGCTGCTGTTCGGCGTGCTGTCGATCACGCGCCAGGAGCGCGCCGCGGGGCTGATGGCCGAAGTGCCGATGCCGCCCGATCCGCGCCGCTGCGGCCGCTATGGCATTGCGCGCATGGCGGCGCGCTCGCTGTCGCCGGCGCTGGAGGTGCTCTATCGGTTCACGCGCGAACACTGGAAAGCGCTGTCGTCCGAAGCTGGCGCTGCCAACGCGCGCCGCTGAACCTGCCCCTTGCCGCGCGCTGTTGTATGCTCCGCCCTGAACCATCGCCCGTGTCCCGCATGACCGAATCCACGCCAGACCGCCCTCGCCGCATCACCATCCATGACGTCGCCCGCGCCGCCGGCGTGTCGCTGACCACGGTGTCGCACGCGCTGAACGACCGCGGCGTGCTGGACCCGGCCACGCGTGCGCGCGTCAAGCGCGTTGCCGCCGAGCTGGGCTACCGGCCCAGCGTGCGCGCGCAGCGGCTGCAATCGGGCCGCGCCAACTGCATCGCCCTGTTGTCGTCGATGCCGTTCGCGGTGGCGGGCGGCACGTCGCGGCTCGGCTTCATGATGGAGGTGGCGGCGATTGCCGCCGAGGCGGCAATGGGGCGCGGCCTGGGCGTGGTGCTGGTGCCGCCGCTGGAAGGCGCCGGGGGCCTGCTCGATACATTGGATATCGACGGCGCGATCGTGATCGAGCCGATCGCGGGCGACCCGCATATCGCGCGGCTGCGCGAGCGCGGCGTCAGCATCGTGTCGATCGGGCGCGAGCCGCTGACCGACACGCCGGTGCCTTGCGTCGACCTGCAATCGGCCGACACCGCCCGCCTGCTGCTGGCGCACTTGCACGGGCACGGGCGCCGGCATATCGGCCTGATGATCGGCGCGGCGCCGCGCCAGTCGTATGTGGAAACCGAACGCGCTTACCGCGAGTTCACGCAGTCAATGGGCTTGCCCTGCCATATCGTCAAGGCAGCCGAGGAACACGGCGAAGCCGCGGGCGCCGAGGCCTGCGCGCAATTGCTGGCGCAGATGCCGGCGCTCGATGCGCTGTGCGCGCCGGTGGATGCGTTCGCGGTGGGCGCCATGGCCCACCTGCAAGGGCTGGGCAAGCGCGTGCCCGACGATGTGCTGGTGGTGACGCGCTATGACGGCATCCGCGCCCGCAGCGCGCAGCCGCCGATCACCGCGGTCAACCTGCACCTGGAGCGCGTGGCATCGCTGGCAGTGGAGCTGCTGTTCGCACATCTTTCCGGCGACCGCAGCCGCGACGTGATCACCGGGCCCGCGCCGGAACTGGTGGTGCGGGCATCGTCCACGCCGGGCAGCTAGCCGCGCAGCAGCACCACGGCACCGGAGACCAGCGCAAATACCAGCACGCCGATGCGCAGCATGCGCTGGTTGATGCGCTTGTGCACCAGGTGGCTGGCCACCATTCCGACCATCAGCACCGGCAGCAGCCCGATGGCATAGAGCACCTGCTCCATGCCGAGCCGGTCGCTCAACGCCAGCACCACCAGCGAGATCGCTTCACCGACCAGGAAGCACAGCGCCACGGTGGCGCGCAGCGTCGCGACCGGCGCGTGCTGGTAGGCCAGCGCCAGCGGCGGGCCGCCGACACCGGTTGCGGTCTCGGTCACGCCGGTGATCAGGCCGGTCGAGGCAAAGGTCAGCCGCCCCGGCGTAAAGGCCGGCGCCAGCAATGACACCACCGCTGCGGCAATGGTGCTGCCGCCGACCAGCGCGTTGAGCCAGGCCATCGGCATCGCCACCAGCACCCACAGCCCGCCGAAGGTGCCGGCCAGCCGCCCGGCGCTGATCCAGCCTGCGCCGCGCAGGTCGATGGCATGGCGTTCGCGCCAGGCCACGTAGGCATTGAGCGGCAGCATTGCCAGCAGCAGCGCGCCCGGCAGCATCGCCGGCGCGGCCAGCGCCAGCACCGGCACCACGATCAGCGCGAAGCCCATGCCGGTCGCACCCTGGACCAGCGCGCCGGTAAAGACCGCCACGCCGACGCTGAACAACGTCATGTCCATGGTCAGGATGCCTCCGTGCCAGCCTGGCGCGCGCGGTGCACGTCCGCGGCATCGTGCAGCTTGCGGATCGGGGCATGGGCGACGGTGTCCTCGGCCATGGCGTGGATCGCCCGCATCAGCGCGCGTGCATCCCAGTCCGTGGGCCAGCCCTGCCACAGGCGCAGGCTGCCATCGACAAAGACCGCGCGGATCTGGTCGCGGTTGGCCAGGCGCACCAGTTCCCAGGTCAGGTCCCAGGACGGCGTCAGCTCAGGCACGTCCAGGTCGACCAGCAGGAAGTCGGCGCGCTTGCCCGCGGCGATCTCGCCGGTGAGCGCACCGAGACCCGCCACATCGGCCGCGTCGTGCGTGGCCATGTCGACCCAGCGCCAGCCCGCGCCGCAGGAGGAATCGCCCACGCCGATGCCGAAGGCGAAGCGCTGGGCGGCCTCGGCATAGTCCAGCAGGCGGAAGCCGTCGCTGCGGGTGCCATCGGTGCCCAGGCCCAGGCGCACGCCGAAGGTGGCCATGGTTTCAGCCGGCGCCACGGCGTTGCCCTTCCAGGCGCTGGCCACGGGGTTGTAGGCCACCGCGGTGCCGGTGTCGGCCAGCAAGCGGATCTCATGCGGCGTCACCAGCGTGGCATGCGCCAGCAGCGCCGCCGGGCCCAGTGCGCCGACCGCCGCGAGATGTTCGATCGGACGGCGCCCGCAGGCGTTGAGCGAGCGCTCCACCGCCACCAGGTGCTCGTTGGCATGGGTCTGGAAGATGCGGCCGGACTCGGCGCACAACTGGTAGACGTGGTGCAGCATCGCGTCGGAGGCCACCTCGGGAATCGAGATCGCCAGCGACGGGGCCACCAGCGGATCGCTGGCGTACTTGTCCAGGTGGGCGGCGGCGCGGCGCAGGATCGGCGCGGCGTCGAGCGTTTCGGCGCCGGGCTTGTCGTTGCAGATCAGGCCCAGCACGCAGCGCACGCCGGCATCGGTGACCGCGCGCGCGACCGCATCCAGCCCGGCGTCGCTGCGCGTGCCGGCATCGACCACGGTGGTGAAGCCGCCGCGCAGCGCTTCCAGCGCCGCCAGCTTGGACGACAGGTACAGGTGCTCCGCCTTCAGGCTGCCTTCCAGCGGCACCCACACGCGCCGGAAAATCTCCGACGGCTCGCCGAACACCAGCGACTTGCCGAACGACTGCGTCAGGTGGTGGTGCGTGTCGATCATGCCGGGCATCAGCAGCATGCGCGGCAGCGGCAGGGTCTCCAGCTCGGGGAAGCGCGCGGCGACTTCCGCGGCCGTGCCCACTGCCGTGAAGCGGCCGCCCTCAACCACCACCGCGTGGCCGCGTACCGCGCCCTGGCGCAGCAGGGTCCATTCCGGCAGCAGGATGCGCGGCTGCCTGAAGCTGTCCGGCACCAGGGCCGGGTTGGTATCGCCGGGCCAGGCCGGCGTCGAGTCAGAACGATCAGTCATTGCAATTCAGGAAGCCGGGTCAATGCGTGGCGGCGGCATCGTCGCGGGCAACCGCGCCCGCTGCCGCGGCCCGCAGGCCCGTATGGAAAAACAGGAAGTTGAGCAGCGCCGCGGTAATGGCACCCATGGCCACGCCATTGCCCACCAGGATGCGCACGTTGCCCGGCAGGCCGCCATAGATGCCGGGCACCAGGATCGGCAGCAGGCCCACGGCCAGCGCCACGGCCACCACGTACATATTGGCGTGGTCGCGCAGGTCCACCTTGCGCAGCATGTCGATGCCCATGGTGCCGACGATGCAGAACACCACCAGCCCGGTGCCGCCGACCACGGCCTCGGGGATGGCGCTGATCAGCGACGACACCGGCACCAGCAGCCCGAACGCCACCAGGATCGCGCCCGACATCGCCGTGACGAAGCGCGAGCGCACGCCGGTGGCACGCACGATGCCGATGTTCTCGCCGCTGGTGATGATCAGCGAGGTGCCGAACATCCCGCCCAGCAGCGAAGTCAGCGCATCGGCGCGGATGGTGCGCGGCACGTCGCGCTGCTGGTCCACCGGCCGGCCCACGGCATCGCTGATCGCCAGCGTCTGGCCGGTGGCCTCCACCATCGAGATCACGGCAAACACCATCAGCGGAATCGCCGCCACCACATCGAAATGCGGCCACCCGAACGGGAACGGCGTGGGCAACGCGAACACCGGCGAAATCGACACATGGCCAAACTGGAACGCGCCGGCCAGCCCGGCCACCAGCGCACCGCCTAGCAGGCCGAGCAGGATCGCCAGTTGCGCCAGCATGCCCGACAGCAGGCGCGATGCCGCCACGGTGCAGGCAATGGTGGCGAACGCCAGCAGCAGGTTGAGCGGGTCCACCGTGCTGCCCGCGGCCGGGTGGCCGGCAACCAGCTTGCCCGATACCTGCGCCAGGTTGATCGCCACCAGCAGCAGCATCGTCCCCACCACCACCGGCGGGAAATAGCGCAGACAGCGCCGGAACACCGGCAGCACGCAGAAGTAGAACACGCCGGTCAGGATCACCGCGCCGGCAGCGGTCTGCACGTCGGTCTGCTGCGCGATCAGGATAAACAGCACGATCGGGGCGCCGCCGGGCAGCATCACGAACGGCAGCCGGGCACCGATGCCGCGCTTGCCCAGCGACTGCAACAGCGTGCCGAGGCCGCAGATCACAAAGGTGGCGCTCAGCAGCTGCACCGCCAGCGCGGGCGGGAAGTTCAGCGCCTTGCTCATCAGGAAGACGGACGCGATCGGCGACGCTGCCATGACCAGTACGTGTTGAAGCCCGAAGACAAACAGGCGCCGACATGGCAGCCGTTCATCCACCGGCGCGGGGGCGGGGTGGGACATGCTTTGCTCCTCGTTTGGTGTGTGGGCGTTTGTGCCGGTGGCTCGCAAGCCACTTGCTGCGTCTGTGCGCAATTCGCCTCAGATATTATCGATTTCCGCTAACAAAAACGTTTTGGTAAGTGTAGGGAAATGGAATTCGCGATGCAAGCGGTTTCTCGGCGGAGCGCCCGTGGTCTTCCCTTATATCGATTCAATCGATAAGTGCTAGCAGCAAAACACGTTTCACAAGTTGATGCCGCGGCCTCAAAGTACCCGCCATAGCGCCTTGCGCGACACAACAAGCCCCTGAAGGAGACGCCCCATGCGAGACAAGAACAGTCCGGCGGAATCTGCCGCCCCCGCCCAGCCGGTGCCGGCCCGGCGCCGCATCGTCCAGGGCGCGGGCCTGCTCGCCCTCGGCGCCTCGCCGCTCGGCGCGCTGGCCGCCCAGGCCGCGCGCATCAGCGACGGCGTCACGCTGGCCGACGGCCCTCGCCCGCTGGTGCGCTATCCGGGCAAGCGCCCGCTGGTGCGCGTCAGCACCCGGCCGCCACACCTTGAGACGCCCTTCTCCGCGTTCAACGAGGGGCCGATCACCGCCAACGACGCCTTCTTCGTGCGCTACCACCTGGCCAACATTCCGCTGTCGGTGGATCTCGCCACCTTCCGCCTGACCGTTGGCGGGCATGTCAACAGGCCGCTGAAGCTGTCGCTCGATGAACTGAAGCGGCTGGCCGGTCCGGTGGACATCGTCGCCGTGAACCAGTGTTCAGGCAACAGCCGCGGCTTCTCCGAGCCACGTGTGTTCGGCGCGCAACTGGCCAACGGCGCGATGGGCAATGCGCGCTGGACCGGCGTGCCGCTGCGCAAGGTGCTGGAGCACGCGGGCGTCAAGGCCGGCGCCAAGGTGGTCACGTTCAACGGGATGGATACGCCGGTGCTGCCGAGCACCCCGGATTTCCGCAAGTCGCTCGATATCGCCCATGCGATGAACGGCGAGCCGATGCTGGCCTGGGGCATGAACGGCGAAGACCTGCCGCTGCTCAACGGCTATCCCATCAAGCTGGTGGTGCCGGGTTACTTCGGCACCTACTGGATCAAGCACCTGTCCGAGATCGAGGTGCTGGACCACCCGTTCGAAGGCCATGATGCGTTCTTCATGACCAAGGGCTATCGCGTACCGGATAACGACTGCCAATGCGTGGCGCCGGGCACCCCCGCCAGCAAGACGCGACCGATCTCGACGCTGGCGGTGCGCAGCTTCATCACCAGCGTGGGCACGGGCGGCGTGCTGCCCGCCGGGCGCACGGTGGAGCTGAAAGGCATTGCCTTCGATGGCGGCTCCGGCATCCGCGGCGTCGAGGTCTCGGTGGACGGCGGGCAGAGCTGGCAGGCCGCGACGCTGGGCCAGGACCTGGGGCGCTTCTCGTTCCGCGCCTGGCAACTGCCGGTGAAGTTCGCGCGCAAGGGCCCGGCGGTGCTGATGGTGCGCGCCACCAGCGTCCAGGGCGAGGTGCAGCCGGCCAAGGCCAACTGGAACCCGGCCGGCTATCGCCGCAACGTCATTGAATCCACGCCGGTCACCATTGCCTGAGGAGCGCACCATGCATCGATCCATCACCCCAGTGCTGCTCGCGCTCGCCCTGCTGGGCGCGGGCAGCGCGTCCGCGGCACCCCAGGACATCAAGCTGCCGGCGGAGAACGTCAAGCTCAAACCCGCCAAGTTGCCCGGCTACGGCATCGCCATGCAGAAATGCGCGATCTGCCATTCGGCCGACTACGTCTCCTACCAGCCGCCCGGCCTGAGCCTGACGCAGTGGACCGCCGAGATGAAGAAAATGCAGCAGGCCTATGGTGCGCCGATCGACGATGGCGAGGTCGAGCAGCTCGGCGCCTACCTCGCGGTGGCCTACGGCTCCGCCAAGATCAAGGATCCGGAGATCGTGGCGATCGCGCAGAAGGCGGGCAAGCCCGCGCAGGCCGCACCCGCGGCCGCCTCGGCGCCTGCCGCCGCGGTAGACGTGCAGGGCCTGCTGGCCAGGAACGCCTGCCTGAGCTGCCACAGCGTGACGCAGAAGGTGGTCGGCCCGGCTTATCACGAAGTCGCCACCCGCTACAAGGGCGATGCGCAGGCACAGGCCAAGCTGGAAGCCAGCATCCGCGGCGGCAGCAGCGGCAAATGGGGATCGGTGCCGATGCCGCCGTTTGCCGGCTTGAAGGCGGATGAGGTCAAGGCGTTGGCGGCGTACGTGCGGCAGCAATAGCCTCCGCCCCGCTTCGCCGATCACAAGGCGCCCCGGCTGATGCCGGGGCGTCTTGCATTTTGCGCTTGCAGTTTCCGGTTACCTCTTTATACTTAGCCGCATGGCTAACCATTGTGCCGAGTTTGCTGACGTGTCCCAGGCTGTCGATATTTCCCCGCTTTCCGACGTGTTCTACGCGCTGGCGGACCCCACCCGCCGCGCCATCGTCAGCGTGCTCGGCCGCGGGCCGGAAACGGTCTCGGCGCTGGCGGCACCGTTCACGATGGCACTGCCCTCGTTCATGAAGCACCTGCAGGTGCTGGAGCGCAGCGGCCTGATCCGCTCGCGCAAGACGGGGCGCGTGCGCACTTGCGAACTGGTACCGCAACCGCTGTCAGACGCGCAGCAATGGCTGGCCGACCAGCGCGCCATGTGGGAGGCCCGTACCGACCGCCTGGCCGCCTTTGTCGAAGCCCTTCATCAGGAGGAACAGTCAGATGCCGAATGAAAACGCCGCCAGCCCTGAAAGCCAGGACCTGGTCATCTCGCGCCTGCTCAAGGCCCCGCGTGCCAAGGTCTGGCGTGCATGGAGCGATCCCAAGCTGCTCAAGGAATGGTGGTGCCCCAAACCCTGGACCACCGAGGTCCTGGCCTTCGACATGCGCCCAGGCGGCGCCTTCCATACGCTCATGAAAGGCCCGGACGGCGGCGTCAGCGACAACCCGGGATGCTTCCTCGAGATCGTACCGATGGAGAAGATCGTCTCCACCTCGGCCCTGGTGGCCGGGTACCGGCCCAACAAGCCGTGGCTGTCGATGACCGCGGTCATCACCATGGCCGACGAGGGTGACGGCACCCGCTACATTGCGCGCGTGATGCATCCGGACGAAGCCACGCGCAAGCAGCATGAGGAGCTGGGGTTCTATGAGGGCTGGGACATCTGCATTACGCAGCTGGATGCGTTTGCGCAGCAGCTGAAGTAAGGTTGCGGCAAGTGAATGGCGCCGGCACGTGATACCGTGCCGGCGCGACTCCCTTGATACTTCGCCGGTCTGCGTGGTGAGGTGAGGGTCTCAAATAGAATGGCCTCAAGGAAAGGCTGATTTAAGCAGCGTGTCGTCTGGCGGAGACGCTCGGGATCAACGTCACCCGACAGTGGCGCTGTCGCCGCCAATCAGCGTGGCCCCGCATCGCGTGCGATCCCCGTGTAGCGCCGCAGGTTGCCCATCGACATCCATGCCTGAGCTGGCTTCTATGATTTCGTTGACACCGTGCAGGGGGCAGTCCACGAGGTCCCCGAGTCGGGCAATGGGCTTGCCGTCGAGCAGGCTCCCGGGTGACCCGGATTTGACAGGGCCGCCATGCGAATGCATGTCGCCGACCTTGATCATGCTCTTGTCCATTTGTGCTTATCCATGTGGGTGATTGTTCTCCGGCACATCGTCCATCGTCTGGCAAGGGACAAAATGCCATTGTTCCGCCTCCGGATCGAATACGGCGACCTGGTTCACGACCTGGCCAGCCGAATGCACTACCGTACTTGCGGTTGCCAGGGCGCTGTCTATTGCGTGCTTCATGCGGTCGCCCTTCCAGATCCTGGCTAGCGACTGCAGTGTGTCCTGCCAGGCAAAGAGACCTGCGCCCTCAAAGAGACGGCTGATCGCGCGTCGGGCATTGGTGGGGTATTCAGGCATAAGAATTCCCATCCGCAATGGCGCGCGCACGTCATGCACCAAGACGTTGCGCCGCCACTTGCCGCTTGGGCTGAGCAGGAGCTGTCCGTTGCGGGCGAGAAAACCGCAGGCAATGTCCAACTCCACGCCGGTCGGGAAGGTTTGCTTCACGCGGGCTGCGGGCAGCCGGTCAAGGGATGGAAACTTGAAGGCTTGATTGGGAGCACTGCCCCGCATTGAGTCCAACAGCAGGTCAATCGGCGACAGGTAGGCAGTCAGGACCGTCTTGTTCCCGTAGCGCATGCCCCAGAAGCCTTCCATTCCGCGCTTGCCCGGTACGTTGGAAGGTTGCTCTATCAAGATAACGTGAGGCGCTGGTAGCGGCGAAGTCGTGGTCATGTGGTCTGTTCCGTAGTGCTTCGAAGCAGGGCTTCCGCTTCCTCGCGGGTCAGCGCGCCAGCCTTGCGTCGCTCCTGCTGCTGGTCGAGCATTCGCGCCAGATCCTCGCGGGAAGGCCTGGCATCCGGACCGCTCGGCACGCCGATGTAGTCGTCGGCGTACGGGCGCGCGTACGGGTCATTGGGCATGGGCCTACACGCCGCCTCGATCTCCGGCGGCCACACCGGATCACTGCACGTGACGAGCACGAGCCAGCGGGCGATCGCATCCAGCAGTGCGAACGGTGCAAAGATGACGTCGGTCAAGGTGAAGAATGCTCCGGAGAATTTACCCCCTCTGCAGATCTT
The DNA here is from genome assembly GCF_058782785.1 of Cupriavidus sp. FW306-01-F10A. Classification (NCBI taxonomy): domain Bacteria; kingdom Pseudomonadati; phylum Pseudomonadota; class Betaproteobacteria; order Burkholderiales; family Burkholderiaceae; genus Cupriavidus; species Cupriavidus sp. FW306-01-F10A. Next base: position 107,425 of record NZ_JBYSYA010000012.1, read on the forward strand.
GTAGCCTTCCCAAAACGTCTCCCGCGGCGCCCAGAAGCGGTAAGGCTCGGGCAGCCCAGCCGGCCCGTCCTGCATGTAGCGGCGGTAGTATTCCCACTGCGCGTAGGCTTCTTCCAGAGTGAAGACGAACTGGCCGAGCACGAATGCGCGGACGACGTTGCCACTCGCGTCGAGCTGGTAATGGCGGATGTCGTACATGTCGTAGGCGCGTGACAAGCCGCCCATGCGCCGATGGCCAACGCAGAAGAATTCGTCATGGCTCCAGGGCACTTCCCAGATGCCGTCCGGCTCTTTGGTGCGTATGGCATAGATGCGGCGTGTCCTCCGGTTCAGACGGATGGGGCGGCGCTTCAGGGTGAACATGTTGCGTCGCATCGGATCGAAGGCAAGCAGGCCGAAGAAGCCTGCAGAACTAAAGCCAAGTACTATCCCAACGATCGTACCGAACCAATACCCGTTCTTCGCCATCATTTCCTCAGGGTCTCTGAATGGGCTTGTTGCAAGCAATAATCCGTAAAAGAGAGAAAACGACGCAAATGCTAAACAGATAATCCAAAGCAGCCCAACGTTCTGCATCCGAGTCTGCGACTCATCGGTGATCTCCAGGCAGGTCGAATCAATGCGGTAGACATTGCCGCTCTCCAGCACATGCTCGCTGGCAGGCTGGTCGACATAGAGCCGGTGTTCTTGCTCCCACTTGCCTAGCGGTTTGCCCTGTTGGCGAAAATAGAACGGCGTACGCTCATCTTTGGTCGGGAACTTCATTGATCCTCCCCACGATTCCGCCTCCAGGCTGCTGTAGCGCTCGCTGGCAGGCACTTTTCTGAAGCGGCAGCGCTTGGTCCACGGTAGAGTGGCGGGACCATCCAAGAGCAGAATGCCGATGTTGATGTCTCGAAGTGGATGGTCATGTGGTCTGTTCTGTAGTGCTTCGAAGCAGGGCATTCGCTTCCTCGCGGGTCAGCGCGCCAGCGTTGCGTCGCTCATGCTGCTGGTCCAACATTCGCGCTAGATCCTCGCGGGAAGGCCTGGCATCCGGGCCGCTCGGCACGCCGATGTAGTCGTCGGCATACGGGCGGGCGTACGGGTCATTGGGCAAGGGCTTGCACGCCGCCTCGATGTCCTGCGGCCACATGGGATCACTGCACGTGACGAGCACGAGCCAGCGGGCGATCGCATCCAGCAATGCGAACGGTGCAAAAATGACGTCGGTCAAGGTGAAGAAGGCTCCAGAGAATTTACCCCCTCTGCAGATCTTGTAGCCTTCCCAAAACGTTTCCCGCGGCGCCCAGAAGCGATAAGGCTCGGGCAGTTCAGCTGGCCCATCCTGCATGTAGCGGCGGTAGTACTCCCACTGCGCGTAGGCTTCTTCCAGAGTGAAGACGAACTGGCCGAGCACGAACGCCCGGATAACGTTCCCGTTGCCATCGAGTTGATAGTGGCGGATATCGTACATGTCGTAGGCGCGTGACAAGCCGCCCATGCGCCGATGGCCCACACAGAAGAATTCGTCATGGCTCCAGGGCACTTCCCAGATGCCATCCGGGTCCTTGGTGCGAATGGCATAGATGCGACGGGTCTTTCGGTTCAGGCGGATGGGGCGGCGCTTCAGCGTGAACATGTTGCGTCGCACCGGATCGAAGGCAAGCAGGCCGAATAAGCATGTCCCGGCGATCCCGACGGTTGTACCGAGAATCACGCCGGCCCAATTACCCTTCCGGGCCATGACTTCCGCTGTCTCTCGGAATGGCACCGAAGCAAAGAATAGCGCTCCTACTAGGGCTAGAATTGTTCCAACGGAAAAGATAATGCATGCCATTCCCACCAGTTGTAGCCGACTCTGCGACTCGTCAGTGATTTCCAGGCAGGTCGAATTGACGCGGTAGACGTTGCCGCTCTCCAGCACGTGCTCGCTGGCGCGGCGGACAATGGACAGCCTGTGTTCCAACTCCCACGCTCCCAGCGTTTTGCCCTGTTGCCGAAAATAGAACGGCGTTCGCTCATCTTTGGTCGGGAATCTCATCGATTCTTCCTACTTGACGTCCTTGAGGCCCAGTTGCACGAATTCAAACGATTCCGCCTCCAGGCTACCGTAGTGCTCGCTGGCCGCCCCCTTGCTGAAACGGCAGCGCTTGATCCACTTGACCGTCGCCGGATCGTCCAGCATGAGGATGCCGACGTTGACGGCAAGCAGCACGACGAGGAACGGCCAGCTCGGTACGCCAACGAGGACGGCCAAGAATTCTTCGCTTGCTACCGAGAGGCCCGATATCGCCACTCCGGTGAGGCTCGAAGTGAAATAAAGTCCGGAAATAAGGTAGTTCCCCTTCTGATATTCATCTACCCCGTGGTAGCCATCCCAACCGATTCCTACTGCTGCCCCCGCAAAACCAATCCAACGCCCTCTGACAACCAGCTTCCTACCCATTTCCAGCCATTCCGCCTTCGGCGGCGAGCGCATGATGCGCCGGACGATTACGTGCGTCGGCGCCTTCTCCAGCACGACGCCAGTCTGCTCGGCAAGGGTCCCGGCCATGGACACCAGGCCTCCGACCAGCTTGATTCCTCTTTCGGGTTCGTCGAACTCGCCCGCCGCGCGGAACGATTGCGTGGCGTGATAGAGCGCCAGTCCCTGCAGGATGCAGGCGACCGCCCCGACATTCACGAAGCGTGAACCCAGGACCGCCTTGACTTGCCGCACCCCAGGCACGTCATTGGCGGTACGCAGCTTGAGGGCGCTCAGTTCCGGAATGCGCTCCAGGTCCTCTGTCTTGAACCACACCAATCTGGCGGTTTGAGCCATGCGCTTGGCCGCGCGTCCGAGTGCCACAGCATCCTCGCGCCGTCGGGTGCGGTCCAGTTGCTTGTACAACTCCGGATTCACCGTGGAGAGATCGTTCAGCACGACCGCTCGGATTTGCATGACGCTGGCCGTCGGAGCGATCAGGCGCACGCCGCCTAGCAGGCTCATCCCGTACAAGGCTAGCCTGGCCGCTGCCGAGCTGAAGCTGTTTGCAAGGGTCGGAATGATCTGGTCGGCCAGTATCCAGGTCAGGCGCGGTACCAGGCCCATCTTCGCTAGGGCTTCGGGAAGAGTGAGGCCCTTTGCCATGGAGTCCATCTTGTCGAGACCGCTCTTCAGGATGCCGAAGATGGCCATCGCTCAGCCGTCGCTTTTCCATTAAACAGAATCGACATGAGTTCGTAAGCCGGAAATCCTTCTTGCGGGCAAGTCGCGTGGCTTCGCGCGCAGCGTCTTCGCGTTTCCCATCCGGCGTGGTCGCCATGCGCTCGGCCTCGGCTGCAGCGGCCTCCGCCTCTTTCGTGTGCTGCGCCTCGGCGTTGGCCCGGATGTTCTTTTCGAGCGTATCCAGGAACAGATCTGTTGCCTTGTCCCAGATGACGCCGTTGTTTGCCTTAGCGTGCAGCTTGGGATTGGTCAAGATGCCCAGGTCTTCAGTGATTGCGAGCGGATCATTGAACGCCAGCATCATCGCCTTGCCGGGGGACACGATCTCCATCCGGTCCGCAAGCATCGAACCGCTTGTGGGGCCAATCGGAGCAATCTCGCCCAGGTTAATGGTTCCGGGCGGTGTCGCGCTCAGATACCGGAATGCTTGTTGCTGCGCTTCGGGCGTCATGGCGAACGATGCCACGCGCTTGTTGATTTCCGTCGCGCGGCCGGCGTGTGGCTGGTTCTGGTTGCCCATCCAGGCGGCCACGTCGAGGCATTGCATATGAGCCCTGCGCACATCGACTTTGAGCTTGTTGTCATCCAGTTGTGCCTTGGTCCAGGCTACATGCGAATAGGCGTACCAGACATGCGTCGCGTGCGCGGGATCGGGAATGGTGAAATACAAGGATTCAAGGCTATGGTGCGAACTGACACAGCAATTGAACGCCTCCGGGACTTTGGCTGGGCCAGGATTCTCCGGTATGACCTTCCACAGGTGACCGCCCTTCATGACCACATAGGCATCCCACATTTGCATGGCTTCATGGAAGACGTACAGGAAGCCGGCGCGCATCGTGCGAAGGATGTACTGCACCCCGCTGCCGAGCTGGGCAGGGGCGTTCTCGATCCTGAAATTCCCTGAGAGCGGCGGCGCCCCGTTCTTGTCCTCGGGTCCGACGACGGCGTACCGGACCGGCAGCACGGCCAAACCGGGTTCATGGTGACAAAAATTGCACGCCTTCACCGGTTTGGATGAACATTCCATCGTGCTGTCAACGTTATACATGACCATGGTGGCGTTCCGATGAGATTTGCCTGGCGTGCTGCGTCATGATTTTCATGAGTTCCCAGTCGTCGCTGGACAGCGATCCCAGTGCCTGGCGCAGCGTCATTTCGCCTGCGGCCACGGCGGGCCATGCGGCCTGCAGTTTCGGTTGGTCCTCGAACGGCTGCCCAAACGCCGCGACGTGCGTGGCGTAGTGGCGGCGATCCGCCGGCAGGGTCAGATGCAGCACTTCGTCGGCGTGCCGCAAGGCGCGGTCCACTGTGCGGGCCTGTGCCAGGGACGGCTTGTTGCGCCCGGCAATGCGTGTCAGGACCTGCGCAATATCGGCGGTTTGCTCGACGGTGGGCCACTGCCTGGCGTCTGGCCACCAGGGGCGCGGCAACGTCGGCGGTGCCTCCGCCAGCGTCGGTCTGGCGAACTGGTACCAATCGCCCGCCCAGGCGAAGCCCCACGACTCGCTCGGGCCAAAGAGCGCATGGAGTTGGACGGGACGCAGCAGCCACGTCATGTGCGCAAATACGCGAGGGTCGTAGAAGCGCCACAGCGCGTGTCCGCCGGCATGGTCGGTGCCGGTGAGGCAGGACGCCAGATGGCTGCTGACTTCCTGGACAGGGGCGGCGCTCTGCAGCCACGCGCAGATGAGGGGCGGATCTCCACGCGCGGCTTCCTCCTGGGCCACGTTCAATAGCATCTGCCGGTCTGCCGGCGACACGGTGGCCAGCTCTACCACGGCGGGCATCAGGTGTGCGTTGTCGCCGATGCCGGCGGGCAAGCACTGATGTAGCCTCAGGGCAGACAGATCCGCCAGGATGGGATCGTGATTTAGCGGATCGAGCACCAGGTAACCGTCGCCCCAGGCCTGCGGCCAGGGCAGTTGGGTCAATGGGTTGCCGATGGGTGCGGCCATGTTCGTCCTCAATGCAGAGGCACGGCACCGGCGCCGGATGCCGCCGCTCCCGCCGCCAGGTGCGCGCAGATCTTGGTGGTGGGCATCGTATAGGGAGCATTCTTTGGCCCGGTGAGCGACTTGCTGGCCGAGAACACAATCCACTTGCCCGTCGAAATGTTCTCGATGCCCTCCGGCGTGATGCGCAACTCGTTGCCTTCGACATTGACCCGAACGCCTTTCTTGCCGCTGATCTCCACCCAATCAGTTGTGGACAGCAGGCGCAGCACTTTCTGTGCGATCACATCGACGCCATCCGACTGGGCCTGCACCTCCACCTTGCCCTTGGCCGAATACAGCTTGATCCCGTCGCGCTGGACGAAGAGCGAGAAACGGTCGCTGATCGTGGCGTACATGCCACCGCCGCAGGAGAATGAGAGGTGCTGGCCGCTGGTCAGCGCAATGTGTTCGCCGCTGTAGACGTGCGTGGATCCCGGCGCGGTGGTGGCAATGCCTGCCCGGCTGGCAACGGTGATGTGCGGCTCGGTGAATTCCCCCAGCTTGCCGCCACCCTTGACCGCATCGGCCTGGCTGCGCAAAGTCTTGGCAACCTCCTGCTGCTGCCCGGTCTGGGCCTGGGCATTGACCGCGCTCTGGGCGAGCGAATCCGCCAGGGTCAGGGCTTCCATGAACACATGGATGACATCCTCCACGTTCATGGCGTTGCCCTCGGCCCGTTCACGCGGGTAGGTGGTTAGCAGCATGCCCAACGCCGCGCGTAGCGCGGCATGTCCATCGGTGCGCACCTCCAGCCCCTCACCACGCTTGTCGCGGCGTCCCTGCACGTCAGGAATGCCGGTGATGTACCCCATGCTGATCTGCGACTGCAGGTGGTCCGATGCGAGCTGCGCCTGGATTTGTCCCTTGGTGTCGTCCAGCACCAGGTGGTTACTACGACCACCATCGTGCTCGCGGCTGCGAATGCCGGTGAGAGCGAGCTGGTCCGGCAGCTGCCATGGCGGCATGTTGAGGCTGTTCGGCACCGCCCCCATCACAATGGGCTTGTCCGGATCGCCGCCGTCCAGGAACATCACCAGCACTTCGCTGCCGATGCGCGGGATGCTGACCTGGCCGTACTGTGAGCCCGCCCACGGCGTCGCCACGCGTACCCAGCAGGACATCTTGTTGAAGCGGTCCCACGGGAACTGCACGCGGACGCGTCCATACTGATCCGGCCACACGACATGGCGGTCTTCCGGCCCGACCACGGTCGCGCTTTGCGGCCCAGCGACCACCGGCCACGGGATGCTCAGCGCCGGACGGAAGACCTCATGGGTGGGGTGGCACTCGAACTCGACGCGGCAATGCCAGCGCTGGCCCTCGCCGGAGGCCTCGGCCACGTCTTCCAGCCTGAGGCTGGCGCCAAGCACCACGTACTCGCGGTTGGCCGCCTGCTGGGGGTGTCCCTTCACGTTCATGGTGCAGCCTGGCACCACCGCGCGCAGGTTGCCGGTGCCAAAGCAGCGCAGGCCACGCGAACGGATTTCCTCCATGCGGATGCGGGCGATCATGTCGCCTTCGTCCCACGGGCGGTTGTCCGTGGCCGGCTGGGCATGCTCGCTGGGGAAGTCATACACCTCCTGGTGCAGCGCGCCAGTGTTCAGGCCGGTGTCTCGCGGGTCCGAACTGCTGGCGCTCAGGTTGCCGCGCGGCTGGGTGAAGCTGTAGGCATTGGTCGTGTACTTGCCTGCGACCACGGCATCGACGACCGAGAACGCATCGAGGTGTTCCTGGTCGACCCTGACGCCAGGCGGATGGATTTCCAGCACCTGGTACGCCTCGCTCGGCATGTTGAAGTAACCGCCGACGTGATCGACCAGAACCAGGCGGTGCTTGCCGTCAGAATGTTCGAAGAACCACGATATGCCCCAGTGCTGCATGAGGCGGGCGATGAAGGTGTAGTCGCTCTCGTCGCACTGGGTGCGGTAGACCCGCCTGGGGTATTTCGCCACGTCGAGCCTGCGCTCAACCGGAAAGGAGTACGCAGACAGGACCTCTTCGATGATCTCGATATCGGTGCGGTTCTCGAAGACGCGGCTGTTCCTGTTCTGGGAGGCAATCCACAGCCAGGGACGCAGCGTCAGTCCGTAGACGAAGTGCCGCCCTTCGGCACGCAGGTAGCGGGCGCGATCGACGATGCCGCTGATCTCGCGAGTGCCTGCGCCAATGCGTCCCGCCAACCCCGTGCCCATGCCGTCGAGTTCGATATGGACGGTCAGCTCGCGCCCGTTCATCTCGCGCAAGTCGAAATTACCTTCCGGGCCGTGGAAGTTATAGGCCTTGTCCGGCGTCTTCAGTTCGATGTCGTATTCGAACAGGCCGCAGACGCCTTCCTTGCCCTCCAGGCGTACGAAGGTGAAGGGGGACTGTCCGAAGAGTTCCGGCAACGCCGGACCAGACACGGTGACGGTGCGGGAGGAAAGGAACGGCGGTCGGTTATCCAAGTGCAGCACTCCGTAGCGTTGAACTTTCTCTTGCCGCAGAAGCACCAGTGTTCTGGTGCTTTGCCTTTCGCGTCATGTGTATGACCGTCAAGAAGATGCGTTCGTCGCGTACGGTAGCCGTAATGCGTTGAGGAAGGAAGGTGGATTATTCAGATATCGCCATTGTTTTCGATTGAATGATAATTCCAATAGAAATTAAGGGATGTCCTATATCAATCTCGTATCGCCATGATCTATAGGGTCGTTCCGTGCGATTTCGTTCGCCTTGTGAAGCGTGAAGAGTAAGCACAAAGGAAAATGACCCGACACGGAGCGACAGCCCGGGATGCGTTCTTGAGATTGGCGCCCTCTCCCACTTTGCGGGGAGCGTCCGCGGGACAGGTGGCAGCCCGCCCCGGGTCTCCGTAGCCTCAGCCGCTTGGCCTCAGCCCCGCATGAACGGGCAGCAGTCCGTTTCAAAACCGATGCCGCAACCCCACGCTCACCGACTTCGCATCATCCCCGCTGCCCGGATCGATCACGATGCTGTTGTTGCTCACGCTGCCGCCGGGGCTGTTATGCACCAGCACCGCCCGCACATAGGCGGTGGTGCGCTTGCTCAGGTCATGGTCCCACCCCAGCGTCACCGCCAGCGGCCGCTGGCCGCCGCCCAGGATCTGGCGCTTGAGTGCGGCGGCCTTGAAGGTGTCGCGCTGCGTCACGTTCCAGCTGAAGGTCACGCCGTAGTGGCGTGCCGAGCGGGTCTCGGGCCGGTCGCTGCTGGCGGCGCTGTACAGCAGGCCGATCTCCACCGGCTTGAAGCGATAGGAGCCGCCGACGAAATGATTGGAAGTCAGCGTCGGTTCCACCGGCACGTTGGCGCCCGAATACATCCCCTGGTAGGAGTAGAACGCGTAGACGTTGCCGGCCTCGTAGGTCGCATTCATGCCGAAGTTCAGCCCTGAGCGCGCCGACCCCGGCACCTCGCCCGGGGCCACGGCCGCGCCAAAGGAGAAGCCGCCCCACTTGGGCGAGAAATACTGCACCGCGTTGTCGAAGCGGGCGCCGTAGGCCACGTGCCCGGTGCCCTGCGATGCGGTCGCGCTCAGCAGGTTGAACGGCGACACCGCGCCATTGAGCAGGAACGGATCCAGCCGCAGCAGCGCATAGAACGACGGCGTGTACTGCCGCCCCAGGCGGAATTCGCCCCAGTTGCCTGACAGGCCCAGATAGGCCTGCCGCCCGAACAGCCGGTTGTTGCCGAAGAACTCCGTGCCGTTGTCGATGTTGAAACCCGACTCGACCAGGAAGTTGGCCTTGAGCCCGCCGCCCAGGTCCTCGATGCCGCGGATGCCCCAGCGCGACGCGGCCTGCTGGCCTTCGCGCATGCGCACCACGTTTTCGGAGCCCCTGGCGTATTCGATCGATGCATCGACCACGCCGAACAGCTGCATCGTGCCGGCCACGGCATTGCCCGCGGCCAGCGCCGCGCCCATCACCATCCACTGTCTTGCCTTCACGCTGCCTGTCTCCCGTTGTTGTTGTGGTCCAGCCTTACTTCGCCTGCAGCCCCGCCACCTTCACCACCTCGCCCCACGCGGCCAGATCGGCGCTGACCAGCTTGCCCAGGTCGGCCGGGCTCGACGGCGCGGCAGGCTGCAGGTTCATGGCGGTGAATTTGTCGCGGTCGCCCGGTGTCTGCAGGATGCGGTTCACCTCGGCGTTCAGCCGGTTGACGATCGGCGCGGGCAGGCCCCTGGGGCCGAAGATCGCGACCCAGCTGGCTTGCTGGAAGGGCACGCCCTGCTGCGACATGGTCGGCACGTCCGGCGCCGTCAGCAGGCGCTCCGGTCCGGAGACCGCAATGCCCCGGATGCGGCCGGACTTCAGGTGCGGGACCGACGAGATGGCGTCGGTGATGCCGATGGTGACGTGGCCCGCGGCCAGGTCGTTGCTGCACTGGGTGGCGGTCTTGTAGGGGATATGGCGCAGGTGGATGCCGGTCTTGGCCTTCAGGTATTCCATGGCCAGGTGGCCGCCCGAGCCCACGCCCCATGAGCAGTACGCCAGTTCCGTCTTGCTGGACCTGGCGTAGGCAATCAGCTCCTGCAGGCTGTGCACCGGCACATTGGCGCTGACCGCGAGCAGGTTGCCGCCGGGCTGGCTGGGGCGTGCGATGGGGGTGAAGTCCTTGATCGGGTCATAGGGCAGCGACGGCGTGGTCCACGGGTTCACCGTCATGGTCGCGGCATAGGTGAACAGCAGCGTGTAGCCGTCGGGCGCGGCGCGCGCCACGGTCTCGTTGGCGATGATGCCGTTGGCGCCGGGGCGGTTGTCGACCACCACCGGCTGCCTGAGCGCGGCGGTCAGGCGCTCGGCCACCAGCCGTGCCGTCTGGTCGGTCACGGTGCCCGCGCCCGAGGGCAGCACCATGCGGATGGGCTTGCTGGGGTATGGGGCCTCGGCGTGCGCGCTGGCGGCGCCCGCCAGGGCCAGCGCCGCGGCCAGGGCTGCTATGCGCGTGGCACAAGCCCTGCGGGCGCCAGTGTGCTGGCTGCTCATATTCCTGTCTCCGTTGCGGCGCATTGGCCGCGCATGCCGGTGCGTTGCCGGCGTGTCATGGGTGGGCGCACCGGGCACCGGCCCGGGCGCCCTGGCTGAACCGGCTCAGGCTTGCGCCTGCGCGGCGTGATCGAGTGCCGCCAGCCGTTCGTAGTGCCAGTCGGCATCGCCGAACAGGTTGGCGTGGGCTGCCAGGCGCTTGTAGCAGTGGCCGATTTCCATCTCGTCGGTCATGCCCACCGCACCGTGCAGCTGCACTACGTCTTCGCCGAGCGCGCGCCCGGCATCCGAGACAAAGGCCTTGGCATGCGATACCGCGCGCATGCGCGCCACCGCATCGCCATGCAGGGCGTTGGCCGCCAGCTCGGTGATGGCGCGTGCCTGCTCGACGCTGACATAGAGGTCCACCAGCCGGTGCCGGATCACCTGGTTGGCCGTCAGCGCGCGGCCGAACTGCTCGCGCGTCACCAGGTAGTCGCGGGTCAGGTCGAACGCGCGCGACATGGTGCCCACGGCTTCGGCGCAGGCCATCACCGTGGCCTGGTCGATGGCGGCTTCCACCAGCGGCCAGGCGCCGTCCACCGGGCCGATGCGCGCGCTGTCCGGCACGGTCGCGCGGCGCAGCGTCACGCTGGCGGTCTGGCGGCCGTCGTAGGTCGGCAGCGCATCGACGCTGATGCCGCGCGTGTCGGCCGGCACCGCGAACAGCGTCAGGCCGTCGCGGTCGCGGCGCTGGCCGCCGCTACGTGCCAGCACCAGCAGCACCGCGGCGCTGCCGCCGCCCAGCACCAGGGTCTTGCGGCCGTCCAGCGTCCATTGCCCCGGCTCATGCTGTTGCGCGGTGGTGCTGATATCGAAAGCGTCATAGCGTCCCTGCGTTTCCCATGCGGCCAGCGCCAGCATCGCGCCACCCTCGGCCATCGCCGCCGCGATCGCGGCGTGGGCGGGATCGCCGCAGGCGGCCAGCAGCGGCGCGCACAGCGCGGCATTGGCCAACCAGGGCTCGGCAGGCTGGGCGCGGCCCAGTTCCTCGGCCAGCAGGGCCTGGTCCGCGGCATCGCCCAGGCCGCCGCAGGCTTCGGGCAGCCCCACGGCCAGCCAGCCCATTTCGGCAAATGCCTGCCAGTGCTTGCGCGAGAAGCCATCGGGCTCGGCCAGCGCCGCGCGGCGCTGCTCGAAGCCGTAGCCGCGCTCGACATAGCGCCGCACGCTTTCCTGCAGCATGCGGCGATCGTCCGTTGAATCGCTCATGTGTTCAGTCCTTGTCCTGAATTGCGGGCACGATTGGAGCCACTACAGGCCCAGCACCTGCTTGGCCAGCAGCTCGTGCTGGATCTCGCTGGAGCCGCCGGCAATGGTGTAGCCGCGGGTGACGAAGCGGCGCGCCGATGCCGCCGCGGCGTACGCCGACTGGCCCGCTTGCGGCACGGCGGGCTCGAAGTGCGCGGCGCGGTCATAGGCCAGCGTGTCCGGCCCCAGCGCATCGACCGCCAGGTTCTCGATGTCCTGGATCAGCCGGCTGCCCAGCAGCTTGAGCATGCCGGTCTCCGGCCCCAGCGTTTCGCCGGCGCGCGCGCGCTTGCGAAAGCGCAGCACGGTTGCAGCCAGCGCTTCGAGCCGCACCTCCAGCGCGCGCATCCGGCGTGCAAACCACGGGCGCTGCGACAGCGGCTGGCCGCCCTCCTCCAGCTCGTCGCCGATGGCGCGCACCTTGGCCAGGCGGCGGCGGTTCTCCGCCACGCGCGCCAGGTTCAGCCGCTCATGCTCGAGCAGGGACTTGGCGATGGTCCAGCCGGCGTTCTCTTCGCCGACGAGGTTCTGCACTGGCACTTCCACCTCGTCGAAGAACACCTGGTTGAACAGGTGCCAGCCATGGATGCCCACCAGCGGCCGCACGCTGACGCCGGGGCTGCGCATGTCGATCAGCAGGAAGCTGATGCCCTGCTGCGCGCGCGCCTCGGTATCGGTGCGTACCAGGCAGAAGATCCAGTCCGCGTACTGCGCGTAGGAGGTCCAGATCTTGCTGCCGCTGACCACGTAGACCTCGGTGCCGTCGGGCCGCGTCCTGCGCACCGCACGCGTCTTCAGCGACGCCAGGTCGGAGCCGGCGTTCGGTTCGGAATAGCCCTGGCACCACCAGTGCTCCTGGTTCAGGATGCGCGGCAGGAAGTACTGTTGCTGCGCCGGCGTGCCGTAGCGGATCAGGATCGGGCCGATCATCTCGAAGGTGATGCCGCCGCTCTCGGGCGCGTGCGCCAGCACCAGTTCTTCCTGGAACGCGGCGCGGCGCTCGGCGCTCCAGTTGCAGCCCTGCCATTCAGGCGGCCAGTGCGGCGCCAGCCAGCCGCGTTCGGCCAGCCGGTGCTGCCAGTCGACCAGCTCTGGCTTGCTGAGTTCCAGTCCGAGGCGGACTTTCTCGCGCACGGCATGGGGCAGCGACCGGGCGACGAACTCGCGCACCTCGCGGCGGAAATCCTGCAGCGACGCGTCGTCGTCGGTGGTGATGGAATCTGTCATGGAAATATCGGTCCTCAGGAATGCTTGTCGCGCGCAGCAGATGCCATGCGCCTCGTCGCGGCGCGCATGCCGCCCTTGATCGCGGCCACGCCTTCCACCGGAAAGCCGCCGATGGTGGCGGCCAGGCCGCGCGCGCGGTCCAGCACCTCGGCGTCTTCGACCAGTTCGGTGGCAATGCCCAGGCGCAGCAACTCCGGCGCGGGCACGCGGTCGCCAAGCAGGCACAGGCGCGCGGCCACGGCCTCGGAATGGCGCAGCGCCAGCCAGTCGGCATTGCGCGGCGCCGCCATGCCCAGGCGGATCTCGCCGATCTGCAGGAAGGCCCCGGCGCCGCACACCAGCAGGTCGCCGGCCAGCGCCAGCGCCGCCCCCCCGTTGATGGCATGGCGCTCCAGCGCCACGATCCATGCCTTGCGGCTTTGCAGCAGGCCCAGGTGGACGCGCTCCCAGACCGGCGCAAACGCGGCCAGCCCGCCCGGCTCCGCCTGCAGTGCCTGCAGGTCCAGGCCGGAACAGAAGGCGCCGTCGGCGCCGCGCAGCAGCACGGCGCGCACGCTGTCGTCGGCGGCCAGGGTCTCGATGGCGTCGCCCAGCGCGCGGGCCAGCGACATGTCGACGGCATTGCGGCGGGCCGGGCGGTTCAGCACCACCTCGGCCCAGCCGGCATGGCGCTGCAGCAGTACGGGGGCTTGGGGGGTGTTCATGCGGGCTCCTGCTGGGCTTGTTCCACGCCGATCGCGCCGGCGCGGGCCATGGTGTGAATCTCCGCGGCGCTGTAGCCAAGTTCGGCCAGCACCTTGGTCGTATGCTGGCCGAGGCGCGGCACCGCGGGCATCGCCCCTGCCGGCATGCTGGCCATGGTGAAGGGCAGGCCCGGCAGCTCCAGCTGGCCGCCCTCGCCGTCGTCAACTGCTTGCAGCACGCCGCTGGCGCGCACGTCGGCGCTCGCGTTGACCTGGTGATAGTCACGCACCACGCCCACCACCACCTGGTGGCGCTCCAGCAGCGCACGGGCGGCGTCGCCGCTCAGGTGGCGCATGGCGTCGTGCAGGATGGCCAGCAGCGCCGGGCGGTTCTGCACGCGCAGCGCATTGCAGGCAAAGCGCGCGTCCTGCGCGAGCGCCGGCTGGCCGATGGCCTCGCACAGGCGCGTCCAGTGTTCGTCGAGATAGGCCGACAGCACGATATGCCCGTCCGCCACCGCGATCACATCCGCGGCCGGCGCCGCCTTGGGCTGGCTGTTGCCGCTGCGCACCGGCAGCGCGCCGGAGCACTGGTACTCGGCCCACAGCTGGGCCTGCATCTGCACGCCGACCGAAAGCAGCGAGGTCTCGATAGTCTCGCCGGCGCCGGTGCGCTCGCGCCGGAACAGCGCCGCCAGGATGGCGTTGCCGGTCGCCAGCGCGGTGGCCGCGTCGATCAGCGCGAAGCCGGCCTTCAGCGGCTGCCCGCCGGCCTCGCCGGTCACGGACATCATGCCGCTCTCGGCCTGCGCGGCAATATCCAGCCCGGGCCGCGTGCGCGACGGCCCGCGTGTGCCGAAGCCGCTGATGGAGGCATGGATCAGGTCGGGACGCGCCGCGCGCAGCGTGGCGGCGTCCAGCCCCAGCGCTTCCATCACGCCCGCGCGGGTGTTGTGCAGCACCACGTCGCTGGCCAGCGCCAGCCGCCGTGCGGCGTCCAGCCCGCCGGGCGTGCGCAGGTCCAGCGCGATGCCGCGCTTGCCGCGGTTGTAGGCCAGGTACATCGGGCTCTGCGGGCTGGTGCCGTCAAAGCGCCGCGCACTGTCGCCGCGCAAGGCCTCCACCTTGACCACGTCGGCGCCCAGGTCGGCCAGCATCATGGCCGCGCCCGGCGCCGCGATGAACTGCCCGAACTCCGCCACGCGTATGCCTGCCAGCGGCAGGTCTTGCCGGTTCGCCATGCGATCCCACTCCTGGAAGATGCCGGCGCTGCCGGCGGTTTGCGACGATGTGGAGCGATCATGCGTTGGCACGGCGCATCACGGCAGATGCCAAAACTGCTTCGGTGCAAACCACCGGTTAGCACCCTGGGGTTATCCCGAACCCGCCGGAATGCCGCTATGCTGTGCGCCCAGTGCGTCGTTTGAGTGGAGCCAAATCCATGCGTCTGAGCCAAGTCCAGGACTTCATCGCCGTGGCCGAGCACGGCAGCATCCGCGCCGGGGCCCGTGCGCGCGACGTGTCGGCACCGGCACTGACCAAGAGCATCCGCCAGCTGGAAGAGGAGCTGCATGTGCCGCTGCTGACCCGCACCACCCGCGGCGTGGTGCTGTCGCGCTACGGCGACGCCTTCCTGCGGCGCGCGCGGCTGATCGCCACCGAGGCCCGCAAGGCCAGCGAGGAAATGGCGCAGATGCTGGGCGCGCGCAACGGCGTGGTGCGCGTCGGCACCACCCGCGGCCCGGCGCATGTGCTGCTGCCCGCGGTGGTCAAGCGCTTTCGCGTGCAGCATCCCGACGTGCTGGTGTGCATTGACAGCTGGGGCTACCCGACCCACCTGGACGAACTGCGCTCGGGCGTGATGGACATGGCAGTCAGCCCGGTCCCGGATGAGGGCATCGAGCGCGAATTCACCTGCGAGCCGCTCTACAACAACGACTCGGTCGTGATGGCGCACCGCGAGCATCCGCTGCGCAACGCCCGCAGCCTGCGCGAACTGATCGGCTCCGACTGGATCCTGACCGGCCAGCGCATGCACGGCCCGGGCGCCGCCATCCTCGATGCCTTCCGTGAACGCGATCTGCCGTTGCCGCGCGTGGCGGTGCGCTGCGACACCATCGGCATGATCGAGCACCTGATGCAGGACCGCCACCTGCTGTGCATGCTGCCGCGCCAGATGGTGGCCGGCCGGCTGGCCGCCAATGGCCTGGTGCCGTTGCCGATCGAGGACAAGCTGCCCAGCCACACCGTCAGCCTGATCTACCGCGCCGATTCGCCGATGACGCCGGTGGCGGCGCAGTTCGCCACCCTGCTGCGGCGTGAAGTCCACTATCTGTCCAACCTGCCTGACAGTCCGCTGCGCCGACTTGACTGACGGCAGCCGCTACCGCAGCGCGCGCCGGCGGGGAACTCCCTGCACCCGCGCGGTGCTAACCAGCGGTTTACACCTGAAATTCCAAAACCTCCGCCGGGCCGCACCGGCGCTTGCTTTGCGGCCGGTACGCCGGATCTCGGCGGGACTTTCCCCAATCCCCGGGATGCCCCTTCTTGCGTGACAGTTGCGCTGGACGCGACCTGGTTCGCAGAGGAGGCAAGCATGCAGGACATTGAGGACCGGCCGGCGGCACTGGTCACTGGCACCGGAATCGAAAGCGTCGGCGACGGCGTGTGGCTGCTGCACGGACAAGGGCAGAGCTTTGTCGCCGACGTGGGTGGCGGCCTGCTGGTGGTCGACAGCGGTCCCGGCGGGCGCGTCACGCGCGGCATGATCGAGGCGCTGCGCACGCAGACCGGGCTGCCGGTGCTGGCCATCTGCTACAGCCACGGCCATATGGGCTACAACGCCGGCCTGCAGCAATGGCTGGACCACGCCGCCGCGCGCGGCGAGCCCGCGCCGCGGGTGCTGGCCCACGTCAATGTGCTGGCGCGGCAGGCGCGCTACCGCGAAACCCAGCGCATGCAGGAGCGCATGGCGGAGATCCAGTTCCGCCAGCCGGCCGGCGCGCTGGCGGGAAAGCTGGTCCACATCGAACCCACCGAGACCTTTGCCGATGGCCTGACGCTGGGCCGGGGCGAGCGGCGCGCGGAAATCCTGTGGGCACCGTCCGAGACCGACGACGCCGTGGCGGTCTGGCTGCCGGGCCGGCGCCTGCTGTACGGCGGCCCCGCGGTGATCGATTCGATCCCGAACATCGGCACCCCCTTCCGCACCATGCGCGACACCGTGCGCTGGGCCGATACGCTGGAACGTTTGGCCGGCCTGCAGCCGCGCACCGTGGTGCGAGAGTTCGGCGCCACGCTGCAGGGCGAGGACGAATGCCAGCGCGTGCTGTGCCAGACCGCCAGGGCCTTGCGCTGGCTGCGCGCGGAGGTGGTGCGGCTGATGAACGCCGGCTGCAACGAACGCCAGGTGCTGGCCGCGCTCAAGCCGCCGGCTGAGCTGTTCGACCAGCCCTGGATGCGCCCCACCTATGGCGACCCCAGCTACATCGCGCGCGACATCTACCGCTCGGAGAACGGCTGGTGGGACCGCAATGCCACCACGCTGCATCCGGCCGCGCCGCAGCGGGCGGCGGCCGAGATCGCCGCGGCCGTCGCCGACCACGGCGCACTGATCCGCCACGCCCAGGCCCTGGCCGCACGCGGCAACACGCAGCTGGCGCTGCACGTGATCGACGTGCTGGCGCTGGCGCCCGATGAAACGCCCACCGTGCGCGAGGCCCGCCAGCTCAAGGCCGCCTGGCTGCGCCAGCGCGCCACGCAGGTCCGCAGCTATGTGTCGCGCAGCCTGTATGGCGCGGCCGCCGACGCGCTGGAAAGCGACGCGGCGGACAACTTCGGCATGCACTAGGGAGACGCCATGCCACAAGCAATGAACCCGGTTCCGACGGAACTGCCTGGCAACGCGCGCCGGCGCGACGTGCTGCGCGCGCTTGCCGCACTCAGTCTTGGCGCGGCGGCCGGCCCGCTGTGCGCCAGCAATGCCTGGCCCGCCAAGCCCATCCGGCTGGTGGTGCCGGCCCCGCCCGGCGGCGGCACCGACCTGTTCGCGCGCGCGCTGGCCGCATCGCTCGGCAAGGCGCTGGGCCAGACCATCGTGGTCGACAACAAGCCCGGCGCGACCGGCATCATCGGCAACGATACCGTGGCCAAGGCCAGCCCCGACGGCTACACGCTGCTGTTCACCTATGCCGCCACGGTGGTGATCAACCAGACCCTGCAGCCCAGGCTGCCCTATGACGGCCTGCGCGACCTGTTGCCGGTGGCGCAGGTCGGCGCGGGCGGCAATTTCCTGGTGGTGACGCCGGACTTCCCGGCGCGCACGCTCAAGGAGTTCGTCGCCCACGTGCTCAAGCGCCCGGATGCATACGACTACGGCTCATGGGGCATCGGCTCGGGCGGCCACCTGACCATGGAAGCCCTCAAGATGCAGACCGGCATGAAGCTGCGCCACGTGCCGTACAAGGGCGTGGCGCAGATCCTGACCGACATGCAGGGCGGCGTGGTCAAGGTGGCCTTTGTCGATACCTCGTCGTCGCTGCCGCTGATCCGCGCCGGCAAGCTGCGCGCGCTGGCCATCAGCGGCACGCGCCGCGCGCCGGCCACGCCGGACGTGCCGACCATGACCGAACAAGGTTACCCGTTCGATACCGACAGCTGGTATGGCCTGTTCGCGCCGGCCGGCACCAGTGCCGCCATCGTGCAGCGGCTCAATGCGGAAGTGACCCGCCTGCTGGCTGACGCGCCCATGCGCGAGCGCTTCCTGCAGCTGAACATGGGCATGGCGCCCGCCAGGAGTGCCGAGCAGTTCGCGCAGACCGTGCGCGACGACGTGGGCGTGTGGGGCAAGGTGATCCAGGCCAACCACATCACGGTCGACTGAAGACCACCAGGGGACGCTGTTCTGGCGCGGCTTGCCGGAATCGTGGCGCTGCGCTTCAGTGCGAGAACAGCACCGGCACCGTCATCGACTCCAGCACCACCCTGGTCACGCCGCCCAGCACCAGCTCGCGCAGCCGGCCGTGGCCGTAGGCGCCCATCACGATCAGGTCGGCACCAAAGTCCGACGCTCGCGACAGGATCAACTCACCGATGGCCAGGTCGCCACCGCCCGGGCCGTGCTCCACCTCAACTGCCACACCCTGTCGCTCCAGCACGTGCACGGCGTGGCTGACCGGAGTGGCATCGGCACGCGGCTCCCTGGCGGCATGGGCGCCCAGCACCCGCGCGCGTGCCCCGGCCATCAGCGGCAGCGCGTCGTGCAAGGCACGCGCGGCCTCGCGGCTGCCGTTCCAGGCCACCAGCACGCGTGTGCCCACGGTGGCGAAAGCGCCGGAACAGGGCACCACCAGCGCCGGCCGGCCGCTCTCAAGCAGCAGCGCCTCCAACAACTGCCGCGCCACCGGGCCTTCAGCGTTGTCGGCGTCATACTGGCCGGAGACGATCAGGCCGGCCTCGCGCGCCTCGCGCAGCGCCAGTGGCACCGGATCGCGCTCGACGGTGCGCCAGTCGCAGGCAACCGCCAGCTCGCGCGTGGCGGCCGCGAAGGCACAACGCATGTTCTCGCGCTGCAGCCGGCGCCGCTCCTGGTCTTCGGCCAGGCAGCGCTGGGCATTGTTCATGCGGTAGAACCAGCTGGGGTCTGGCACGCGCCCGGCCAGCAGGCCGATCAGCGGACACTGGCTGGCGGTGGCAAGGCGTGCCGCAACCTGCAAGCGCTGCATGGCCTGCCGGTTGCCGTCGAGATGGACCAGGATGCTGTCGTACGCCATGATGCCCTCGCGTCCGAATCTTTTGCTTTCAGTCTAGGCCGCGTCGCAGGCAATGCATGCCGACTTGCCGATCGCGCCAGCAACGGTGGTGCGCGGTGCGCCAGCGCCGGCACGAACCAGTCGACTTCCTCCTATATCGATGTCGGAACCTCACCGACGGCGAGCGTGCAGGCCAGCCACTAGTATGCATTCAGCAACCAGCACGCCCCCACGAATCCTGGTGCCGCACGCGGCATCCCGGGCACGGCTGCGCGCTGCGTGGACCGAGACCGCAAGCACAGGAGGAGCGCCATGGACCGCCGACAGTTTCTCAAGTGGGGAAGTTTCCTGACCGTCACCGTTGCCACCGGCGGGCTGAGCGCCTGCGGCGGCGGCGACGACCCGGAACCCGACACCGGCAATCCGGAGAACTTCAATTTCGTCCATGGCGTCGCCTCGGGCGATCCCAAACCCGACAGCGTGGTGGTATGGACGCGGGTGGAAGGCAGCAACGGCAAGCGGCCGGTGGTGGTGCGGCTGCAGGTGTCGACGCAGCCTGACTTCCCGCCGCCGAGCCTGCTGGTCAATCAACCGCTGATGGCCCTGCCGGACTGGGACTACACCATCCGCAACAAGGTCACGGGCCTGAGCCCCGGCACCCGCTACTACTACCGCTTCCTGCTGGGCAACCGCCCCAGCACCGTCGGCCGCACCCGCACCGCGGCAGCGGCCGGCACGCCCTTGTCACAGCTGCGTTTCGCCTTTGTCAGCTGCCAGGACTGGAATGCCAACCACTGGGCCGGCATGGAAGAACTGGCGCAGCAGGAGCTGGACTTCATCGTCCATGTCGGCGACTACATCTACGAGGCCGTCCCGGGCGGCTCGCGCGCCGGCAATGTGGAGGATCGCCACGGCGTGCTGCAGCTGCCCAATGGCACCGCGCTGCCGGACGGCAGCGTCTACGCCACCACGCTGGACGACTATCGCCACCTGTACCGCAGCTATCGCACCGACGCGCGCCTGCAGGCCCTGCATGCCGCGTTCCCGATGATTGCGATCTGGGACGACCATGAGTTCGCCGACAATTGCTGGCAGGACCGGCAGACCTACGACTCCGACGACGACCTGACGCCGCGCACCGCGCGCCGGCGCGCTGCCAACCAGGCGTGGTTCGAGTTCATGCCGGCCGATGTCAGCCTGGACGTCAACAACCCGTCGTTCCAGAACATCCAGATCTATCGCTCGTTCACCTTCGGCAATCTCGCCACCCTGCTGATGACCGACGAGCGCCTGTACCGTGCCGACCACATCATCTCCGAGCAAACCACCGGCCGCGCAGTCGGCGCGCTGTACTTCGTCCCGGCCGAGACACTGGCCGCGGCCGAAGCGCAGAAGATTGCCGCCGCCGGCGGCACGCTGACACCGGTGTCGATGCTGGGCGATGCGCAGCGCGCGTGGTGGCAGGACCGCGTCGGCGCCGACGCCACCACGTGGAAGCTGTGGGCCAACCAGCTGTCGCTGTTGCGCATGCAGGTGGATGTGATCCAGGCGGTGGCGCGGCTGATCGCCAGGGCGCTGGTGCTGGCCAACAATGCCCTGTCCTCGCTGGAGAGCGCCATTGCCAATGCGCTGGCCGACGACTTGCGCGCGGCCAAGACCGCCGGCACCTATGCCAACCTGGCCTACACGGCGCTGCGCAATGTACTGGCGCAGGTCGGCATCGACAGCGCCGCGTTCGATGCCAACATCAAGCCGCTGATCGAAAGCCGGTTGCCGGCCATCGCGCTGCTCGACCGCTTTATCCTCAATGCCGACCAGTGGGATGGCTACAACGCCGAGCGCAAGAACCTGATGGCGTTCCTGAAGAACAACGGCGTGCGCAATGTGGTGGCGCTGAGCGGCGATATCCACGCCTTCTTTGCCGGCCAGGTGATGGACGACTACGATGCGCCGACGCCAGCGCCGGTGATGGTGGACCTGGTCACGGCCGGTCTGTCTAGCAACTCCCTGCTCAGTTCATTCCGCTCGATCGTCGACAACGACCAGGCCTTCGCCGCGCTGCGTGAACTGGTCTACAGCAACGTGGGCGGCGCGGTGGTGAACACCTTCGACACCACCTTGCGCGCCTTCAACGCGTGGCTGCGCCACGCCGACTCCAACGCCGAGGGCTACGCGCTGGTCACCCTGACGCCCGAGAAGCTGAGCTGCACCTTCCATACGCTCAAGCTGCTCGAAGGCGGCACGGCTCCGGCGCTACCTGCCACGGCGAGCACGCGGCTGCTGGAGGTGGCGGCCGGCACCGCCGATGTGAGCGTGACATAGCCATCCGGACGGACCGGCACGCCGGGCCCTCAGTAGCCCGCCTGCCGGTCCACCTGGTTCAACAGTTCACGCCCGTCGCGCGCGCGCCGCAGGTTGTCGATGCATTGCCGCGCCACCAGTTCGTACGAGGGGTCGGCCGCGATATGCGGCGTGGCCTCGATGCGGGGATGGGTCCAGACCGGATCGTCCGCCGCGGGCGGCTCCTTGGCAAACACGTCAAGCGCCGCGCCGGCAAGGTGGCCTTCGTCGATCAGTGCGACCAGGTCGGGCTCGACCACATGCTCGCCACGCCCGACGTTGATCAGGAACGCCCCCTTGGGCAGCCGCGACAGCGTCTGGCGGTTCAGCATGCCCTCGGTGCGCGGCGTCAGCGGCAGCGTGCAGGCCAGGATCTCGCTCTGCGCCAGCATCGTATCCAGCCCGTCGTCGCCGGTGAAGTCGGTCACGCCGGGCAGATGCTTGGCGCTGCGGCTCCAGCCGCTGACCGGGTAGCCGATGGCGGCAAACATGCGCGCCACCTCGCTGCCGATCTCGCCCAGCCCCAGCACACCCACGCGGCAGCGCGACACATCGCGCCCCGGGTGGCGCTTCCATTCGCCGCGGCGCTGCTGTTCGGCGTACCGGCCGAGCGCGCGGGTATGGCGCAGCGCCATCGCCAGCACGTAGTGGGCGATGCCGGTCTGCTGGCCGGGATCGACGATGCGCGTGACCGGCATGCCAGGCGGCAGGTCCGGCGCCGCCAGCAGCTTGTCGACGCCCGCGGTGGCGGCGCAGACCAGCCGCAGCTTAGGGTAGGCCGGCAGCACGCCGGGCTTCAGGCCCCAGGCGATGATGGCTTCGACCTGTTCCGCGACGGCGGCCTCGCGGCCGTTCCACACGGTGATGTCCGGCGCGGCTTCGCGCAGCGCGGCAGTGATGGGAACCGCCATGAACGACGGCAGGTGAACGAGGATGGCCATGGTCAGTTGCGGTAGTCAGGGTTGATGCGGTCGAGGCGGCGCAGCAGGCCCGGCCAGGCCAGGTTGGAGCCCTTGCCCTTGGTGGCCTGGCGCGCCTGCTGGCCCATGTTGGCGCTGGCGGCTTCGGGCACCATGGTCAGCGGCGTGCCGCCGCTTTGCGCCAGGATCTGGATGCGGCAGGCGGACTCGAGCGTGTACATGGTCAGGAAAGCATCGGATACCGTGCGCCCGCACGTCAGCAGGCCATGGTTGCGCAGGATCATCTGCTTGCAGCGGCCCAGGTCGGCCACCAGCCGCGCCTTTTCGTCCTCGCGCAGCGCCACGCCCTCATAGTCGTGGTACGCCAGCCCGGTCAGCGCGAACATCGACTGCTGCGAGATCGGCAGCAGGCCCGCCTGCTGCGCCGAGACGGCGACGCCGTGCGAGGTATGCGTGTGCATCACGCAGCCGACTTCGGGGCGCGCCTCATGCACGGCGCTGTGGATGATGAAGCCGGCCGGGTTGACGTCATACGGCGTTTCCAGCACGGGCTGCCCTTCGTGGTCGACCTTGACCAGGCTCGATGCCGTGATCTCGTCGAACATCATCCCGTACGGGTTGATCAGGAACTGGTCCGGCGCTTCGGGCACGCGTGCCGAGATATGGGTGAAGATCAGGTCGTCCCAGCCAAAGTGGGCGACCAGGCGGTACGCGGCCGCCAGGTCCACGCGCATCTGCCATTCGGCGTCGGAGACGCGGTCCCTGATTGAATCGACGAGCTGGATTTGCGCCATATGCGTACACCTCCCCGGGGCATGTGAGTCATTGAATCGATGCATTGTCCGGGCGCACCGCGCCAAAGTCTGTTAAGTATTGGACAATCTCGGCTCCAGCAGGAGAGCGATGTGAAGGCTGATGTGAAGAGTGGATCGAGAGCGGTGGAGCCGGTGCGCACGCTGCCGCGCAGCGTGCTGGCCAGCGGCTGGCTGCGCAATGCGCCGCCGGGCGTGCTCGATGCCGTGGCGAACGCCGCACGCCGCCTGCGCTTTGGCGACGGCGAGATGATCTTCGCGCGCGGCGATCCGCCCACCTACTTCTGCATGGTGCTGTCGGGCCGGGTGCGCATGAGCCGGGTCAGCACGGGCGGGCGCGAGTCGGTGTACTCGGTGATCGGGCGTGGCCGCTGGTTCGGCGAGATCTCGCTGCTGGACGGCAAGCCGCGCACGCACGACGCCTTCGCCGTCGGCAATACGGAACTGATGGTGCTGAGCCAGCGCGACTTCCACCGCATCCTGGCCGCGCATCCGGAAGGCATGCAGCTGATCGTGCAGCAGATCTGCGCGCGCCTGCGCGTAGCGTTCGACCACGCGCAAAGCGCGGCGCAGGCGCCCATCGACGCGCGCATGGCGGCGCGCCTGCTGGAACTGGCCGACCGCACCGACCATGTCGTGCGCATCAGCGCTGAGGACCTTGGCGACATGGTCAACCGCTCGCGCCAGACCGTGGCCAAGTACCTGCAGGCGTGGGAAGACGCGGGCCTGATCCGCCGCGAGTACCGCCAGATCGAACTGCTGGACCCCGCGGCGCTCAAGCGATTGGCCCGGCGTTGACGGCCGCGCAAGATTTGCAGGCCGCGCGCGCAATTAACCTGCCCTGGCCGCGATGGCAAGGCTGGTTAACGACCGTTGCAAAATCAAACAGAATGTCAGGTGCCGCGGCGCTACAGTGACTGTTCCCTTGCCTGTAGGCGTTCTAGGAGGTACACGAATGAAGCAACATCTGGCGAAATCCCTGGTCGTGGCTGGCGCGATGATCGCGTCCTACCCGCTGTTTGCGCAGCAGGCTCAGCCCCTGCAGCCGAGCCAGCCGATGCCAATGACGCAGCCGATGCAGCCGATGCAATCCACTCAGCCGGTGCAGTCCGCCCAGCCCGCGCAAGCCATGCCGTCGGCAGCGCCGTCGGCCCAGGTGGCACCCGCAGCGGGCGGCAGCTATGCCCAGGCTCCGGTACAGGCGGCCCAGCCGGGCATGGCGCCGGCAGCCGCCGACCCGTCCATGGCAGGCAGCCCCGCCTCGGCCGTGGACCCCGCCAGCATGAGCCTGGCACCCGATGCGCTCGGCTCGCGCCTGGGCCAGCGCAGCGCGTTCCTCGACGGGGCCTGAGCTCCCGTCTCAGCGCAGGCCCGCATCGCGCGGGCCGCGCGCCACCCTCACCCCGCTTCCCCGGCGTGCGCCGCTTCAGGTCGCCGCGGCCGCCTGCCCCTGCTGCTGCAGCCACTCCAGGAACGCGCGCAGATGCAGCGGCTTGTCGGCATCGCGCGGCACCAGCGCATGATAGGTATTGCCCGGTGCGCGGATGGCGGCAAACGGCGTCGCAATGCGCCCGCCCGCGCGGTCCGTTTCCAGGGTCGGAAAGGTGCCGATGGCAAAGCCAAGGCTGTCCACCACCGCCTGCAGCGTGACAAAGAAATGGTCGAAGCGCAGCGTGCGCACCGGCAGCAGCGAGGCATGTCCCGCCTGCTGCAGCCACGATTCCCAGCTTCCCGGCCGGGTCTCCGTATAGAGGAAGACGCCCTCCACCAGGTCCTCTACACCCTGCAACGGCACCTGCTCCAGTATCGCCGGACTGGCGATCACCGTCTGGTACTCCGAAAAGATCGGCACTGACTCGAACTGTTCGCCACGTTCGAGGGTGCGCCGTATCGCCACGTCAAAGGTGCCGTTGAATCCCGCCTCGTTGCTGAAGGCGGTCGACACACGCACATCGACCTCCGGCTGCTGGCGCCGGAAGTCATCCAGCCGCGGAATCAGCCAGCGCATGGCAAAGGTTGCCGGGGCATTGACCCGCACCACCTTGCGCGTGGCGATGCGGCCATAGCGCTCGGAAGCGGCGCTGATCTGGTCGAACGCCGTGCTGATCTCGCGCGCGAACGCCTGCGCGTGGACAGTCGGCACCATGCGCTGGCCCTGGCGGATAAACAGCGGCTGCCCCAGCCATTGCTCCAGGATCTCGATCTGCCGGCTGACCGCGCCATGGGTCAGGTGCAGCTCGCGCGCGGCCGCCGAATAGCTGCCGGCGCGGGCGGCAACCTCGAAGATGCGCAGGGCGTTGAGCGGGGGCAGCTTGTGCGGCATTGTGAGATTTCCTGACAGGATCTGGAAAATAAACTCGATTGTGAGAGCTTATCGCCTAACTTAGCATGGGTCTCAGGCAAATCCCATTCACAATCCCTCCGCAAGAGACGCCATGAGCACCCAGATCCAGGTCAACGGCCACCACTACCAGCTTCCCGCCCGCCCCACCGTCATCGTCTGCATCGACGGCTGCGAGCAGGAATACATCAGCCTTGCCGTGCAGGCGGGCGCCACCCCCTTCTTCGCCAGCCTGGCCAAACGCGGTACCGTGCTGACCGGCGATTGCGTGGTGCCATCGTTCACCAACCCCAACAACCTGTCGATCGTGACCGGCGTGCCGCCGTCGGTGCACGGCATCTGCGGCAACTTCTTCTACGACACCGAAGCCGGCGCCGAGGTGCTGATGAACGACGCCCGCTACCTGCGCGCCCCCACCGTGCTGGCCGCGGCAGCGCAGGCCGGCGCATCGGTGGCGGTGGTCACCGCCAAGGACAAGCTGCGCGCGTTGCTGGGCCACGGCCTCAGGGGCATCTGCTTCTCGGCGGAGAAGGCCGACCAGGCCACCATCGAAGACAACGGCATCGACGACGTGCTGCGCAAGGTCGGCATGCCGCTGCCCTCGGTCTACAGCGCCGACCTGTCCGAGTTCGTGTTCGCCGCCGGCGTGGCCTTGCTGGAAACCGTCCGCCCCGACCTGATGTACCTGTCCACCACGGACTACATCCAGCACAAGCATGCCCCGGGAACGCCGCAGGCCAGTGCCTTCTACGCCATGATCGACAGCTACCTGCAGCGCCTGGACGCGCTGGGTGCGGTCATCGGCGTCACCGCCGACCACGGCATGAATGCCAAGACCGATTCGCTGGGCAAGGCCAACATCCTGTTCCTGCAGCAGGTGCTGGACGAGCGTTTCGGCGCGGACGCCACGCGCGTGCTGCTGCCGATCACCGATCCCTACGTCGCCCACCATGGCGCACTGGGCTCCTACGCGACCGTGTACCTGCCTGCCGGCACCGATCAACAGGCCGTGCATGAAGCCATCGCCGCACTGCCCGGGATCGAACTGGTGCTGGACAAGCGCGCCGCCAGCGAGCGCTTCGAGCTGCCGCCCGACCGCATCGGCGACCTGGTGGTGGTCAGCGAACGCCTGACCGTGCTCGGCACCACGCCGGCGCGCCATGACCTGAGTGGCCTGGATGCCCCGCTGCGCTCGCACGGCGGCCTGTCCGAGCAGAAGGTGCCGCTGCTGTTCAACCGCAAGGTCACTGCGCCCGCAGGCCAGCGGCTGCGCAATTTCGACATCCTGCGGCTGGCGCTGAACCACGCGGACTAAGTCCGGTGTGTGCCGGCCTGGCCGGCACGCTTCCTCAACAAGCAGATAAGGGTGGCCGCGAAGACAGCCACCACCAGGGGGCGGCGCCATGCAAATCCTGCTTTCCCTGATGTCCGGGGTCGCACTGCTGATCTGGGGCGCGCATGTGACGCGCCACGGCATGCTGGAGCTGTTGGGGCCGCGCTTGCGGCTGGTGCTGGCCGCGGGCACGGCCAGTCCCGCGCGTGGCTTCCTGGCCGGGCTTGGCGTGACCGCGCTGATCCAGAGCAGCAGCGCGACGGCGCTGATGACCAGCGCCTTTGTGGCAGGGGGCCTGGTGTCGTTGCCGGCGGCACTGCCGATCGTGCTCGGTGCCGACGTCGGCACCAGCCTGATGGCACGCTTGCTGTCGGTCGATATCTCCTGGCTCTCGCCACTGCTGCTGGTGATCGGCATTGCCCTGCGCCTGTCCGGCAAGGCCAGCCTGCGCGGACAGGCCGGCGAAGTCATCGTGGGACTGGGGCTGATCACGCTGGCCTTGCAGCTGATCCGCCTCTACGCCGCGCCGCTGCTGCACGCCGAGATCGTGCGCGCCATCTTCACCTCGCTTGGCAACGACGCACTGCTGGCCCTGGTGATCGGCGCCCTTGTGACGTTGCTCGCGTACTCCAGCCTGGCCGCGGTACTGCTGACTGCAACGCTGGCCATGGGTGGTGTCATCGGCCCTGCCACCGCCTTGCCGCTGGTGCTCGGCGCCAATCTGGGCAGTGGACTGATAGCCTGCCTGGCCAATTCCGGCAGTGCGCCTGCTGCCCGGCGCGTATCGCTCGCGAACCTGATCTTCCGGTTCGTGGGGATACTGGCATTCCTGCCGCTGCTTGACGCCATCCCCTGGCTGCTGGCGCGCCTGGGCAGCAGTGCCGGCACCATGGCCATCGACTTCCACATGGCCTTCAACCTGACCCTGGCCGCAACGCTGATCTGGTTTGTCAACCCGGTGGCGGCCCTCTGCACCCGATGGCTGCCTGATGCGCACGACGACGCGGCGCCCGGCGGCGCGCGCTACCTGAGCCAGGGCGACCTGCGGCACCCGTCCGTCGCGCTGGGCAATGCCACGCGCGAGGTCGTGCGCATCGGCGACGTGATCGAGGAGATGCTCAATGGCATGAAGCTCTCGATCGTGGGCAACGACCGCGCCGCGAACGTCCGCTGCCGCGCGCTGGACGACCGCATCGACGACCTCTATTCGTCCGTCAAGATGTACCTGACCGACGTCGACGCCGGCAGCCTCGACGGCGAGGATGCCGCACGCTGGGACGCGATCATGCTGGTCAATATCAACCTGGAGTACGCGGGCGATATCGTCGAACGGATCCTGGTCGACCTGGACCAGCGCAAGCTCGCCCGCAACTTCTGCTTCTCGGCCGAGGGCAGCGCCGAACTGCTGGAACTTTGCGACATGCTGGTGGCCAACCTGCGTACCAGGATGTCGCTCTTTGTTGCCAACGACCGCGCAGCGTCGGCGTTGCTTCTCGAATGCGCCGGCGACTTCCAGGCGCGCGCCGAGCGCTTCACCGCCCGCCACATTGCCCGTGTCGCGCAGCGCCGTACCGCAAGCGTGGAAACCAGCGCCCTGCACCTGGACACCCTGCGCGAACTGTCCCAGATGAACGCGCTGCTGTGCGCCGCGCCGGCAGGCATGCCCGGCGCCCTGCGCGAAGACACTTCGTTCCTGGCTGCCGGCAACCACGGCACGCCGCACGCACAGGAACGCCTGCTTAGTCCGTGACCGCCAGGACCGGGCGCTAACTACCAAGGCAACGAATATGTCTTGGTGTTGGTAAAGCTCTTCATCGCCTCCAGCACGCCTTCCTTGTAGCCCAGTCCGGAATCCTTGATGCCGCCGAACGGCGTCAGCTCCAGGCGATAGCCCGGCACCTCGCGCACATTGACGCTGCCGACCTTCAGCTCCCGCACGAAGCGCGTGATGTAGTCGAGCCGGTTGGTGCAGACCGACGACGAAAGGCCGTAGGCGGTGCCGTTGGAGATGCGGATCGCATCTCCAATGTCCCTGAAGCGGATCACCGGCGACACCGGCCCGAAGGTCTCATGCCTGGCCACGGTCATTTCGGGATCGACATGATCGAGCACCGTCGGCGAATACAGCGCGCCGCGCCGGATATTGCCGTAGCGCAGCGTGGCCCCGGCGGCAATCGCTTCATTGACCACCGCCTCGAACTGGATCGCCGCGGCTTCGTCGATGACGGTGCCCATGTCCACCTTCGGGTCCATGGGATCGCCGTAGCTGAGCGCTTCGGTCTTCGCCACCAGCAGGTCGACAAAGCGGTCCGCCACCGACTCATGCACCAGCATGCGCTTGATCGCCGTGCAGCGCTGCCCGGAGTTCTTGTACGAGCCGCTGGCGGCCAGCGTGGCGGCCTCTTCCAGGTCGGCGTCTTCCATCACGATGATCGGGTCGTTGCCGCCCAGCTCCAGCACCTGGCGCTTGTAGGTGGCCGTGGCGGCGATGTACTTGCCGATCGGCACGCCGCCGGTGAAGGTCACCAGGTCCACGTCCGGGTGCGTCAGCATCTCGTCGGCGATCTCGCGCGGGTCGCCGGTGATGACCGACAGCATCTGCGGCGGCAGCCCGGCCTCATACAGGATATCGGCCAGCAGGTAGGCCGCCAGCGGCGTCTTCTCGCTGGGCTTGAGCACCATGCGGTTGTTGGTGGCCACCGACGGCGCCACCTTGTGGATCACCTGGTTCAACGGGTGGTTGAACGGCGTGATCGCGGTGATCACGCCCAGCAGCGGCTCGCGCAGCGTATAGACCTTGCGGCTCTTGCCGTGGTGGGTCAGGTCGCACGAGAACACCTGGCCGTCGTCGACCAGCGCCTGGTTGGCGGCAAACAGCAGCACGTCAGAGGCGCGGCCCACCTCGTACAGCGAATCCTTGCGGCACAGGCCGGATTCCAGCGTGATGGTGCGCGAGATCTCATCCAGGCGCGAGGCGATGATCTCGCCCGCGCGCATCAGGATCTTGTAGCGTTCATAGCGCGTCAGCGTGGGCTGGTAGTCGCGCGCGATGCGGTAGGCGCGGCGCACGTCGTCGAGCGTGGCCTTCGGCACGGTGGCGATGACTTCGCCGGTGTACGGATAGGTCACCTCGATCACGTCTTCGCGGTAGATCTTCTCGCCGGCGATGCGCAGCGCTTCGTGGCGGATTTCGGGGGTGGCTTGCAATGCGGTCATGAGCTTGCCCTCGCGGGTCTTGAGCAGTGGGTGGAAGGAGATGCAGCCGTCGCGGGCGGGCCGGCGCCTTGCCGGCCCGGCGCGCTCAGCGGCGGATGAAGGCCGCGATCACGGCGCTGATGATGCAGCTGGTTGCCACGATCGGGAACACCAGCGAGGTATTGCCGGACTGGTCCAGGATGCGGCCGATCAGGGGTTCGCCCAGGCCTGCGAGCAGGTACGAGAAGAAGTTCAGGATGCCGGTAGCGGTGCCGGCCCGCCTGGCGCCGACCAGGTCCGGGCACAGCGCCCAGAAGGACGAGGCGGGGCCGTATACGAAGAAGCCGGCAAGGAACAGCGCGACGATCGCGCCCATGCCCGTGGGCAGCTGGTACATGATCATCGAGGCAATCGCACCCAGCACCATGTAGAGCATGATGGCCTTGCTGCGGCTGGAGCCGAACAGGCGGTCGGAAATCCAGCCGTTGGACAGCGCGCCGAAGGCCATGCCCACCGGCAGCGCCACCGAGATCCAGGCCGGGTCGATCAGGGTCTCGGCGCTCTTCCAGTTCTTGCCCAGGAAGTGGACCGGCACCCAGACGATCAGGCCATAGCGCGCGGCATTCTGGAAACCGATCGACAGGCCCGCGACCAGCAGCCGCGGGTTGCGCAGCACGGCCTTGTAGCGCGACCAGGAGCTTTCGCCGGCATCGGTCTCGACTGCCGTGGCCTTCTCCGCATCCTCGGCCTTGGCCACGCCGGTATCGGGCGACTTGAAGCCAAGGTCTTCCGGCCGCTCGCGCACGATCAGGAAGAAGGTGATGCCGCCCACCAGCATCAGCAGCACCGGCAGGCGGAAGATCCAGCGCCAGTCCAGGTGCAGGATGTTCACGACCACGATCGAGGTGACGAACGACAGCACCGAGGCGCAGCCGGCCGCGAACACGTAGAAGCCGTAGACTTTGCCGCGCTCTTCGGCGCCCCACCAGTTCGACAGCAGCCGGCTGCCGGGCGCCCAGCCAAGGGCCTGGAAGTAGCCGTTGATGCCCCAGGGAATCGCCAGGCTCTTGAAGCCGACGGCGAAGCTGACCACCCAGTTGGCGGCGCACGACAGGATCGCGCCGGCGGTCATCACGCGGCGGCCGCCGAACTTGTCGCCCAGGTTGCCGTTGATGGCCTGCCCGATGGCGTAGCACCACAGCAGGCAGGTGGAGGCCCAGCCCAGCGCTTCCTTGGAAAACCCGAATTCCTGCTGGATGCCGGGAATGGCGAAGCCAAAGGTTTGCCGCCCGGTGTAGAAGAAGAAGTAGCAGAACATCGCGGCCAGCAGCATGCGCCACTGGGCGCGCCGGAACGAATGCTCGGCCGGAGCGACGAACGCCCCTGCCTGGATGCGATCGGCAGTTTCCATTTTTGTCTCCTCTTGTATTGTCGGCCCGTATTGCGGGCTCGTGTTGGCCGGCGGCACCGTCGGCCGGGGTCGTGCCACTAGGCCGGCACAGCGCCGATGAAGTTCTTGCCCCGGGCGCCGTCCAGCGCACGCGCGATCATGGCGCCGGCCTCGTCGTCGGAGACGCCGTAGTCGGCAAACTCGGTCTTCACGCCCAGGTCCTGCAGGAAGGCGCGCAGCCGCTGCTGCCCGTTGCCCAGCACCGGCCCGAACAGCCGCTGCAGCGTGCGGTCGCGGTCGGGCCGGCGTGCCCAGGCTTTTTCAAGCACCATCGGCAGCGTGAACGAGCACGCGATGCCGTGCGGCAGGCCATGGCGCAGCGTCATTTCGTAGGAGATGGAGTGCGCAAGTGCCGTCTTGGTATTGGAGAACGCCAGTCCGGCCTTGAGGGCGGCCAGCGCCATGCGCTCACGCAGGCCAATGTCGTCCAGGTTGCGCACCAGTTCCGGCAAGGTGTCGAAGATGTCCTCCACCGCCGAAATCGCGAAGGTGTCGGAAACCGGGTTGGCATTGACGTTCCAGATCGATTCCAGCGCGTGGGACAGGGCATCGAGCCCGGTGGAGATCGTGGTGCCCCGCGGCACCGACATCATCAGCTCCGCATCCACGATGGCCGCTTCGGGCCAGGTTGCCTGCAGGTGAAGCGAGTACTTCTTCTGGTTCGCGGCGTCCCAGATGGTGGCCCAGGGCGTCACTTCGCTGCCGGTGCCGGCAGTCGTCGGCACCGCGATCAGCGGCTTGACCTGCGCCGGCGTGAACGCCTTGCCGGTCGCCAGCAGGCTGATCAGCGAATCGAACCGGCCCGACCTGGTCCCTACCATCAACGCCTTGGCGGTATCGATCGCGCTGCCGCCACCGACCGCAACGATGGCGTCGCAGGCGTCGGCGTCTTCCCAGAAGCGGTTGTACAGGCCGGACAACTGGGCGACATCCGGGTTCGGCTGCACATCTTCGATCAGCCCGGCAAGGTCTGCGCCCAGCAGGGCTTCAAGCCGCGCCACCAGTCCCAGCGCACGCGCTTCGGGAAAGGTCACGACGACGACGCGCCGGCCGTGCAGCAGGGCCGGGAGCCGGTCAAGGCTGCCAGCCCCGCAATGGATCGACACGGGGTTGTGGTAGGCATGGTTCATGGGGTCTCCTCACTTCTTTTCTGGGTAGCCTGGGCGGCAGCTTGAGCCGCGTTTCCTGGTGGCTGAAGTTTGGGAGACGCCAAACCCCCGGTCCAATCGCATCTTTGACGGCGAGGTGCGCCAAAACCAATGGATCGCCGGCACGCTGCCGGCCTCGGGGAAACCCTGTACGCAACGGCACGCGTCTGTGGGAGACTCGCCGCACACACCGCGCAGAACGGCGGCCAGCCCCCATCGAGACCCCATGTTCCACCAGTACTACAAGTCGATCCGCTGCTTCCATGCGGTCGCCCGGACGGGCGGCTTCACTGCCGCGGCGCAATACCTGCATATCGGGCAGCCGACCGTGACCGACCAGGTCAAGGCGCTGGAGACGCGCTTCGGCGTGGAGCTGTTCCTGCGCGCGGGCCGCACCGTGCGCCTGACCGACACCGGCGAGCGGCTCTACGCCATCACCCAGGGCTTGTTCGGGCAGGAAGAAGAGGCCATGCAGTTCCTGCAGAGCGCGCACAAGCTCAAGACCGGGCTGGTGCGCGTGGGCGCGGTGTCGCCGCCGATCGCGCTGGGGCTGGCGCGTAGTTTCCGTTCCACCCATGCTTCGCTGGAACTGACGGTCACCATCGGCTCGGAAGCCTCGGTGCTGCGCGGCCTGCAGGATTTCGATATCGACGTCGGCATCCTGGCCGAGCCCGATCCGGTCGATGGCCTGCATATCGCGCCGTATCGGAAAGAGCGCATCGTTGCCGTGATGCCGGCCGGCCATCCGCTGGCCGCGCGCGCTTCGATCACGGTGCAGGAGGTCGCCGGCGAAGCCGTGATCCTGCGCGAGCCGGGCTCGAAGACCCGGCTCCGGGTTGAACGCGCGTGCGCACAGCATGGCGTGGCGCTGAACTGCGTGATGGAGATCAACAGCCGCGAGGCCATCCTGCATGCAGTGGCCAATGGCATGGGCATCAGCTTCGTCACGCAGATCGAATGCATCCCGCTGCCGGGCCTGCAGGTGGTGCCGGTCGACGAGCCGCTGCTGTCGATCGATTATTCGCTGTGCTGCCTGGCGGTGCGCAAGGAGCGGCCGCTGATTGCGGCGCTGTTCGCGGTCGCGCTGGGCTAGTGTCCTGTTCCGCAGATAGCTTGTCGTCCAGTTGGTCGTCAGGCCAGGCGCGAGGAGGCGCCATAGCCGTAGCTATGGCAACGACGAGCAACGACGCATGGCGGCCAACTGGGCGATTTCATGGCAAGGTATCTGCGGAACAGGACACGAGTACCCTGCCGTCATCCGCCCCAACCTGCCTGCACGAGCGTAGCCACGCCCACGCCGACCAGGACGGCCCCGGTGAGCCGTACCGCAAGCCTGGTCACGTGCGCACCCGCCGGCTTCCATCGTTCGAGCGTCATCGCCAATGTCACCGCTGCCATCACGCGCAGGTCCATCACGCCCATGACGAGCAATGCCGCGGTCAAGCCCGCACAGCACCGGGTGCAGTGCGCGCCCAGCCGCAGGCCATGGCGCCACGCCGAGCCGGCATCCGCCGGCAGTGCGCGCGTGCGGCCCGCTGCGCTGGCGCAGCAGGCAAGCTGCCGTGCTTTCCACGCGGTGAACTGCAGCACGCCTGCCATCACCAGGACCACCGCAGCAGCGAGCGGCGCCGCGCGCGCCAGGCCCTGCGCCTGCATGGCTATCGCTGCCAGCGCAGCGCCAACCGGGAAAACGGCGAGGCCCACCATGCCCCACACGAAGAAGTAGCCGGCGCCCGCCAGTACCGTCGACATGCCCGGGCGGACCTGCCCTGCCGCCGCCAGCGCCTGGCGGTAGCGCCACAGCATCGGTGCCAGCGAGGGCAGCATCATCGGCACCATCATGGCGAACCACATGCCGAGGAAGGCCATTGCCGTGCGGATCCAGGTCTGGCCGCACATCCGCATCCACGCCATCGACATGGTCCAGCCGCCGGGCATCGGCGTCGCGCCCATTGCGGGCATGGACGCATGCCAGGCGAGTGTCGCCGCCACGCCGGCGATGAATAGCACGGCCAGGATGCCAAAGAAGGCAAGGCGCGGGCCGGCGCTGCGTGAGCGCGCCGGCCTGTGCGCGGTGAGTACGCTGGACACGGCCTGCCTCAGCCCTGCTCGTACTCGTCGTGCCGGCGCCACCAGACCCCGGCCTCGTTGCGTCCGCGCGGCGCGCGGTCCAGCCACTGGTACATGCCCCACAGGCCATCCAGCCCGCGCGCATAGGTGGAATAGGTGTGGTACACAACGCCATCTTCCAGCGCGAAGGCGCTCATGCCGGGCCGGTCGCGCTGGTACGTTGCGGCATCGGTGCCGCACATGGCAGCAAACTGGGCCTCGGCCGCTGCGCCGCCGGCCTCCAGTTCAGGTCGCCAGGCGAATGCCGCCTCGCGCCGGTAGTTGTAGTCGATATCGCCCTGGCGCTGTTGCGCTTCGCTGAACCAGACGCTGAAGTCCGTGTTGAAGTCGCTGCCCTGCGACGACGCCCACGAGAAGGTCCAGCCCATGCGCCGCTGGTACGCCAGCAATTTCGCCAACGGTGCCCGCGACACCGCGGCCAGCGTGACGTCGTGATGCGCCAGGTGGACGGCAAAGCCGTCAAACCCGTCCGCAATCGCGGAGCAGGACGGGCAACCTGCCTGGTAGTCCGGGCCGAACATGAAGTGGTAGACCAGCAGTTGCGAACGTCCCTGGAACAAGTCTGCCAGCGCGGCGCTGCCCGCCGCGGTCTCGAACCGGTAGGGCTTGTCGATTCGAACCCACGGCAAGGCCTGGCGCTGCCGTGCCAGTTCATCGCTGCGTCGGGTGAGATCCTTCTCGGCCTCGAGCAGTTCGCGCCGCGCGGCCAGCCAGGCTTCACGGGTTCCGGTGCTGTGTGTGGTCATCGTGCATCCCTCCGTTGGTTGGTGTTCGTGTGCTAGATTAGGCGCCGGCTTCCAACGGTGGGAGTGACAAGTGTGGCGGGATTTCTGGCGGGATTCGGATGGACTCACGCATTGCCGCCGCGGCGCTAGCGCTCGCCGCGGGCGATCCGCTTGGCGCGCTGAACCGGGTTGCCCTGCGCGACGATCCGCCGGCGCTGGCGCTGCGCGGCATCGCCATGGCGCAGCTTGGCGACCTCATCCGCGCGCGGGCACTGTTGCGCAGCGCGGCGCGCGCCTTCGGTCCGCGCGAAGCCGTCGCGCGCGCCAGGTGCGTGGTGGCCGAAACCGAAATCGCCTTTGTCTCGCGCGACCTGGGCTGGCCCGCAAAGACGCTGGACAGCGCGCGCGCCACCCTGGAAGCGCACGGCGACTGGGTCAACGCCGCCCATGCGCGCTATCTGGAGATACGGCGGCTGCTGCTGATCGGCCGCATCGACGACGCCGAGCAGGCGCTTGCCGGGCTTGACCCCACCCCCTTCCCGCCCGCATTGCGCACAACCCATGCCCTGATCGTGGCGGGCATCGCGATGCGGCGCGTGCAGACCCGGCCGGCGCGCGCCGCGCTGGCACAGGCCGCGCACGCGGCGCAGCGCGCCGGCATCCCATCCTTGCGCGCCGAGGTAGAAAGCGCGGCCCTGGCGCTGCATAGCCCCGCGGCACGCCGCATCGCGCGCGGCGAGGAACGGCCGCTGCTGCTCGAGGAAGTCGAAGCGCTGCTGGCATCGAAAGCGCTGGTCGTCGATGCGTGCCGCTATGCCGTGCGCTGCGCTGGCACCGCGGTCTCGCTCGCCAGGCGGCCGGTGTTGTTCACGCTGGCGCGCGCGCTGGCCGAGGCCTGGCCCGCCGACGTGCCCCGGGACACGCTGATCGCGCACGCCTTCCGCACCAGGCATGCCGATGCTTCGCACCGCGCGCGGCTGCGTGTCGAGATCGGGCGGCTGCGGGCGGTGCTTGGCGCATTTGCCGGCGTCACGGCAACCGGGCGCGGCTTCGCACTGGTGCCGCAGCGCGCGCGCGAGGTAGTGGTGCTGGCGCGGCCTGTGGAAGAGAAGCACGCAGCAGTGCTCGCCTTGCTGGCCGATGGCGAGTCATGGTCCAGTTCCGCGCTCGCGCTGGCGCTGGGTGCCGGCCAGCGCTCGGTGCAACGGGCACTGGAAACGCTGGCGGCAGCGGGCAAGATCCAGTCCCTTGGCCACGGGCGCGCGCGCCGCTGGATGACGCCGCCGGTGCCGGGATTCACGACGACCTTGTTACTCCCCTCGCCGCTGCCGGTTGACTAGCATGTAGCCATCCCCAAGCCAACAGGATCACAGCATGAAACGATCACAAGCCGAAGTGCTTCGCGAGTATGGCCCCTTCCCCGGCGTCGAGAACGTCCACGGTGTCAGCTATGACGGCCAGCGGGTCTGGTTTGCCAGCGGAGACAAGCTCAATGCCCTGGACCCGGTCACCGGCAGGACACTGCGCTCGCTCGATGTCGCCGCCCATGCCGGAACGGCTTTCGACGGCCAGCACCTGTACCAGATTGCCGAGGACCGGATCCAGAAGATCGATCCGCAAAGCGGCCGCGTGCTGGCCACGATCCCCGCGCCGGGCGGCGGCGGCGACTCGGGGCTTGCCTGGGCCGAAGGCACCTTGTGGGTGGGCCAGTACCGGGAGCGGAAGATCCACCAGGTCGATCCACAGACGGGGGCGATCCTGCGCACCATCACGTCCGACCGCTTTGTCACCGGCGTCACCTGGGTTGATGCCGAGCTCTGGCACGGCACCTGGGAAGGTGACCAGAGCGAGCTGCGGCACATCGACCCGCAATCGGGCGCGGTGCTGGAATCGGTCACCATGCCGGCCGGTGCGGGCGTGTCGGGGCTGGAGTCCGATGGCGGCGACCAGTTCTTCTGCGGCGGCGGCAACAGCGGCAAGATCCGTGCAGTGCGCCGGCCCGGGCCAGCCGGAAAGCGCCCCGCCGGCGCCGCGGGCAAGTAGCCGGCATTCATCCTGAGCGGATCGTTTTCACTATTCCTTACAGACAAAGACGTTGCCACCATCTATTCTCCTGTCGCAAACGGAATCCCCCACAACAAGGAGAATGCGATGAAATCCGCTCTGGCCCTTCTGGTCGCCTGCAGCGCACTGCTGGGCGGCTGCGTGGTAGCCCCTTATGACACCTACGGCAGCGGCCCCCAGGGCTGCCCGCCTGGGCAGGCAAAAAAGGGCAACTGCCGCGTCGACCCGTACGGCAACGAGTCCTTCTGCCCGCCGGGACAGGCCAAGAAAGGCCGCTGCTGAGCCAGCGCCGGCGCCGCACTGACCGGCGGCCCCGGCTGCCCCCGGCACCAGCCGGTGTTGCACGGGCCGGCCTGGCGGACGGAGAATGGCCGGATGCGGGCATCTCGTCCGCAGGAGAGCGCCATGCAATCCCGCACGCCATCCCGGTGTATCGGCGAACTGTGCGTCGCCGCTGTCGTGCTCGGCTCGCTCGGGGCCTGTGCGACCTTGCAGCCGGAACAGACCGGCAAGCGAATGATCGGCAGCCCGGAAAGTGCCGTACGCAGTACATTCGGATCCCCCACCGAGACCTACCGCCTCGCCGACGGCACCAGCCGCTGGATCTGGTCGCGCCAGCCCCTTGGCCATGAGGTCTACGCCGCCGATTTCGACGCCGGCGGCAAGCTCACCAACTATCGCCAGATGCTGACCGAGACGGAGATCTACCGCGCCCAGGTCGGGACCTGGACCAAGAAGGACGTGCAGGAGCACTTTGGCCTGCCGCGCGAGCCCATCCAGTACTACGCCCTGATGAAACGTGAAGCCTGGTCCTGGCGCATGTACAAAGATGGCTTGCAGACCGCGCATTTCAGCTGCTACTTCGATGACGCCGGCGTGCTGCGCCAGACCATGATCATCGTCGACCCGCTCGGCGGCGACGCGCGCCGCTCGCGCTGAAGCGACGCCAGCGAGGCAGCCGGTGCCATTGCCGGCAGCAGGGGCTCCCCGGCCCACGGGCTTTTTTGCGCGCAGAATGGTGACGATGCGGCAAGCGCCGCCAACCCTCCATGCGGAAACGAACGTGACCACTGCGATCCTGCTCGAGAACATCCACCAGAGCGCCAATGCCCGGCTGGCTGAAGCCGGCCTGCAGGTCGAGCGCCGCACCGGCGCCCTGGCCGGTGCCGAACTGCGCCAGGTGCTGGCCAGCCACGACGTGGTCGGCATCCGCTCTGCCACCCACCTGCGCGCCGACGACATCCGCAGCGCGCCCGAGCTGCTCTCGATTGGCTGCTTCTGCATCGGGACCTCGCAGGTGGACCTGGAAGCCGCCACCACGGCCGGCATCCCGGTGTTCAACGCGCCCTTCTCCAACACCCGCTCGGTGGCCGAGCTGGTGGTGTCGGAAGCAGTGATGCTGCTGCGCCGGATTCCGGAAAAGAACGCCCTGGCACACGCCGGCAAGTGGGCCAAGGGCGCCGCCGGCGCGTTCGAGGCGCGCGGCAAGACCATTGCCATCGTCGGCTACGGCAATATCGGCTCGCAGGTAGGCGTGCTGGCCGAATCGATGGGCATGCGCGTGGTCTACTACGACGTGCTGGCGCGACTCTCGCACGGTTCCGCGCGCGCCGCGGGATCGCTGGAAGAGGCAGTGTCGCAGGCCGAAGTGGTGACCCTGCATGTGCCAGCCACACCGCGCACGCGCAATATGATCGATGCGCGCATCCTGGCCGCCTGCAAGCCGGGCGCGATCCTGATCAATGCCTCGCGCGGCAGCGTGGTGGACATTGCCGCGCTGGCCGCGGCGCTGCGCGAGAAGCGCCTGGGCGGCGCCGCCATCGACGTGTTCCCGGAGGAGCCGAAGACCAACAACGATCCCTTCGTCAGCGAACTGCAGAACCTGCCCAACGTACTGCTGACCCCGCACGTGGGCGGCAGCACCGAAGAGGCGCAGGAGAATATCGGCACCGAAGTGGCGGCCAAGCTGGCGCACTTCCTGGCCACCGGCGGCACCATCGGCGCCGTCAACTTCCCCGAGGTCGATCCCGGCCCGCTGCACGCGCCGGCGCGGCTGCTCAATGTGCACGGCAACGCGCCGGGCGCCCTGGCGGCACTGAACACGCTGCTGGCGCAGGAAGGCGTGAATATCACCGGCCAGCACCTGCAGACGCGCGGCCACACCGGCTATGTGGTCACCGACCTCGACCGCGTGCCGTCAGACCAGCTGATGCAGGCGCTGCGCACCCATGCAGGCTTTGCCCGCTCGCGGCTGATCCTGCGATAGGACAGCGGCCGTCCCCAGGCTCAATTGTCACAGAAGTGTCATAACTCTTAAGAATGTTCTGAAACCGTCGCTATGATGAATATGGCCCACGCGCGGATCCGTGGGCCTGCACTGTGCCGGTTCTCAGTGGCGCCCTGTCTCGGGGCCACGCTGACAATAAGAGAGAGGGGTAGTCATGAAAACGGTCGAACTCAGCAGGAAGGCCGCCGGCGTTGCCGGCCGGCTGGTCGCAGCGGGCGTTCTGGCAGCCGCGGGTATCGGCCCCGCTGCCGCGCATACCGGCACCCTTACGTTCCTTGGGGGAATCTCGTATCCGTCCTGCGGCTTCCGTCCGTCCGCCGGACAGTTGCAGGCGAGCTGCCAGCAGCCGTCGGGGCAGATCGTCTCGGCGCCGTTGCCGTTGTCGCCTGCCCGGATGCCCGGGCAAGCCCGCATCGGCGTGGCAAGGCTGGACGTCGAGCCCGCCCGTGCCAGGCAACGCGGCACGCCGGACGCGTACGTGGTGGTAGTGACCTACCAGTAAACGCGCGGCAGGCAGGCGCCCGCACCAGCCGGCCCTGCCTGCTCCGCCTTGGCCACCATGTCCGCGCCGATCATGCCCCCGGCGCCTGGCCGGTTGTCCAACACAACCGCCTTGCCCCATGCCTTGGCCAGGCCGTCCGCTACCATGCGCGCGACCACGTCGCCGGTCCCGCCCGCGGCGTACGGCATCACGATGCGCACCGTGCGTGCCGGGAAATCCACGCCCTGGGCACCACCCTGCGCCCGCGCGCCCAGACCAACCCAGCGCCGCACCCGCGACTCTGGCTGCTCGCCGCCGCGCTGATCGCTGCCGCCACGGCCTGCCTGCTGTGGCCGCTGCTGCGCCGCCGGGCAGTGCCAGACCCGGGCACGCCGGAACGCACCTTGCTGGTTGACCTATACCACGACCAGTTGCGCGAGCTCGACACCGACCTGCGCGGCGGCACCCTCACCGCGGCGCGCCACGCCGAAGCCCGCGACGAGCTCGGCCGCCGGCTGCTCGATGACGCCGCCGGCGCCGCCACCGGCGCGGGACGGGCAGGCACCTCGCCGCTGCTCGCCGCGCTGCTGCTCGCATTGCTTCCCAGCGCCGCCATCCTGCTCTATCTGCACCTGGGCAACCCGGTCGCGCTCTGGCGTGCCGACGACCTGCCCGAAAACACCGGCAGCCAGCACCAGTTGAGCGGCGCGCAGATAGAGGGCATGGTGAACCAGCTCGCGCAGCGCCTGCGCGAGTCGCCCGGCGACGCGCAGGGCTGGGCCATGCTGGCGCGCTCATACAGCGTGATGAAACGCCACGCCGATGCCGCCGCGGCGTACGCGCGGGCAGTCGAACTGGCGCCGGACGTGGCCGCGCTGCGCTCGGACTACGCCGATGTGCGGCCAGCCTGAACGGCGGCTCACTAGAAGGCCCGCCCATGGCACAGGTGCGCCAGGCCCTGGCACTGGACCCGGACGACCCCAAGGCGCTGGCGCTTGCGGCCAG
Organism: Cupriavidus sp. FW306-01-F10A; assembly: GCF_058782785.1. Lineage (NCBI taxonomy): Bacteria > Pseudomonadati > Pseudomonadota > Betaproteobacteria > Burkholderiales > Burkholderiaceae > Cupriavidus > Cupriavidus sp. FW306-01-F10A. Next base: position 148,778 of record NZ_JBYSYA010000012.1, read on the forward strand.
CGCCGCGGCCGAACGCGGCGACAAGCAGGCGGCGATCGGATATTGGGAGCACCTGTACCGGCTGCTGCCGGCGGATTCGCAGACCGCGGCGCGCATCGCCGCCAACCTCGCGGCCGCGCGCGGCACGGATGCCGCGGCGCAAACCCCGAAGATCACCGGCATGGTCACGCTCAGCGAAAAGGCCGGGCGCACGCCGCAACCGGGCGACACGCTCTTTGTCTATGCGCTGCCCGCCGACGGCTCACGCATGCCGCTGGCGGTGCTGCGCCGGCAGGCGCGCGATCTGCCGCTGTCGTTCACCCTGGACGATGTGATGGCGATGCGGCCCGACCACCGGCTGTCAGGGCAGCAACAGGTCATGCTGGAAGCGCGCATCTCCGCCAGCGGCAGCGCCTTGCCGAAAGCCGGGGACCTGGTGGGACGCACCGGACCGGTGGCAGTCGGCACCGAGGGCACCCGCATCGCCATCGACGGCACGATCGCGCCATAGCGTCTCAGGCGGGCAGCGTCGCCTTCAGGTTGGCCAGCATGTCCGCCACCATCTCCTTCAGGCCGTACTCCGCCTGCCAGCCCCAGTCCGCGCGCGCGACCGAATCGTCGATCGAATCCGGCCAGCCTTGCGCAATCGCCTGGCGATAGTCGGGTTCATAGCGGATCTGGAAGCCCGGCACCTGCTCGCGGATGGCCGCGGCGATCTGCGCGGGCGTGAAGCTCATGCCGGCGATGTTGTAGCTGCCGCGCTCGCTCAGCTTGCCGGCCGGGACTTCCATCAGTTCGATGGTGGCGCGGATCGCATCGGGCATGTACATCATTGGCAGGGCCTCGTCTTCCTTCAGGAAGCAGGTGTAGGGCTCGCCTTTCACCGCCGCATGGAAGATGTCGACCGCATAGTCGGTGGTGCCGCCGCCGGGCGGGGTCTTGTGCGAGATCAGACCGGGATAGCGCACGCTGCGCACATCCACGCCATGGTTGGCGTGATACCAGCGGCACCAGCCCTCGCCCGCCTGCTTGGAGATGCCGTAGACCGTGGTGGGCTCCATCACGGTCTTCTGCGGTGTCTGTCCGGCAGGCGTGGTCGGGCCGAAGGCCGCAATCGAGCTTGGCCAGAACACCCGCTCCAGTCCGGTCTGCCGCGCCAGCTCCAGCACATTGAGCAGGCTGGTCATATTGAGGTTCCACGCCCACTGCGGCGCCTTTTCGCCGGTGGCGGACAGCGCGGCCGCCAGCAGGTAGACCTGGGTGATGCCGTGGCGCTCGACCACGGTGGCCAGCTCGCCGCGGTCGGTGGCGTTGAGCATCTCGTGCGTCAGGTGCACATGGCGGCCGGTGGGCACCACGTCGGAGGTGATCACGTTGGTGCGCCCGTAGCGCTCGGCCAGCGCCAATGCCAGTTCAGACCCGATCTGGCCGTTGGCGCCGACGATCAGGATCTTCGGTTTGCCGTCTTCCATCAGATCAGCCCCAGTTCACGGCCAGCCTGGCCGAAGGCATCCAGCGCCGCCTGCAGCGCGGCCTCGTCATGCAGCGCGCTCATCTGCACGCGGATGCGCGCCTGGCCCTTGGGCACCACCGGGTAGAAGAAGCCGACCACGTACACGCCCAGCTCCAGCAGGCGCTGCGCCAGTTGCTGTGCCTTGTCGGCGTCGTAGACCATGATCGGGATGATGGGGTGGTCGCCCGCCTTGACGTCGAAGCCCAGCTGGTCCAGTCCCGCGCGGAAGAACCTGGTATTGCCCTCCAGCCGGTCGCGCAGCTCGGTGCTGGCTTCCAGGATGTCGAGCACCGCGATCGACGCGCCCACGATGGCCGGCGCCACCGTATTGGAGAACAGGTAGGGCCGCGAGCGCTGGCGCAGCAGCGCCACGACTTCCTTGCGCGCGCTGGTGAAGCCGCCGGAGGCGCCGCCCAGCGCCTTGCCCAGCGTGCCGGTGATGATGTCGATCTTGCCGAATACGCCGCGCGCCTCGTGCGTGCCGCGCCCGCGCTGGCCCATGAAACCGGTGGCATGGCATTCGTCGATGCCCAGCAGCGCGCCGTACTCGTCGCAGATCGCGCGCATCTCATCGAGCCGCGCCACGGTGCCGTCCATCGAGAACACGCCGTCGGAAAACACCAGCATGTAGCGCGCGCCGTCGGCCCGCGCCTGCTCCAGCTGCACGCGCAGGTCGTCCATGTCGTTGTGCTGGTAGCGGTAGCGGCGCGCCTTGGACAGGCGGATGCCGTCGATGATCGAGGCATGGTTGAGCGCATCGCTGATGACCGCGTCTTCCGCGCCCAGCAGCGTTTCGAACAAACCGCCATTGGCATCGAAGGCCGAGCCATAGAGGATGGTGTCCTCGGTGCCGAGGAAGGCCGACAGCCGCGTCTCCAGCGTCTTGTGCAGGTCTTGCGTGCCGCAGATAAAGCGCACCGAGCTCAGCCCGAAGCCATGCGTGCGCAGCGCTTCATGCGCGGCCTCGATCACCTGCGGGTGCGACGACAAGCCAAGGTAGTTGTTGGCGCACAGGTTGATGACCTCGCGGCCGTCGGTGGTGCGCACCCGCGCACCCTGCGGCGTGGCGATCACGCGCTCGTTCTTGAACAGCCCCGCCGCGCGGATGCTTTCGAGTTCGGTACGGATGGATGCATAGAATGCCTCGGCATTCGACATGGCTTGGCTCCCGTTGGTGTGCGAGGGATGTGCTAGGATTCGATCGATAAATCGAACACGTTCTGTATATCGAACATTTTGCGCAATATAACGAACATTAATCCATGACGCAAGCCCTCGCCCAGACCCCGCAGGCCGATGGCCCGCCCGCCGTCGGCATGGCGCTGCAGGCGCTGCGCCAGCAGCAACGGCTGTCGCTCGATGAACTGTCGCGCCGTGCCGGGGTTTCCAAGTCGATGCTGTCGCAGATCGAACGCAACCTGGCCAACCCCACCGTGGCGGTGCTGTGGCGCCTGGCCAATGCGCTCGGCGTGAACCTGACGGACTTCCTCGCCGGAGGCGCCGCTGAGCGCCCCGCCGGCGGCATCACCGTGGTCCAGCCGCACGCGATCCCGTCGCTGAAAAGCCCCGATACCCGCTGCGACCTGCGCATCCTGGGCCCGATCGACCTGGCCGGGCGCTTCGAGTGGTATGAGCTGACCATCCAGGCCGGCGGCGTGCTGGCCTCCGAGCCGCACGAGGCCGGCACCCAGGAACACCTGTCGGTGCTGAGCGGATCGATGACGGTGCGCGCGGGCGCCGATGAGAAGAAGCTGAGGCACGGCGAGACCGCGCGCTATGCGGCCGATGTCGCACATGCGATCTCCAATGGCGGCAAGACCACTGCCACCGCACTACTGGTTGTAGTGCATCCGGGCTGACGCGGGCAAGGGTTGCGACAGCCCGGCGGGCGGGTTCAGCGGGCGCCGAACCACCGTTTGACCCGCTCCCACAGCACGCCGAAGAACATCGCCACGGGATTGAGGCGTACCGCCTGGTTGCGTTCGGCATCGCTCAGCGTCGGGTCCATCCTGCGCGCCACCGACTTGCCGAAATCCGCAATCATGCGCCGCACGAAATCGCGCACCAGCCCCGACCGCGAGAACTGCGCCAGCGGCCCCTGCAGCGAATACTGCAGGTCGACCGCGACTTCGGTCTCGTGCGCGGCAAGCGCCTTCAGCTGGTAGGCGATGTCGCCCGCGGCCTTGGAATTGCTGAGCGAGTCCTGCCCCGCCCCCTTCAGCACGCCGCGCTTGTTCGCGTCGTCGCGCTGCAGGCGCGCGGCGCCTTCGAACCTGGCGGACATCGGGCCGAACTTGATGGCGATATGGCCCTTGACCTTCTCCCCCTCCATTTCAGTCAGCACGGCGCCCGGCAGGCAGCCCGCCACGGCCGGCAGGTCGGCCATGAAGGCCCATACCGCGTCGAGCGCGCAGGGAACGGTGAAGCCGCCTTCGATGCGCGACCAGCCCTTGCGGTCGGCTGAGCGTTCCGCCTCGGCGCCGGTGCCGGCGGCCAGGTGCGGCAGCGTGCCGAGCGCTTCGTCCGCAACGGCAAAACCGGTGAACGGCGCTTCGGCCGGTGCCGCGCCCGCGGCGTGCCGCGCAATCACGCCGGCTGCGGCGCGGCGTGCGTCCAGTACCGAGCGGATGGCGGCGACGATCCCCATATAGCCAGTGCAGCGGCACAGGTTGCCCGACAGCTCGTGACGGATGGTGGCGTCGTCGGCGTCGGGCAGGCGCAGCACGATGTCGCGCGCGGTCGCCAGCATGCCCGGCGTGCAGAAGCCGCACTGCAGCGCGTGGTGCTGGTTGAAGGCCGCGCGCAGGCCGGCCATCACGGCATCGTCCTGGTAGCCTTCGACGGTGACGATGTCGGCGCCCTGGCAGGCGGCCGCGAAGGTGATGCACGAGCGCACCGGCTTGTCGTCGAGCAGCACGGTGCAGGCGCCGCACACGCCGTGCTCGCAGCCGAGGTGGGTGCCGGTCAGCCGGTGCGTGTCGCGCAGGAAGTCGCCCAGGTGCGTCCGGTCCGCGCACGCGCCGGAAACCCGGCGGCCGTTGACATTGAATTCGATGGTCTGCACGGGCGCTCCTCAGTTCAGCATTTGCGTGACGCAGCGCATCACGACGGTACGGTAAAGCTTGCGGTCGATGGCGTCCTTGCCGGGCGCGGCCTGCGCCACCGCTTCGTCCACGGCACCGGCGGTGAGCGCCGCGGCGCCTTGCGCGGCGACCGCGCGCGTGAGTCCGGGCAGCACCACCGGCGGCCCGTCCAGCGCGCCGAGCACGATGCGGGCGAAGCGGCGGCTGGCATCGAAGTACGCGGCGCAGCTGGCTTCGGCAAACTCGCCGGTCTTGCGGCACAGCTTCTGGTAGCCCCAGCGGCTGTGCGCCGTGGCATGCGGCACGCGCACGGCGGCGATCAGCTCGCCGTCGGCCAGCACCGTAGTGTAGGCGCCGATCATGAAGGCTTCCATGGGCACCTCGCGCGTGCCGGTGCCGGATGCGATCTCGATGCGCGCACCCAGCGCGGTCATCGCCACTACCCAGTCCGCGGCCGGGTCCGCATGGGCCAGGCTGCCGCCCACGGTGCCGCGGTTGCGGATCGCACGATAGGCAATGCCGCCCGCCACGGCCTGCAGCATGGTGCCGCGCAGCGGCGCGAACACGCCGTCCTCGATCTGCGCATGGGTCACGCAGGCGCCGATGCGGATGCCATCGGGGGTCGATGCGACTTGCCGCAGTTCGGCCAGCCCCGACACATCGACCACCGTGTCGGGACGGGTCAGCCGCAGGTTCAGCATCGGGCCGAGCGACTGGCCTCCGCCCATGGTCTTGGCCACGTCGGTGCCCGCGCCAAGGCGGGCCAGCGCGTCCGGCAGCGAGCCGGGTGCATGATAGGAAAAAGCGACGGCTTTCATCGGTCAGGCTGCCTTCTTGCTTTGTGCGCCGGCCACTGCCGCATCCAGCGCTTCAAGGATCTTTCTCGGGGTCAGCGGCGTTTCCTGAAGTTCGACGCCGAAGTCGCGCAAGGCGTCGTTCACCGCGTTGAAGATCGCCGCCGGCGGTGCGATGGCGCCGCCCTCGCCCATCCCCTTGGCGCCGAATTCCGTATGCGGCGACGGCGTCTCGAAATGATGGATGCGGATCGACGGAATCTCGGTCGGCCCGGGCAGCATGTAGTCCGCCAGCGTGGAGGCCAGCGGCTGCCCGTTGCCGTCATAGCGCATCTCTTCGAACATCGCGGTGCCGATGCCCTGCGCCACGCCGCCAAAGGTCTGGCCCTCGACCACCATCGGATTGATCATGGTGCCGCAGTCTTCCACCACCACGTAGTCCAGGATCTCGACATGGCCGGAATCGATGTCGACTTCCACCGCGACCGCATGCGTGGCGTAGGTGAAGCTGCCGGTATCGACCGCGGGCTTGAAGCCCATGGTGACCTCCAGGCCCTGCGCATCCACGTCGGACGGCAGCAGCTGGGGATTGATATACCAGGCGTCGGCAATGCGGCCAATGTCGATGACGTTGGCATCGCCTGCACGAACCGCACCGTCCGCGAACGTCACCGCCTCCACCGGCTGCCCCAGCATATGCGCGCCAATCTTCCGCAGCCGCGGCAGCAGCGCCTTGCACGCCCGCGACACCGCGCCGCCCGACATCACCAGCGAGCGCGAGGCATAGGTGCCGGTGGAGAACGGCGTCAGACCGGTATCGCCATGCACCAGCTTGATCCGTCCGATGTCGATGCCCAGGATCTCGTGGGCAATCTGCGCGAAGGTGGTCTCCATCCCCTGCCCGTGCGAATGCACGCCGACGCGCACTTCGAGGCCGCCGTCCGGCGTGATGCGCACTGTGGCCGAGTCGAAGCCCGGGATCACCGGCGTGCCCCAGGCCGCGAACACGGAAGTGCCATGCGCCGACTGCTCGGTGTAGGTGCCGAAGCCCACGCCGACATAGCGGCTGCCCTGCGGACCCGCCTGCTGCCGCGCGCGGATCGCGGGCAGATCGATCATCTCCATCGCCTGGCGCACGCTGGCCGGGTAGTCGCCCCCGTCGAAGTGCTTGTTGGTCACGTTGACGTAAGGCATGGCCTGCGGCGGCACCAGGTTTTCGCAGCGCACTTCCCACGGCTCGCGCCCCACCTCGCGCGCGATCGCGTCCATCATCAGTTCCATGGCGAAGCAGACGCCGGTCCGGGCCACGCCGCGATACGGCACGAAGCCCGGCTTGTTGGTAGCCACGCAGGTAGTCTCGCAGCGGTATCCGTCGAAGGCATAAGGGCCGGGCAGGTTGCCGATCGCCTGCCCCGGCTCCAGCCCGATGGTGAACGGCCAGACCGAATAGGCACCGCCGTCGATGGCGATGTTCGCGTCCAGCGCCAGCAGGCGGCCGCGTTTGTCGGCGTAGGCGGTAAGCTCGTAGTGATGCTCACGCGAGTTGGCGCCGGCGGTCAGGTGCTCGCGCCGGTCCTCGACAAAGCGGAACGGCCGCTTGTAGGTCAGCGCCAGCCAGGCGATGCAGAGCTCTTCCTGCTGCAGCACGCATTTGTAGCCAAAGGCGCCGCCAACGTCCGGCGAGATCACGCGAACGCGCGCCTGGTCCAGGCCCAGGCAATGGCTCAGGATGGTCCGGATCATATGCGGCACCTGGGTGGCGCTGTACACCACCAGCTGGTCGAACTGGTGGTCCCAGTAGGCCAGCACCGCCTTGCCCTCCATCGGCACCATGCACTGGCGCGCCAGGTTGACCTTGCGGTGGACGACGACTGAGGCCTCGCGCTGGCGCGCGTCGAAGTTCTTGTCGATATTCAGCGTCAGGAAGGTGTTGTCGCGCCAGTGTTCGTGCACGCGCACCTCGCCTGCGAGCTGGCGGGCCTGTGCCACGTCGGTCAGCGCGGGCAGCTCGTCGAACTCGGCCACCACCTGCTCGGCGATGTCCTCGGCTTCGGCGCGCGTGGGGGCAAAGGCCATGGCAACGGGCTCGCCGACAAAGCGCACCTTGCCGCTGGCCAGCGGCGCCTGCGCCGACGGCTGGTAGGACGGGAACGCCGAATCCGCGACGATGTCCCGCGCCGCCGCCATGTCCTCGCGCACGATCACCGCTTGCGCGTGGCGCGCGGGCTTGGTCACGGACAACAGCCTGGCATGCGCCACGGGGCTGCGCAGGAAGGCCACCTCCTGCAAGTCCGGCATGGCGATGTCCGCGACAAAGCGGCCCTTGCCGTGCAGGTGCCTGGCGTCTTCCTTGCGCGCCACCCGGGCGCCCACGCCCTGGCCGCGCCCTCCTTCCGAATGATCCGGTTCCATCGACGATGTCATTGTCTTATCCGTCCCGATGATTCATGCAAGCGCTCATTCGCGCACCCCGATGGCCGCCAGCCCTTCCGCGCGGGTGGTGACCGTCGCATATTTCTGTTCCATGTCGAACAGGTTGGCCTGGTGCGGTCCAAGCGCGCGGTCGCCGACGCAATCCGACAGCACCAGCGGCCGGAAGCCGTATTGCATGGCGTCCACCACGCTGGCGCGCACGCAGCCGCTGGTCACCGCGCCGGCCACCACCAGCGTGCGCACGCCGCGCTGCGTCAGCCAGGCGGCCAGCGACGTACCGAAGAACGCCGACGGCACGGTCTTGCGCACCACCAGCTCGCCGGCCCGCGGCGCCAGTTCTTCGACGATGGCGCTGTTGCGCTCGCGCTCCTTCAGCGACAGCATGTTCGGCACCTTCATGGAGAAGATGTTGTGGTCCGAACCATCGTCTGCAAAAACGATGCGGCTGTGTGCAATCGCCCAGCCCTCGCGCCGTGCCACGGCCAGCAGCGGCACGGTGTTGGCGATGGCCTCGCGGATATTGCCGCCGCCGAACACCTCCGGATCGGCAAAGCCGTTGACGAAATCGACCACCAGCAGCCCGATCGGGCCCGCCAGTTCCAGGTCGTTGCCGAAGCCCTGGCGCTGGTACGCGCCGATCTCCTTGTGCATGGCTACTTCTCCTCCGGATAGCGGAATCCGTCCGTGACCTTGCCGCGGGTCACCACATCCACGCCGTCCAGGCGGACGGTGCAGTTGCGCACGGGAATATCGATATGGCAGGCCGTGGTGCGGCTGCCGCCGGCTTCGTTATTGGGGCCGAGCGAGAACAGGAAGTTGCCCTCGAACGCGCGCGCGTCCATGCCAATGGTGGCCTCGCGATCGTACAGCCCCAGCGTGGACCAGTGCGCGCGCGGCTGCAGTCCCCAGCCGATATGCGAGATGGCATAGGCCTGCGGGTCGTTGAAGGAGGCCATGTACTCGCTCAGCAGCTCGGCGTGCAGGCCGCCTTCGATGCGCGTGGCAAAGCCGCCCTCGACCGTCAGCATGACCGGCTCGGTGACGTAGGTCTTCTGCGGCAGCAGGATGTCGCCGCGCTCCAGCACGATGGTGCCGTTGGCAGCGCCCTCGTTGGGCCAGGTCAGCGCGAAGCCGCTGGGCCAGTGGTCCCAGCGCCCGGGCTCGTCGACAAAGCCATACTCGCTGATGGCCGGGAACTCGCCCAGCGGGCAGCGCAGGTCGGTGCCGGCCGGCGACACCACATGCATTTCCTTGGCGCGGGCCAGCCGCTCGGAGGCGGCCTTGACGCGCTCGCGGTCGGCCTCGCAAGGCACCAGGCGCGCCAGCACCTCGGGCGGCTCGACGGCCAGCAGGATTTTGGTGCCGCCCTTCAGGATGTCGTGCTGCTCGGGGGAGAACAGCAGCGTCATCAGGTCCAGCACCAGGTCGCTTTCCCTGAGCGCGGCAATCGCGGCACGGTTGCCCGTGAGCGGAGTCGTGCCCAGGTAGGCCAGCGCGTCGCGGCTCAGCGCCTTTTCACCGTTGACCGGCGGCAGGTCGAGCCGGTTGACGATGGCACCCATCGCCTGCGTGGCGATCAGCGCGGTGGACAGCGTCTGCGGGTGGGTCGCAGCGCTGGTCAGGATGGTGACGGTCTGTCCCGGCTCCAGCCGCGACAGCTTCAGCACCTTGCGCCAGGCCTCGATCATCTGGTGGTCACTTACCGGCATGTCGCCTCCTTGCTTGTCATTGCGTCAGCGGTGCGCCGAGGAAATCCCCCAGCGCCGCGTAAAAGCCCGCTTCGTCATCCCACGGGATCATGTGGCCGGCACCGGCAACATGGCTGACCAGCACCCCCGGCAGCAGCGTGCAGATCTCCGCCACGTCTTCAGCGCGCACCACGTCGCCACGCCCGGCGGTCATCAGCAGCGTCGGCACGGTGACCCGGGGCAGGTCCGCATGGATGTCGTCGCGATGGAAATCCTCGAAGCTGCGCACCACGGCATCTTCGTTGCAGGTATGCAGCCATTCGGCGCGCAGGCGCAGCTGTTCGTCGGTCCAGGTCGGGCAGAAGCGGCGCATGCCCTCCACGTCGGTGCCCTGGCGCGACAGGCGGATGGAATCCACATACCACGGCAGTTGCGCGGGATATGCGCGGCGCCCGGGCCCCGACACCGGCGGATCAACCAGCACCAGCCTGGCCATGCCGTCAGGCCGGCCCGCCGCGGCGCGCACGCCGATGCGTGCGCCCATCGAATGGCCAACCACGCTGTAGCGGCGCAGGCCAAGTGCCTCGGCAAAGGCCACCACGTCGCGGGCCTGGGCGTCGAGGCTGTAGTCCAGCCCGGCCTCGGCCGACGACAGGCCACGCCCGCGCACATCCAGCACATAGGTATCGAAGCTGGCGCCAAAGCGCTCGCCGACGAAGCCCCAGGTGATTGCCGGGCTGGTGATGCCCGGCACGATGATCACGGGATCGCGCGCGGCGCGTTCACCGTCGTTGCCACCATAGCGCAGGAAGTGCTGGCGAATGCCGTTGGCATGGACATGCCCGCCATAAAGGAAGGTGGTCATGGCATGCCCTCAGTAGGCGCCCGACAGCAGCGCGCCGGCGCCCGGCACGACCGGCTCCAGGTCCAGCGCCTTGAGCATGGCGTAGGTGGTGGCGATGGCCGCGGTGATGACCGGCTTGCCCGTCATCGCCTCCACCTTTGCCACTGCCGGCAGCGACGGCATCTGCACGCAGGCCGACAGCACGATGGCATCGACATCCGCCAGCTTCATCTGCGACACGATGCCCGGCAGCCGCGACGGATCGTGGCGGCCGACCTCAAGGTTGTCCGGAATCTCCAGCGCACGGTAGTCCACCACCTCATAGCCTTCGTTGCGGATGTAGTCCACCACCAGCTCGGTCAGCGGCTTCATGTACGGCGCCACCACGGCGATGCGGCGCGCGCCGATCACGCGCAGCGCATCCACCAGCGCACCGGCGCTGGTGATCACCGGCGCGTCGCCGCCATTCTCGAAGGTGTGGGCCTTCAGGCGCTGCTCCGACTTGCGGTGATAGCCGTGGCCCATGGCCATGATGGCGACCAGGCAGGCGTAGCCGAGCACGTCGACGCGGGCGTCGCTGAGCTCCACCGCGCAGCGGTCGGATTCGGCATCCATGGCGGCCAGCTCTTCCTTGACCACCTTCTTCATGCGCATGCGGCTGGAGTGGAAGGTGAAGCGCTCCGGACGGATCTGCTGGCGCGCCAGCAGCATCGCGGGAATCTCGGTTTCCATGGTCGTGTTCGAGCTGGGAACGATCTGGCCGATGCGAAAGACTTTTTGCATGAGGGTCCTCGGGTTGTACGGTTACAGCTTGAGCAGGCGTTGCGCGTTGCCGTGGCAGACCAGCGCGCGCGTGGTGTCGTCGAGCGGCGCGTCCTCGATGAACTTCGCCGCGACTTCGGTGGATTCGTAGGGATAGTCGACCGAAAACATCACGGCCTCCGCGCCGAGCTCGGCAATGGCACCGGCCAGCGCGCCGTGCGAACACACCCCCGAAGTGGTGATGACGATATTGGTGCCGATGTATTCCGAAGGCGCGCGCGCCAGCCGGACGCCGTGCGAATAGACCGCAAAGCGGCTGTCGAAGCGCCAGCGCTGGTACGGCAGGCCCTCGCCCATATGGCCGAGGATGAGCTTCAGGCGCGGGAAGCGGTCGAACACGCCGCCGAACAGCAGCCGCAGCGCATGCGATGCGGTCTCTACGCCCCAGCCCCACGCCGCGCCGGTCAGTTCGGGGTGGCCCGCCAGGACCTGCGGCTGAACCAGCGCGTCGGTCGGGTGCAGGTACATGGGCACGTCCAGCGCCTGCATGCGTTCCCAGAACGCATCGTATGCCGGGTCGTCGTAGTAGCGCCCGTGGGTATGGCCGTTCACCAGCGAGCCCTTGAAGCCAAGCTCGCGCACGGCGCGTTCCAGCTCGCGCGCGGCCTGTTCCGGGTCGTGCATGGGCAGCGCGGCAAAGCCGGCAAAGCGCGTCGGGTGGCGCGCGATCTGCGCGGCCAGGAAGTCATTGCTCTCGCGCGCCCGCGCCAGGGCAAGGCCGGTGTCGGACTCGCCCTGCACGCCCGGGCCAGTCTGCGACAGCACCGTGATGTCGATGCCGGCACGGTCCATCTCGGCGAGGCGGTCCTCGTCGAAATCGGCGAGGCGGCGGTCCAGCTCGGCAAACACCGCCGGATCGATATGCTGCGTGAACGCCTTGGAATAGGCCTGGAATCCCGGCGTCATGAAATGCTCTTCGAGGGCGATCTTCTTCACTTTGGTCATGCTGGTGGGGGCTCCTGATTGGTGAAATCGCTTCGCTGCGGGCGCGTCCTGCATGGCATGCGGCGTGCGCCGATGCAATTGCTCAGTACACTGATTAGTTTCGGATTCTAGTCAGCGAATTTCCAAAAGTCTAGAAGCGGCGCGGAGGGTTAACACCTATAACGATGGCCATAGGCCCTCAGTACACTGAGCCCAGATGCTCAGTATGCTGACGATATTAAAAGACCATTTAAACAGGCGATTTCGGGCTTCCGGCACATTGTGGACTGGCCTACATTTTGCTCAGCATACTGCGTTTCTCATCAGCATACTGACTGATGCACCGGAAGGATGCGGCGCTGCACTGCGCGAGGGACCGACAGGCCCTGGCCAGCGGCGCCGGCACCGCCGGGACGAGCAGACATATAGAGACAACAGCTAGACCAAAGGACCCCCGCCATGACGATCAGCCTGACTCGCAGCGAGACACGCGCCCCCGCCTCCGGCATGACAGCCGAGGAGCGCAAGGTCATCCTTGCCTCTTCCTTCGGCGCCCTGATGGAGTGGTACGACTTCTACATCTACGCCGCACTGGCGGTGTACTTCGGCGCACTGTTCTTCCCCAAGGGCAATGAGACTGCCGCCTTCCTGGCCAGCCTGGCCACCTTCGGCGCAGGCTTCCTGATACGGCCGGTGGGCGCGTTGCTGTTCGGCCGCCTGGGCGACCTGATCGGGCGCAAGTACACCTTCCTGGTCACCATCCTGCTGATGGGTGTTGCCACCGTCGGCGTCGGCGTGCTGCCCACGTATGAGCAGATCGGCATCACCGCCACGGTGCTGCTGGTGTTGCTGCGGCTGCTGCAAGGCCTAGCGCTGGGCGGCGAGGTCGGCGGCGCGGTCACCTACGTGGCCGAGCACTCCCCCGTGCACAAGCGCGGGCTGTACACCAGTTCGCTGCAGACCACGGCAACGCTGGGCCTGCTGTCCTCGTTGCTGGTCGTCTACCTGCTCAAGACCTTCCTGACCGAGGCCGAGTTCCGTGACTGGGGCTGGCGCATTCCCTTCATCGTGTCGCTGGTGATGCTGGTGATCTCGGTCTACATCCGCGGCAAGCTGCATGAATCGCCGGTCTTTGCCCGGATGAAGGCTGCCAGCACCACCTCCAGGGCGCCGATCCGCGAGAGTTTCACCAACTGGAAGAACCTCAAGTCCGTGCTGCTGCTGTTCGTGGTGGCGGCGGGCCTGGGCGCCATCTTCGGCACCGGGCACTTCTACTCGATGTTCTTCCTCAACAAGACGCTGCACGTGCCGCTCGAAACAGTCCACATGCTGATCGGGATCGCGCTGGTGGTGGCCACGCCCTGCTACCTGCTGTTCGGCTGGCTGTCCGACCGCATCGGCCGCAAGTACATCATGATGGCCGCCTGCCTGCTGGCGGCGGTGTGCATCCAGCCGGTGTTCAAGGGCCTGACCCACTATGCCAATCCGGCACTCGAGCAGTTCCAGCAGCAAGGCGCCGTGCAGGTGACGGCCAGCGACTGCAAGGCGCGCCTGTTCGGCGAGCCGGTGTCCGCCTGCGACAAGATCCGCGGCTACCTGACCGACCTGGGCGTGGGCTACACCTTCGTGCCGGCCAGCAATCCGGCGCAGGCGGAAGTACGCATCGCGGATCGCACGCTGCAGGGCTTTGACCGCGACGCCATCAAGAGCGCGCTGGTGGCGGCCGGCTGGCCCGAGCGCGCGGACCCCGCGAAGATCAACACGCCGATGGTATTCGTGCTGCTGCTGGTCCCGATCCTGTTCCTGGCGATGGTGTACGGGCCGATGGCGGCCTTCATGGTGGAACTGTTCCCGGCCCGGGTGCGCTACACCTCGCTGTCGCTGCCCTTCCACCTCGGCGCGGGCTGGGTCGGCGGCATGCTGTCCTTCGTGGTCACGGCCATGAACGTGGCCAGCGGCGACGTCTACTTCGGCCTGTGGTACCCGGTGATCATCGCCGGCCTGGCCTTCGTCATCGGCATGCTGTTCGTGCCGGAGACGCGCGGCCGCGACCTGGCTACCTGAGCGGCACTACGGGTGAAGCTGAAGGGCGGATCTCTCCGCCCTTTCTTCCGGTCAACTATTCAGCATACTGAGTTTATCCGCGCTACCCGCGGCGCAGCGATGGCGCCGCGGTCTGCCGACGCAGCCATCGCAACCATTCCAATCTTTCGCGTAGACAACCTGGAGCCCCTGATGTCCACCTCTCGCATCCTCCGCACCCTCGCTGCGTCCTCCGCCCTGCTGGGCCTGGCCGCCGCCACGCCCGCACTGGCCGACGCCAATGGCGTGAAGATCGGCGTCATCACCGACATGTCCGGCTCCTACGCCGACCTCTCCGGCAAGGGCTCCGTGCTTGCCGCGCAGATGGCGGTGGAAGAGTTCGGCGGCAAGGCCCTCGGCAAACCCGTGACGGTGCTTTCCGCCGATCACCAGAACAAGGCCGATATCGCCTCGTCGCTGGCGCGCCGCTGGTTCGATACCGATGGCGTCGACATGGTGATCGACTTCCCCAACTCGTCGACCGCGCTGGCGGTGCAGGAGGTGGCGCGGCAGAAGCGGAAGATCGACATCGTCTCGACCGGCGGCGCCATGGCACTGACCAACCAGAACTGCTCGCCCACCGGCTTCCACTGGGCCTGGGACACGTATTCGGTGTCTTACCCGCTGGTGCGGCGCATGATCGAACAGGGCCGCAACAGCTGGTACTACATCACCGTGGACTACGCCTTCGGCCAGTCGCTGGAGGCGGATTTCCGCAAGGCCGTGGACGCCGGCGGCGGCAAGAACGTGGGTGCCACCCGGCATCCGCTCAACGCCAGCGATTTCAGCAGCCCGGTGGTGGCCGCCTCGGCTTCCAAGGCGAAGGTGGTGGTGCTGGCCAATGCCGGCAACGACATGATCAACGGGGTCAAGGCAGCCGGCGAGTTCGGCCTGATCAAGGCAGGCCAGACGGTGATCACGCCCTCCACCTTCATCACCGATATCAAGAGCCTGGGCCTGAACGCCGCGCAGGGGCTGACCTATGTCGACCCGTTCAAGCTCGACCTGGATGGCAAGTCGAAGGACTTCGTCGAGCGCTACTACAAGCGCCACAAGGCCTATCCCACGCATGGCCAGATCGGCGTCTATTCAGGCGTGCTGCATTACCTGAAGGGGGTGGAAGCCGCCAAGACCGTGGAAGGCCCGGCCGTGGCGGAGAAGATGCGCGCGCTGCCCGTCAACGATGCCTTCGTGCGCAACGGCAAGGTGCGTGTCGACGGCCGCATGGTGCATGACATGTACCTGGCCCAGGCCAAGACCCCGGCCGAGTCCAAGGGCCCGTGGGACCTGGTCAGGTACGTCGGCACGATCCCCGGCGACGAAGCCTTCCGGCCGCTGTCCGCCAGCGAATGCCCCCTGGTGAAGAAGTGAGCGCGCCATGCCTGACACTGATGTAATCCTGCAGACGCAGAGACTGACCAAGGCCTTCAAGGGCTTTACCGCAGTCAGCGATGTCAGCCTGTCCGTGCGGCGGGGCTCGATCCATGCGCTGATCGGCCCCAACGGCGCCGGCAAGACCACCTGCTTCAACCTGCTGACGAAGTTCCATGCGCCCTCGTCCGGCTCGATCCACTTCAACGGCACCGACATCACCGCGCTGCGGCCGGCCCAGATCGCCCGCATGGGGGTGATCCGCTCGTTCCAGATCTCGGCGGTATTTCCGCAACTGACGGTGCTGGAGAACGTGCGCATCGCGCTGCAGCGCAGGTTGGGAACCTCGTGGCATTTCTGGCGCGGCAGGCGCTCCCTGTCGCGGCTGGACAGCCGCGCCATGGAACTGCTGGATGCGGTCGGCCTGGCCGGCTTCGCGCACCTGGGCACGGCGGAGCTGGCCTATGGGCGCAAGCGCGCGCTGGAGCTTGCCACCACGCTCGCGACCGACCCGGAACTGATGCTGCTGGACGAACCGACACAAGGCATGGGCCATGAAGACGTGGAGACCGTCACCGCCCTGATCAAGCGCGTTTCGGCGGGGCGGACAGTGCTGATGGTGGAGCACAACATGAGCGTGGTGTCGTCCATCGTGGACCGCATCACGGTGCTGCAGCGCGGCGCGGTGCTGGCAGAAGGGACCTATGACGAGATCTCACGCAATCCGCAGGTAAGGGAAGCCTATATGGGAACCACCGACGAACCCGAAGACCGCCCCGCAGCCGCGGCGGCGCTGAACGCGGAGGCATCATGACCAGGACGGCCTCCCCTGCCCTCGAACTCCGCGGCCTGCACGCCTGGTACGGCGAGTCGCACATCCTTCACGGCGTGGACCTGACCGTCAACCCGGGCGAGGTGGTGACGCTGCTCGGCCGCAACGGCGCCGGACGCACCACCACGCTGCGGGCCATCATGGGCCTGGTCGGCATGCGCAAGGGTTCGGTGCGCGTGCACGGCCAGGAAACCATCGACATGAAGACGCACCGCATCGCGCCGCTGGGCCTGGGCTACTGCCCGGAAGAGCGCGCCATCTTCGCCAGCCTGTCCTGCGAGGAGAACCTGCTGCTGCCGCCGCAATTCGCCTGCACCCCGGGCGCGGTCGGACTGCGCGAGCCCATGACGCTGGGCGAGATCTACGAGATGTTCCCCAACCTGCACGAGCGGCGCAAGAGCCAGGGCACGCGCATGTCGGGCGGCGAGCAGCAGATGCTGGCGGTGGCCCGCATCCTGCGCACTGGCGCCAGCGTGCTGCTGCTCGACGAGATCTCGGAAGGCCTGGCGCCCGTGATCGTGCAAAAGCTGGCGAAGATGATCGCCATGCTGCGCAGCCGCGGCTACACCATCGTCATGGTGGAGCAGAACTTCCGTTTTGCCGCGCCGCTGGCGGACCGCTTCTTCGTGATGGAGCACGGCCGCATCGTCGAGGCGTTCGGCGCCGATGAGCTCGAACGAAAGATGCCCACGCTCAGCGCCTTGCTGGGCGTTTAAGGAGACTTTTCATGGAATTGTTTGGAGTGCCCCTGCCCGCGCTGCTGAGCCAGTTGCTGCTGGGACTGGTCAACGGCTCGTTCTACGCGATCCTGAGCCTGGGGCTGGCCGTGATCTTCGGCCTGCTCAACGTGATCAACTTTGCGCACGGCGCGCTGTTCATGCTTGGCGCGGTGCTGGCCTGGATGGGCCTGAACTACCTCGGGCTCAACTACTGGCTGATGCTGGTGCTGGCACCGGTGCTGGCCGGGACCCTCGGCGTGGTGCTTGAGCGCACCATGCTGCGCCACCTCTACCGCTTCGACCACCTGTACGGGCTGCTGCTGACGCTGGGCATCTGCCTGCTGATCGAAGGCGCGCTGCGCTCGGTCTACGGCGTCTCAGGCCTGCCCTACCCCACGCCGGAAGCCTTGTCTGGCGTGAGCCAGCTGGGCTTCATGGTGCTGCCCAACTACCGTGCATGGGTGGTGCTGGCGTCGCTGGCGGTGTGCTTTGCCACCTGGTTCATGATCGAGAAGACGCGGCTGGGCGCCTATCTGCGCGCCGGCACCGAGAATCCGCGCATGGTCGAGGCCTTCGGCGTCAATGTGCCGCTGCTGGTGACGCTGACCTACGCGTTCGGCGTGGGCCTGGCCGCGCTGGCGGGCGTGCTGGCCGCGCCGGTGATGCAGGTCTCGCCGCTGATGGGCCAGAACCTGATCATCACGGTCTTCGCCGTGGTGGTGATCGGCGGCATGGGTTCGATCCTTGGCTCGATCTTCACCGGACTTGGTTTGGGTGTCTTCGAGGGCATCACCAAGGTCTACTACCCCGAAGCCTCCGCGACGGTGGTCTTCGTCGCCATGGTGTGCGTGCTGCTGGTGCGCCCCGCCGGGCTCTTTGGAAAGGAAAAATGATGGCAAGCGGAAAGCGTGCAACCTTCGCCTACGGACTGCTGCTGGCGGTCCTGCTGCTTGCGCCCTGGCTGGGCGCCTACCCGGTGCTGGTGATGAAGCTGCTGTGCTTCGCGCTCTTTGCCTGCGCCTTCAACCTGCTGCTGGGCTACACCGGCCTGGTGTCGTTCGGCCACGCGGCCTTCTTCGGCGGCGCCGCCTATGCCTGCGGCTATGCGATGAAGTTCCTGCAGCTGACGCCGGAGCTGGGCCTGCTCGCAGGCACCGCCTTCGGTGCCCTGCTCGGCCTGGTGTTTGGTGCACTGGCAATACGCAGGCAGGGCATCTACTTCGCCATGATCACGCTGGCGCTGGCGCAGATGTTCTATTTCTTCTGCCTGCAGACGCCCGCGACCGGTGGCGAAGACGGCCTCCAGGCGGTGCCGCGGGGCGACCTGTTCGGCGTGCTGCCGCTGGCGTCGGACCACACCATGTACTACGTCGTGCTGCTGATCACCGCAGCGGCCTTTCTCGGCATCATGCGCATCGTCAACTCGCCGTTCGGGCAGATCCTGCGCGCGATCAAGGAGAACGAGCCGCGTGCCATCTCGCTGGGCTATGACGCGGACCGCTTCAAGCTGCTGGCGTTCGTGCTGTCGTCGGCGCTGGCCGGGCTGGCGGGCGCGCTCAAGACCCTGGTGCTGGGCTTTGCCACGCTCACCGACGTGCACTGGATGATGTCGGGCACGGTCATCCTGATGACCCTGGTCGGCGGCATGGGCACGTTGTCGGGCCCGCTGGTCGGCGCCCTGGTGATCGTGGCGCTGGAAAACAAGCTGGGCGACGCCGGCAATGCGCTCGCGGCCATGACCGGCATCGGCTGGTTCGAAACGCTGGGCGAATCGGTCAGCATGGTGACGGGGCTGATCTTCGTGGTGTGCGTGCTGACGTTCCGCCGCGGCATCATGGGCGAGATCCTGGCGCGCTGGCAGGCCCGCCCGTCGCTGCAGGCCGGCGCGCCCGCGGTGGGGTCAGCACGATCCGGCGCGGCCAACCCGGCCCAGGGTTAACCAGAATACTGCGAGCAAGAAACATCAGTACACTGATCTTATATATTCAGCATACTGACAAATCAAATTCACGGAGATCGCCATGGCATGGATTGAAATCGACGCCGCCAACGGCCTGCAGAACGACGAGGTAATGCCGCTCACGCTGGGGGACCGCCAGCTCGCCGTCTATCGCAGCGACGACCAGTACTTCGTCACCGACAACGTCTGCACGCACCAGTACGCGCTGCTGTCCGACGGCTACCTGGAAGACGGCTGCATCGAGTGCCCGCTGCACCAGGCCCGCTTCGACATCCGCTCCGGCAAGGCGATGTGCGCGCCTGCCACCAGCGACATCCGCACCTACCCGGTCAAGTTCGAAGACAGCCGGGTGTGGGTCGAGCTTTGAAGGAGCCGAGCATGCCACAAGATACGCCCATCCTGATTGTCGGCGCCGGCCAGGCAGGCGCGATGGCCGCTGCCGAACTGCGCAGGCTCGGCCATCGTGGCCGCATCGTCATGGCCGGCGGCGAGCGCCATGCACCGTACGAACGCCCGCCGCTGTCCAAGTCCGTGCTCGCCGATGCCGCGCAGGACGGCAAGATCGGCGTGCACCCCGCCGGCTTCTATGCCGGGCAGGAGATCGAGCTGCGGCTTGGCACCACGGTCACCGCGCTGGACCCCGCGCACAGCGTGGCGCACTGCGCCGACGGCGAGGCCATTCGCTACGCCGCCTGCCTGCTCGCCACAGGCGGCAATGCGCGCGTCCTGCCTACGCTTCCCCCGGGCACGCCCCACGTGCACTACCTGCGCACGCTCGACGACGCCGCCCGCCTGCGTGACGCCACGCAGCGCGCGCGTGAGGTGATCGTGATCGGCGGCGGCTTCCTTGGCCTGGAGACGGCCTCGACCGCGGCCGGACTCGGCCTCCGGCTCACGCTGATCGAAAGCGCCGACCGGCTGCTCGGCCGCGCGCTGCCGCCTGAGCTTGGCAGCTGGCTGGCGCAGCGCGTGCTTGCGCAAGGCGTCGAGCTGCGGCTCGGCTGCGGCATCGCGGCCCTGGTGCCGCGGGCCGATGGCGTGCAGGTCAGGCTTGCGGACGGCGCGGCGTTGCAGGCGCCGCTGGTGGTGGTCGCGATCGGGCTGACGCCCGAGGTTGCGCTCGGCGCCGCCGCCGGCCTGGCGCTGGACCCAGCCAACGGCGGCATCCAGGTCGACCAGCAGGGCCGCACCAGCGCGGCCGGCATCTATGCCGCGGGCGACTGCTGCAGCCAGTACCAGCCCCGGTTCGGCGCCCACATGCGGCTGGAATCCTGGCAAAGCGCCAACGAGCAGGCGCGCATCGCCGCCGCGGCCATGCTGGGCGTGCAGGCCGAACCCGCGGCGATGCCGTGGTTCTGGACCGACCAGTTCGGCTGCAACGTGCAGATGCTCGGCGCGGCCACTCCCGATACCCGCTATGCCTGGCGCGGCATCGCCGCCAGCGACGCGCCCTGCCCCAGGTTCATGCTGCTCGGCACCCGGCACGGCCGGCTCAGCCACGCCATCGCCATCAATGCCGGCGGCGACCTGCGGCCGCTGCGCGCGCTCTTCGGCCATGCCGTCGAAGACCTGCTGCCACGGCTGTGCGACGACGCCTTGCCGCTGCGACAGCTGGTGCGCGAGCTCCCGACGGCAGCGGCCAGCCCCACTACACTCTGAAAGGACTCCCACATGTACCAGACACAAGCGGTGATCCAGCACACGCTGGGCAAGAAAGACGCCGGCCTGGCCGACTGCCGTTGGCCCGAAGACAGCCTGCACTACATCCCGGACTGGGTCTACACCAGCAAGGAGGTGCATGACCTCGAGCTGCAGAAGATCTTTCGCGGACGCTCCTGGAACTACGTCGCGCTCGAAGCGGAAATCCCCAACGCCGGCGACTACAAGCGCTCCTATGTCGGCGCGACGCCGGTGGTGGTGTCGCGCGCCGAAGACGGCTCGGTCAACGTCTTCGAAAATCGCTGCGCGCACCGCGGCGCCGAATTCTGCCGCCACAGCCAGGGCAATGCGAAGGAATTCGTCTGCCCCTATCACCAGTGGTCCTACGACCTCAAGGGCAACCTGCAGGGCGTTCCGTTCAAGCGCGGCGTTAATCGCGCGGGCGGCATGCCCAGGGACTTCCGCAACGAGGACCACGGCCTGGTCAAGCTGAATGTGGCCACGCGCAACGGCGTAGTCTTCGCCTCGTACGCGGCGGACATGGAAAGCCTGGAAGACTACCTGACGCCGGAGATCCTCAAGGACTTCGACATCGTCTTCAACGGCAAGCCGCTCAAGGTGCTCGGGTACTACAAGAACGAACTCCCGTGCAACTGGAAGATGTACCACGAGAACCTCAAGGACCCGTACCACGCCACGTTGCTGCACTCCTTCCTGGTGGTGTTCGGACTGCTGGTGGCGGGCAATGAAAGCGCCATGATCGCCGATCCTGTGCACGGGCGGCACGGCACCATGGCGTCGGCGAAAAAGGAGGACAAGTACGCGGCGGTCAGCGACGAGAACAAGAAGGAGATGCGCTCATACCATGAAGGCATGCGCCTGGAGGACGAACGCTTCCTGGAGTATGTGAAAGAGTTCGATTCGCCGTGGTCGGTGACGATGCAGACGATCTGGCCGAACCTGATCGTGCAGCGCGAAATGAACACCCTCGGCGTGCGCCAGATCGTGCCCAACGGGCCGGACAGCATGCTGATGCTGTGGACCATGTTCGGCTACGAGGACGATACCGAGGAGATGACGCAACACCGCCTGCGCCAGGGCAACCTGATGGGCCCCGCAGGCTTCCTGGGTCTGGAGGACAACGAGGCGATGAAGTTCGTGCAGGAAGGCGTGCGCCGCTCCAGCAGCGACCTCAATGTGCTCAAGCTGGATCCGGACCAGGTCGGCACCTCCAACTCCCTGATCTCCGAATCCGCCATCCGTGCGATGTACCAGTACTACCGCGGCGTGATGGGATTCTGAACGGCGGCTAACGGGATTCCCCAGAACATGAAACCGATGAACTATTCCCTCTATCGCGAGAGCGCCCTCGGCACCGCGCGCGCCATTGAACTGCGGCTGGAGATCGAGGCCTTCCACGCGGAATACTGCGCGGTGCTCGACGCCGGCCTGGTCGAGCAATGGCCCCGCTTCTTCACCGAGGACGCGCTCTACCGGATCACCGCGCGCGAGAATGCCGAGCGCAACCTGCCGGTGGGGCTGGTCTACGCCGAAGGGGTGGGCATGATGCGCGACCGCGCCGCTGCGATTGCCAATACCCAGATGTTCGCGCCGCGCTACAACCTGCACCTGGTGACCAACACGCGTGTCAGCGACGAAACCGCGGACGGCGATATCGTGGCACAGGCCAACTACATGCTGCTGCAGACGCTGGTGGAGGGCCCCACCACGATCCACCTGGCGGGGACCTACTACGACCGCTTCCGCCGCCAGGGTGGCAGGCTGCTGCTGCGCGAGCGGCAGGTTGTCTACGACACCACCATCATCGCCAACGACCTGGTCTACCCGGTCTAGCGCGTGGGCGCGGCGGGCCTTGCGCCCGCCGTCGGGCCTACATGCTGCGCAGCACGGTGCGGCTGTACTGGTTGTTGGCTTCCACCAGCGTCGCCAGCAGGTCCATGAACACTTCGCGCTGGGCGGGCTTCAGCGGCGCCAGCATGCGCTCCTGCGCACGCGCCATGTCGCCACGCAGCGCCGTGACCACGCTCTTGCCTTCCCGCGTCAGGTGGACATGGCGGGTGCGCCGGTCGGCGGGGTTGTCGCGGCGCTCTACCAGCCCGCGCTCCTCGAGCCGGCGCACGACGTCGGCGGTCGTGGTCCGGTCCAGGCCGACCTCCTGCCCGAGCGAAGTCTGGTCCAATCCCGGCAGCACCGACAGCACCGTCAGGATGGCATATTGCACGGGCGTGATATTGGGCGACTTGCACTCCTCGAAGAACATCGCGACGTGGATCTGGTGCAAGCGCCGCACCAGGAACCCCGGGCGGGCCCAGAGCAACTCCTTTGCCGGATCGGCTTCCGGCACGGCATCCGCCACCTCATGACTGCCGCTCGTTGCGTTGCGTTTCGCTCTCGCAGACATCGCTCTCACCATTTTGTATGCACACTGACAGTATATATGAGGCAGGCGAGAGCGAGCCGCCTTGCGGCGCAAGGTTCAGCGTGCGCCGGCGGCGCTCAGAATCTGCTCGATCTGCGTATAGCCGCGCTGGCGCGCATGCTGCAGCGGCGAGACGCCGTCGCCGTCGGCCAGGTTCACGTCGGCGCCCGCCTTGACCAGCAGGCGCACGATCTCGGTATGGGCCTGCCCGCCGTTGCCAAGGATGATGGCCTCCAGCAAGGCGGTCCACTTGAGCTTGTTGACATGATTCACCGCCACGCCGGCCGCGATCAGCGTGCGCACGGTCTCGACATGGCCGCGCTCGGCGGCGGGAATCAGCGCGGTGCCGCCGTAGCGGTTGGTGCTGCGCAGGTCCGCGCCGTGGGCCAGCGTCAGGCGCAGGATCTCGTTGTAGCCGCGCGCGCCGGCGTACAGGTAGGGGCTGTCGTGGATGGCATCTTTCGCGTTCACGTCGGCGCCGGCATCGATCAGGACCCTGGCCGCCTGCACGCGGTTGTGGTGCGTGGCCAGCAGCAGCGCCGTGCGTCCCTGCGCATCGCGGTCATCGATGCTGGCGCCCTGGCCTAGCAGTGCGGTGACCTGCGCGGCGTTGCCGCTGGCCGCGGCCTCGCGCAGCTGTTGTTCGGGCGGGCCGCCGGCGACGGCTGGGATGGATGTCAGCATGGCAATGACCAGGGCAAGGCAGATGGACAGGCGCGCCGCCAGCATGTTCTTTCCTCCGTGCGGATGCGTCGGGTGTGAGTGGTATGGGGGTATCGATGCGGTCTGGCGCATTCTGTCATGCGGGCCACGCCACGCGAAGTTAAGGATTCGAATGCGCGCCAGTGCCATCGCCAATAACCGGCGCGGCTCGCGCGCGGCCCAAATACGCCCTATAACAGCCCACGCCACCATGCCGGCGCACGCTGGCCTATAGTCCCGAGGCCCGAACCATCGTCCGCCTGCACGGGCCAGGCCTCAACGGAGACAACGCGTGTCCACGACAGAAGCCTATCTGCTTGATTCCATCCGCCTCGCCATGGGGAACGTGCGCGAACGCAATACCTGGCCCTTTGGCGCCGTGGTCGTCAGGGACGGCGAGGTGCTGGCCCGCGCGGTGAACGAGGTAGACGCCACCTGCGACCCGAGCGCACACGCCGAAATGCAGGCCGTGCGCGCCGCCAGCCGGGCGCTGGGCAAGCCGGACCTGAGCGGCTGCACGGTGTACGCCAGCGGCTACCCCTGCTCGATGTGCCTGTCGGCAATGTACCTGGCCGGCGTGAAGGCGGTCTACTACGCCTACTCCAATGAAGACGGCGAACCCTATGACCTGTCCGCGGAGCGCGGCTATATCGAGCTGGCCCGGCCGCTGGAGCAACGGGAGATGACGCTGGCCTACGTGCCGGCGCGTGACGAGGGCATCGACCTGTACGAGGCGTGGCGCGAGCAGCAGGGCCGATAGACGCCGCGATGCGGCGCAAGCGGTGCAAGGGCGGTAGGCTGCCGCCCAATTCCACAGTATCGGCATGGCCATCACATTGTCATCGTGACAGGCTGATAATGAACGACGGATGACGATGACGGCGGTGCGACGCCCGGTCACATGTAACCGTCGAGCGGTTGCACGGAACCGCGTGCTGCCGGCCTCGTCAAACCAGTTAGTCGCCGGAGACAGGATGCCGCGCCGCAGCATTTCACCGCGGCGCAGCACGCATGGGCGGCATGTGCCGCATCGTCTCCAGGGCTTCTTGACAATCTTCCCGCGCCTGGCGCTGCTGCGCCGCGCAGACTCCCAGCAAACGCCCCCCTCTAGCCAAGGAGACGAACGTGCTGAGCCCGCATGAACTTGCCACGCTGCTATTGCTGAGCGACGGCCCCGATTCCCTCGATTCCAGCGATTCCCGCCAGATCGACCCCATCGACCTGAAGGCACTGGTCGAAAAGCAACTCGTACAACTTGAGATCCTGCACGGCCGCCGGCAGGAGCCGCGCATCACCAGCCACGGCTACTCGATGCTCAAGGCGATGGGACGCTGACGTCCCGGCGCCAGCGCGGCAGCACCACGCGCCGCAAGGCGCACGCGGATCACCTCGGAGCCCACCATGACAGTGCGCCCGGCAATTGGCGCCGATAGCGCGGCAGCCACCGACGCGGCGCGCCGCCGCTTCCTGCATGAGTTGGGCGGCCTGCTTGCCGCTGCCGGCATTGCGCCCGGGGCGGCAGCAGCCACTCCTGCCGCCTGCCTGCTGACGCCCGCCGCCACCGAAGGCCCCTTCTACCTTGACGATGCCCTGGTGCGCACCGACATCCGCGACGACCGGCCCGGCCAGCCCTTGCGGCTGCGCATCCGGGTGGTGGATGCCGGGCGCGGCTGCGGGCCGGTGCCGGGTGCGCTGGTCAGCATCTGGCACTGCGATGCCGACGGCAACTACAGCGGCGAGGGCCGCGGCAACCGCCAGGCGCGTTTCCTGCGTGGCGTCCAGCCTACCAGCCAGGACGGCGTGGCCACGTTCACGTCGATCTATCCCGGCTGGTACGCGCCACGCGCCATCCATATCCACTTCAAGGTGCTGCTGGGGCGGTCGGAAGCCCTGACCAGCCAGCTGTACTTCAGCGATACCCTGAACCGCGAGGTGCTGGGCAGCCACCCGGCCTACCGCGCGCGCGGCGTGCCGTCTCGCGCCACCACGCAGGACCCGATCGCGGGGTCGCACCCGAACCAGATGCGCGTGCGCCAGGCTGCCGATACAGCGGGGCTGCTGGAGGCCGAGTTCACGGTCGGCATCGCCCGCACCTGAGCGCCCAGCCCCAGGTCCGCGGCATCGGCCGGCCCCGCCAAAGTGCGCGGGCCCCCACCGCGCGGGTAATCCCTAGATTGTGGTTCCCTGTCCCTTTCCTACCATGAAGGGAATCACGGGCCACCTGCACGCCCGCCCCTGCCGCGCGGCCACTGGCCCGGCATGCTCCAGATTTCCCGACTTTTCCGATGTTCGCGTCAGTGGCGAGTTGTCTCGGCCCCCATGGCCGGCGCTCGCGGGTAATCCAACACATAGCAAATGGAGGCGGTCATGGCATCCAGGACAAGGAAAGCAGGCGCAGCAAAACCTGAAGCGGAAACCAAGCCAGGCGTTTCCCGGCGCGGCTTCCTTGGGGGGGCCGCCGGTGCGGCCGCGGGCGCCGCGGCAATGGGCTTCCCGGCCATCGTCAAGGCGCAAGGCCCGGTCACGATGCGCTGGCAGAGCACCTGGCCCACCAAGGACATCTTCCATGAGTTCGCCGGCGACTTCGTCACCAAGGTAAACAATATGTCGGGCGGCGACCTGAAGATCGAGCTGCTGCCCGCGGGCGCGGTGGTCAAGGCCTTCGACCTGATCGACGCGGTCAGCAAGGGCACGCTGGACGGCGGCCATGGCGTGATCGCGTACTGGTATGGCAAGAACTCGGCGCTGGCGCTGTGGGGCTCGGGCCCGGCCTGGGGCATGGACCCGAACATGCTGCTGGCCTGGCACAAGTACGGCGGCGGCAAGGAGCTGCAGCAGGAGATCTACCGCAGCCTCAACCTGGACGTGGTGTCGTTCCTGTATGGCCCGATGCCGACCCAGCCGCTGGGCTGGTTCAAAAAGCCCATCACCAAGCCGGAAGACTTCAAGGGGCTGAAGTTCCGCACGGTCGGGCTGTCGATCGACATCTTCACCGGCCTGGGCGCCGCGGTGAATGCGCTGCCGGGCGCGGAGATCGTGCCGGCGCTGGACCGCGGGCTGCTCGATGCGGCCGAGTTCAACAACGCCAGCTCCGACCGCGCGCTGGGCTTCCAGGACGTGTCCAAGGTCTGCATGCTGCGCAGCTTCCACCAGCCCTCGGAGCAGTTCGAGATCCTGTTCAACCGCAAGCGCTATGACGCGCTGCCGGCCAAGCTCAAGGCGCTGATCGCCAACGCGGTGGAGGCGGCGTCCGCGGATATGTCGATCAAGGCGATCGACCGCTATTCCAAGGACTACCAGGCGCTGCAGAAGCAAGGCGTGAAGTTCTACGCGACCCCCAACTCGGTGCTGCAGGCGCAGTTGAAGGTATGGGATGAGATCGTGGCGCGCAAGGAAAAAGAAAACCCGATGTTCAAGAAGGTCAATGATTCGATGAAGGCCTTCGCCGAGCGCGCCACGCGCTGGCAGAACGACACTAACGTCGATTTCCGGCTGGCAACGAGCCACTACTTCTCCAAACGCACCTGAGCCGCGCCACTCCGGGGGCCAAACCGTGCAACGCCTGCTGCTTGGCATCGACCGCATCAGCACCTTCGTCGGCCAGGCCGGCGCGTGGCTGATCATCGGGCTCACGCTGATGATCAGCTACGAGGTGTTCTCGCGCTATGTCCTGGGCACGCCGCACGCCTGGGTGTTCGACGCCAGCAATATGCTGTACGGAACGCTGTTCATGCTGGCCGGCGCCTATACCCTGGCCAAGCGCGGCCACGTGCGCGGCGACATCCTCTACGGCTTCCTGTCGCCGCGGATGCAGGCGTCAATCGACCTGGTGCTCTACCTGGCCTTCTTCTTCCCCGGGGTGATTGCGTTGGCCTGGGCCGGCATCGATTTCTTCGAGGTCTCGCTGGCACAGGACGAACACTCTTCCATCGCCGCCGACGGCCCGCCGATCTATCCGTTCAAGGCAGTGATTCCCGTGGCCGGCGCGCTGCTTTTGCTGCAAGGCGTGGCCGAGACCATCCGCTGCATCCTGTGCCTGGCGAACGGCAGCTGGCCGCTGCGCGAAGGCGATGTCGAGGAAGTCGATGTCGAGCAGCTCAAGGAGATGGTGCAAGGCACCCCTACCGCTGAGCTGGCCGAGTCACCGCCGCCGCGCGACGACCAGCCTGGAGCCGGCCGATGAGGAAGGAACTGTGGTTCGGCGTTTCCCTGATGGTGCTGATCGTCGGCGCCGTGGCGTGGTTCATGCCCGCGCCGGCGGACTGGACCAACGGGCATCTCGGCCTGCTGATGCTGGCGCTGATCGTGGTGGCGATCATGCTGGGCTTCCCCACCGCGTTCACGCTGATGGGCATGGGCGTGCTGTTCTCCTGGCTGGCCTACCGCCACGCCGACCCCTCGATCGCGGTGCAGCAGACGCTGGACCTGATGGTGCAGCGGGCCTATGCGGTCATGACCAACGACGTGCTGATCTCGATCCCGTTGTTCGTGTTCATGGGCTACCTGGTCGAGCGCTCCAACCTGATCGAAAAGCTCTTCCGCAGCCTGCACCTTGCGCTGGCGTGGATTCCCGGCTCGCTCGCGGTGGCCACGCTGGTGACCTGCGCGATCTTCGCGACCGCCACCGGCATCGTCGGCGCCGTGGTCACGCTGATGGGCCTGCTCGCCTTCCCCGCCATGCTGCGCGCGGGTTACAACACCTCGCTGTCGGCCGGCGCGGTCACCGCGGGCGGTTGCCTGGGCATCCTGATCCCGCCGTCGGTGCTGCTGATCGTCTACGGCGCCACCGCGGGCGTGTCGGTGGTGCAGCTCTATGCGGGCGCGTTCTTCCCGGGCCTGATGCTGACCGGGCTCTATATCCTCTACATCCTGATCCTGGCCAAGCTCAAGCCCGCGCTCGCGCCGCCGCTGCCGGAAGCCGAGCGGGTGGTGCCGCTGCCGCCGGTGGCGCGCACGCTGGAAGCCGGCGGCGCCACCCATGCCTTGCCTGCGCTCGGTGCCGGCCTGATGCGCGCGCTCAAGGGCCCGCGCAATGCCGACCTGCCGACGGCAGTGTTCGCGCGCCAGCTGGGCATCGTGCTGCTGCCGGCGATCGCCGTGGTGTTGGTGATGGGAACGATATACAGCGCGGTCACCGCGCCCGCCGCCAGCGTCGCGGTGGAGGCACCGCTGTCGATGGGAGGCGCCGAGGAAAGCAGCGCATCACTCGACGACCTGCAGGCGCCGCCAGTGGAAGCTGCGCCCGCAGCGCCGGCCGCTCCCGCCGCTACCACTCCTGCACCCACGACCGCAGCGCAAGCCGGGGCGCAGCCAGCGCCAGTGCCGGCGGCAGCTGCGGTATCTGCGCCCCGCTGGTTCTGGATCACGCTGGCGGCCGTGGCGGCGGTGCTGGTGTACTTCTACTGGCGCTTCAGCTTCGCGCGGCTGGAAATCTTCAAGATGCTGCTGTCGTCGTTCTTCCCGCTGGCGCTGCTGATCCTGGCGGTGCTGGGCTCGATCGTGTTCGGGCTGGCCACGCCGACCGAAGCCGCGGCGGTGGGCTCGCTCGGCGGCGCGCTGCTGGCGGCAGCGTACCGGCAGCTGAACTTCCGCGTGGTCAAGGAATCGGTGCTGCTGACGGCCAAGACCAGCGCCATGGTGTGTTGGCTGTTCGTGGGCTCGTCGATCTTCTCTGCGGCGTTCGCGCTGCTGGGCGGACAGGCGCTGGTCGAGCAATGGGTGCTGTCGCTGAACCTGTCGCCGGTGCAGTTCATGATCCTGGCGCAGCTGATCATCTTCCTGCTCGGCTGGCCGCTGGAATGGACCGAGATCATCATCATCTTCATGCCGATCTTTATCCCGCTGCTGGACAACTTCGGCATCGACCCGCTGTTCTTCGGGCTGCTGGTGGCGCTGAACCTGCAGACCGCCTTCCTGTCGCCGCCGGTGGCCATGGCCGCGTTCTACCTGAAGGGCGTGGCGCCGCCGCATGTCACGCTGAACCAGATCTTCCTGGGCATGCTGCCGTTCATGGGCATCCAGCTGATTGCGCTGGTGCTGCTCTACGTCTTCCCCGGCATCGGCCTCTGGCTGCCCACGGTGCTGTACCGCTGAACGCTGCGGCACCCGTTTGCCCCCGTTTCCTATACTGGTTGGCAATGCCAACCGATACCGCCCTCGCCAGCCTTCCCGTCGACACCGCATTCCGCACCGACATTCCGGGGCGGCTGGACCGCCTGCCATGGTCGCGCTGGCACTGGCGCGTGGCGATTGCGCTGGGCGTTGCCTGGGTCCTCGATGGCCTGGAAGTCACGCTGGTGGGCTCGGTCGGCGCCGTGCTGGAGCGCCCCGATACGCTGGGCCTGACCGCGACGCAGGTGGGCTGGTCGGGCTCGCTCTATATCGCCGGCGCGGTGCTGGGGGCGCTGGTGTTCGGGCGCATGGCCGACCGGCTCGGGCGCAAGCGGCTGTTCCTGGCCACGCTCGCGGTCTACATGGTGGCGACGCTGGCCACCGCGTTCTCACCCGGCTTTGCCTTCTTTGCGGCCTGCCGCTTCTTCACCGGCCTTGGCATCGGCGGCGAATACGCGGCCATCAATTCCGCCATCGACGAACTGATCCCGGCGCGCGTGCGCGGGCGCGTCAACCTGGCCATCAACGGCAGCTTCTGGCTGGGCGCGGCACTCGGCGCCGGGTTGAGCCTGGTGCTGCTCGATGCGCGCGTGTTCGGCCCGGTCTGGGGCTGGCGCGTCTGCTTCGCGCTGGGCGCTGTACTGGCCGTGGCCATCGTGCTGGTGCGCAAGCATGTGCCGGAAAGCCCGCGCTGGCTTGCCACCCACGGCCGGCTGGAAGAGGCCGAGCGCGTGATCGCCGCGATCGAGGCCGAGGTGCGCGCCCGCCACGGCCCGCTGCCGCCGGTGGCACCCGATTGCGTCGCGGTGGCGATGCGCCGGCGCGCCGCGCCGGGCGTGGGCGAAGTCATGCGCCTGCTGTTGCGGCGCTTCCGCCGCCGCAGCATGATCACGCTGGCGCTGATGGTGGCGCAGGCCTTTTTCTACAACGCGATCTTCTTCACTTATGCGCTGGTGCTGACACGCTTCTATGCCGTGCCGGAAGCGCGCGTGGCAATGTATATCTTCCCCTTTGCGCTGGGCAACGCCCTGGGGCCGCTGCTGCTTGGCCCGCTGTTCGACCACATCGGGCGCCGGCGCATGATTGCCGCCACCTATGTACTGTCCGGCATCGGGCTGGCACTGACCGGCTGGGCCTTCGTTGAAGGCTGGCTCGATGCGCGCGGCCAGGCGCTGTGCTGGTCGGCGGTATTCTTCCTGGCCTCGGCCGCGGCCAGCTCCGCCTACCTGACCGCCAGCGAAGTCTTCCCGCTGGAAATGCGCGCGCTGGCGATCTCGGTGTTCTATGCCGTGGGCACCGGCACCGGCGGCTTTATCGCGCCAGTGCTGCTGGGCGCGCTGATTGAAAGCGGCAGCCGCGAAGCCGTGGCGGCAGGCTACGGCTTCGGCGCGGTGCTGGTGATCGTCGCCGGGCTGCTGGCACTGCGCTTCGGCATCGACGCCGAGCGGCGGCCGCTGGAGCACATCGCGCCGCCACTTGCCGCCGACGATTAGCCGCGTCACCGCAGCGCGCGCCAACTGCCATCGCTGCCGGATTCAATTTCTTCACCTGCGTCAAAGCCCCGTCAATTTGTGCTCCATTCGTCGTTCGTCGCATGCCATGTTACTGCCGTGTTAAGCAGTGCTACAGCCTCCCCTTACACATTTTTACAGCAAGGGACGGGGCAACTGACTAGCCTTTAACTCACACACGGCGGCCTGAGTGCATGAATCTTTGCGTCAGCGGGCTGCCACTTCTTGGCCATTGACTGGCCATTGTTCAACTCTGCCCGGATGAAGCCGGGCAAATCCACGGGCCGCTTGTCGGCCCGATTGCAAGGCGCACCGATACGGCCTGGCCACATCGAGCGCGCTGCAGACAACAAGCTGAATTGGGGACATGCAAGCCGGGCACCGCGCGACAGCCCTTGCGCGACGCTACCCGCTTGCCTGGAATTTCGCTCATCCGGCATGCACCCTGTGCATGCCGGCGGGGACGCTTTTTGACTTTGCTTGCCGGAGAACAACACCATGGCCGACCAGCGCAATAATCCGCCACCCAGACAACACCCGCTGACCCCGGCTCCGCTGCGCCAGCCCCACGGCGACGGCCTGGTGCAACGCCCGCAGCCCGTTACCGTGCCGCTCTGGCACATCGTGCCGCGCATGGCGGGCTACGGCGTGGTGCTGTTCATCATCTGGGCCGTGCTGACAATCATGTTTCCAAATGTGTTTACGCGCTCGTCGGAGCGGGCCGTGGTGAACAGCCCGGTCAGCCTGGTGACTTCTCCCGTGGAAGGCATCGTGATGAAGCAGATGGTGGCCGCGGGCCAGCCGTTCTCGGCCAACCAGGCGCTGATGGTCGTGCAGAACCCGAACATCGACCGTTCGCTGCTGGTCGACCTGACCGGCAAGAAGCTCGACAACCAGCAGCGCCATGACTCCGCCCGCGCGCGGCTGGAAAGCAACCGCCGGCTGATGGCCGCCACCGAGCAGGACCTGCAACGCTACAACAGCGCTGCGCAACGCGAGCACGGGGCGCGCGTGCGCGCCCTGGAGGCGCGCCTGGCATCGGCCAGGGCGCAGGAAGACCAGCAGCAGGAAGTGGTCAACCGCAACCAGAGCATGCAGTGGGCCGGGGCCGTCAGCGAGGCCTACACCAATGCCTCGCGCTACCAGCTGTCGATGCTCACCAATGCCAAGGCAGCGGCCAAGGCCGAGCTCGATAACGCAGTCAGCGTGAGCGAGGCCGCGCGCAACAAGGTCTATGCCTCATCCACCGACGGCCCCAGCGCCACGCTGGCTCAGCGACGCCAGGTGCTGGGCGCGGAATCGGCACAGCTGACGGCAGAGCTGGAACAACTGGAGGCCTATGGCAAGTCGGTCGACGAGATGATCGCCACGGAACAGGAGCGTCTCGACCGGCTCTCGAACCTGGAGATCCGCTCGGCCGAACCCGGCACCATCGAAGACCTGATCGCGCAGCCCGGCATGCGCGTGGCCGCCGGCGCCACCCTGGCGCGCGCCAGCAACTGCGCGCAGACGCGCGTGGTGGCGGTGTTCCCGCGCAGCCTCAGCGACAACCTGCTGCCCGGTGCACGGCTGAACGTGAATGTCGACGGCGTGCCCACGGCGTTGCCGGCATCGGTGGCAGAGGTGCTGCCGCGCGCGCCGGACGGCGACCAGGCGCGTTACTTCGTGCCCTTCCCGCCGATCGAGAAGAACGAGATTTATGTGATCGCCAAGCTCGACCGCCCGCTGGACAACGTGCCGGGCAAGGCGGCTGCCTCAGCGACAGCAACACGGGCAGCGGCAGGGCCAAGCCAGTCGGGCCATTGCGGCATGGGCCGCTGGGCGCGCGTGACGCTGAACCAGAGCTGGCTGGGCCAGCTGCGGGCATCGCTGATATAACCGCCGACGCAGGCAAAGGAGACCCGGATGCGACTGCCGATCCCGACGACACGCCTGCCCCGCCTGGTTGCCGGCGCGCTGCTGCCCGCCGTGCTCGCGCTGGCGCCAGGCGCGGCGCGCGCTGCCGAGCCTGCCCAGCAGACGCTGCTGGCCGACGGCTGCAAGACACTGGCCGAGCGCGTCAGCCGTGAAAGCGGCAACGGCCCCGTCTTCCTCGCCAGCTATGAACCCGCGCCGGGCGGCGAGCCGCTGGCCCCGGCGCTGCGCAATGCCGCCTTCGTCTACGACAACGCGCTGGCCGGCATCGCGCTGGTGGCGTGCAAGCGTCCCGCCGAAGCGCGCCGCATTGCCGACGCCGTGCTGCAGGCAACTCGCCAGGACCGCCACTTCCGCGATGCGCGCCTGCGCAACGCCTATCGCGCCGGCCCGCTGCCGGCCGGCCCGGTACCCCTGCCAGGCTGGTGGGACGAGCCCAGCAAGCGCTGGTTTGAAGATGCCTACCAGGCCGGCACTGCCACCGGCAACGTGGCCTGGGCCGCGCTGCTGCTGCTGGCCGTGCATGACGCCACGCGCGATGCGCGCTACCTCGATGGCGCCGCCGCGCTGATGGGCTGGGTGCATGCCATCGTGCCCGACTCGGGCGCGCCCGCCGGCTATATCGGCGGCTTCTTCGGCCATGAGCCGAAACAGACCCGCCAGGGCTGGAAGTCGACCGAGCACAACGTCGATACCTATGCCGCCTTCAGCTGGCTCGCGAGCCAGCGCAACGATGCGCGCTGGCGCGATGGCGCGGCGCGCTCGCGCGGCTTTGTCAGCGCCATGTGGCAGGCGCGCGAGGGCCGCTTCATCATCGGCACACGCGACGATGGGCGCGCGCCAAACGCCGGCCCGTCGGCGCTGGACGCAGTGCTGTGGCCGCTGATCGCGATCCCGGACCCGCCGCAGGACTGGCGCCGCAACCTGGCGTGGGTGGAGGCCAAGCATCGCGCCGGCGCGGGCTACGGCTTCAAGGGCGGCCCCGACGGCATCTGGACCGAAGGCACCGGGCAGGCCGCGCTGGTGCTGCAGGCCGCCGGGCAGGCGCAACAGGCGCAGCCGCTGTGGCAGCTGCTGCTGTCGCAGCGGGCGCCGTCCGGGATGCTCTACGCCACGCCCGAGGCGCGCATCAGCACCGGGCTGTCGATCGGGCCCACCTCGACCACGGAAGACTTCCACTACTTCCACCTGCCCCACCTGGGCGCCACCGCATGGGCCGTGCTGGCCGCGGCGCGCTGGAACCCCTTCCGTCCGGGCGGATGCCTGGAACCGTCCTGCCCGCCGCCGGCCATTGCGGCCGCGGCACCTGCAACCGCCCCTGTCAACACCGCCGCCAAGGAGTGACGATGTTCGCCCTGTTTCTGGAAAACCAGACGCTGCTGGTCATCAACGGCGGCGTGCTGCTGGCGATGGTGCTGCTCTCGATGCTGTGCCGGCAAGACCGGCCGGCGGACCGCGTGCTGTTCGGCGGCGTCACCGCCTTGCTGCTGGCGGTGTACCTGACCTGGCGCATCCGCGAAACACTGCCGGACTGGCAGATGACCTTCGCCAGCGTGTGGGCCCATGTGTTCTTTGCCTTCGAATGCATGACGCTGGCCTATACGCTGCTGTCGATCGTGGTGCTGGCGCGCACCAGCAACCACACCCCCGACGCCGACGCGGGCGAGGCCGCCTTGCGCCGCGCGAAGCAGGTGCCGCCGGTGGACATCTTCATCGCCACCTACAACGAAGGCCTGGACATCCTGGAGAAGACCATTGTCTCGGCGCTGGCGATAGACTATCCCGACTTCCGCGTCTGGGTGCTGGACGACACCCGCCGCGACTGGCTGCGCGAGTTCTGCGAACGCGTCGGCGCGCACTACGTGACGCGCCCGGACAACGCCCACGCCAAGGCCGGCAATCTCAACAACGGCCTGCGCCACAGCGCCGCGGCCGGCGGCGCGCCCTACATCCTGGTGCTGGACGCCGACTTCGCACCGCATCGCAATATCCTGCTGCGCACCGTGGGCCTGTTCAGCGATGCGCGCGTGGGCGTGGTGCAGACACCCCAGTTCTACTACAACGCGGATCCGATCCAGTACAACCTGCGCGCCACCGAATGCTGGGTCGATGAACAGCGCGCCTTCTTCGACGTGATGCAGCCGGCCAAGGACGCCTGGGGCGCGGCGTTCTGCATCGGCACCTCGTTCGTGGTGCGGCGCGACCTGATCGACCTGATCGGCGGCTTCCCCACCGGCACGGTGACCGAGGATATCCACCTGACCTACCGGTTGCTGCCGCACGGCTATATCACGCGCTGGCTCAATGAGCGCCTGAGCGTGGGCTTGTCAGCCGAAGGCCTGCCCGAGTACATCAGCCAGCGCAGCCGCTGGGGGCTGGGCACGATCCAGGTGGCGCTGACCGCGGACGGGCCGCTGCGCGGGCGCGGCTACACCGGGATGCAGCGGCTGCACTACGTGCACGGCCTGTTGCACTGGCTGTCGCGGCCATTCACGCTGATGCTGCTGGCAGGGCCGCTGCTGTACTGGTACCTCGGTGTCTCCACGCTTTACGGCGAGCCGCTGCAGTTCCTCGCCTACGGCCTGCCGGCGCTGGTGGCGTACTGGGCGTACAGCATCTGGATCACCGGCCAGCGCGCGCTGCCGATCTTCACCGAAGTCACGCAGATCGTGGCGGCGCTGGCCGTCACCGCATCGCTGGTAAGCGCGATGTTCAAGCCGTTCGGGCGGCCGTTCAAGGTCACGAACAAGGGGCTGGACCGCTCCAAGCTGGTAATCCACGGCAAGTTCGCGGCGCTGTACGCGGGGCTGCTGGGCTTCTCCGCGCTGGGACTGGGCCGCGCCCTGGTGGTGGACCCCGATGCGCAAGGGCTCGCCTTCAACACCATCTGGACCGGGGTGGCGCTGATGCTGTACCTGGCCTCGCTGCTGGTCTGCGTGGAACTGCCGCGCCCGCGCAAGGAAGAGCGCTTCCCGCACCGCGCGGCAGCGCTGCTGCGCGTGCATGGCAAGGAATACCGCGTCACCACCAGGGATCTTTCCTGCAACGGCGTGGCCGTCACCACGCCGCTGGCGCCGGCCATTCCCGCCGGCACCGAGGGCGCGCTGTGGCTGGCGCAGACCGGCTGGATCCCGTGCCGCGTGGTGCGCCGCGACGGCCAGTTGCTGGGCATCGCCCTGAACGCCGGCATGGCGGCGCGCCACGCGCTGATCCGGCTGCTGTTCACCGATCCCGCACACAACATTGCCCGGCAGGGGCAGCCCAAGCTGGCGCTGTCGCGCTTTGTGCGGCGCGCGCTGCTGGGCTGAACCATGCCAGATAACAATCCCCACTCTCCGGAACCATCCATGCGAAGCCTGCCACGCCCCCGTACCCTGCCCCCGCCGCGCCTGCTGCTGCCCGGCGCACTCGTGCTGGCCCTTGCGGCCTGCACGCTCGAGCCGCAGTACCAGCGCCCCGACGCGCCGGTCCCGTCAGCGTGGCCGGAAGGCGCTGCCTACCGCACCCCGCAGGCCGGCGCGGCACAGCCGGGCCAGCCGGCCCGACCCGCCGGCCCTTCGGCCGCGGACCTGGGCTGGCGCGATGTTTTCGTCGACCCGCAACTGCGCCAGCTGATCGAACTGGCGCTGGCCAACAACCGCGACCTGCGCATGGCCACGCTTGCCATCGACGAAGCGCGCGCGCTGTACCAGATCGAGCGCGCGGCGCAATTCCCCACGGTGGATGGCAATGCCGGCATGGTCTCGCAGCGGCTGCCGCAACGGCTGCGCGCGGCGGGCCAGTCGCCGCAGATCACCACCTACAACGCGGGCATCGGCTTCACCGCGTTCGAGCTTGATTTCTTCGGCCGGGTGCGCAGCCTCAAGCATGCCGCGCTCGAGGAATACATGGCTACGGAAGAAGCGCGCCGCAGTGCGCAGATCAGCCTGGTGTCCGAGGTGGCCAACGCCTACCTGACGCTGCTGGCCGACCGCGCACTGCTGAAGCTGTCGCAGGACACGCTGAAGACACAGCAGGACGCGGCAGAGATGGTGCGGCGCGGGCGGCAGGTCGGTGCGATGGCGCAACTGGACCAGCATCGCGCGCAAACCCAGGTGCAGACCTCGCAGGTGGGCGTTGAGCAATACACGCGGCAGGTGGCCCAGGATGAGAACGCGCTGTCTTTGCTGATCGGCGGCCCGTTGCCGAAATCCGTGACCGATGCCGGCGCGGCAACTGCCAACGCCAACGCGGCCGCGCGAGATCCGCTGGACGCGCGCGCCTTGGTGAGCGAGTTCCCCGAAGGGCTGCCGTCCAGCGTGCTGGTGCGCCGCCCCGACATCCTCAACGCCGAGCACCGCCTCAAGGCGGCCAACGCCAATATCGGCGCGGCGCGCGCGGCGTTCTTCCCGCGCATCTCGCTGACCGGCGCGCTGGGCGTAGCTAGCAGCAGCCTGGCGGGGCTGTTCTCCGGCGGCATGGCATGGGTGTTCGCGCCGCAGCTGACCGTGCCGATCTTCGACGCCGGGCGCAACCGGGCCGGGCTGGATGCGGCCAACGTGCGCAAGGACATCAACATCGCCAACTACGAGAAGACCATCCAGACCGCGTTCCGCGAGGTCGCCGACAGCATGGCGGCACGCGCCACCTACGAGCGCCAGGTGCAGGCGCAGGAAGCCCTGGTGCGCGAAGGCAGCGAGACCCGGCGGCTGTCGGAAATGCGTTTCAAGAACGGCGTGGACGACTACTTCGGTGTGTTCGACGCCCAGCGCCAGCTCTACACCGCGCAGCAGGCGCTGATCACGTACAAGCTGGCCGGCCTGACCAGCCGCGTATCGCTGTACAAGTCGCTGGGCGGCGGCTGGCGCGAGGTGACCGAGGCTGCGCCGGCGGCCAATGGCGGCGCACGCCAGGCACCCGCCGCGCGGCCGCAAGCCGCGGCACAGCCCCAGGCGGTGGCACGGCCTCAAGCCGTGGCACAACCTCAGGCCGTAGCGCGGCCCCAGGCCGTGGCGCAGCCTCAAGCCGCCGCACAGCCTCAAACCGTGGCACCGGCCCAG
The DNA here is from genome assembly GCF_058782785.1 of Cupriavidus sp. FW306-01-F10A. Lineage (NCBI taxonomy): Bacteria > Pseudomonadati > Pseudomonadota > Betaproteobacteria > Burkholderiales > Burkholderiaceae > Cupriavidus > Cupriavidus sp. FW306-01-F10A. Next base: position 187,198 of record NZ_JBYSYA010000012.1, read on the forward strand.
GCAGCAGCCCAGCCCCAGGCTGTAGCGCAACCCCAGGCTCCGGCGCAATCCCCGGCGGCGGCACAGCCGGCACCCGTCGCGGCTACGCCGCGCTAAGCTAGGGGCGTGCGGGACCCAGGCGCTGATCAGAAGTACTTCAGCCAGCGCCAGTCCCGCCGCCTTGCCTTCAGCGCCGCGAACCAGCGCACCGCCGGCCACAGCGCCAGGGCCAGCACGGCCGCCCCCAGCCACAGCTGCCAGACGTGGTCGAGGCCGAACACCCTGCCCTGGTTCAGGCCCCAGCGGTGCACGCAGGCCTGGTACAGCCCCTGCAGCACGTAGAGGTGCAGCAGGTAGAAGAACATCGGCACGGCGCCGAACACGGCCAGGCGCCGCGCGATCCAGCCGCCCTGCGCTCGCTCCAGCCACGCCAGCAGCAACCAGCCCACGCCCAGTGTCAGCAGCAGGAACAGCAGCGACGGCGGGTATTTGGTGACGTTGAGGAAGCTCATCGCGGTATGCAAGGCATCGCTGCCCGCCAGCCATTTCTGCTCCTGCCCGTAGCCGTTCAGCGCGCGCAGCACCGCAAAGCCTGCCAGCGCCGCCAGCCCGCGACCAGCCAGCCGCTGCTGCCGTACCGCGGCAGGCACCGTGGCGGCAAACCACGGCCCCGCCGCATAGCCCAGCGCGATCACGCCGATCCACGGCAGCACCGGGTATGAGGTACGCACCCTGAAGCCGTCAGCCACCTCGATCCAGGTGCGGTCGTGCAGGATGGCCCAGGGCACGTGCCAGGCGCTGTCAACCGGGAAATGCAGCGGACTCAGCAGGTTGTGGCCGGCAACAAGCGCAATGCCCGCGGCAATCAGCACCGCCCGCGGCAGCCACACCAGTGCCGCCAGCGCCATCATGCTCAGGCCGATGGCCCAGATCACCTGCAGGTAGATCACCTGCGGCGGCAAGGTCCCGGTCCAGGCAAAGCCGACCAGCGTCACCTCCAGCAGCACCAGGAACACGCCGCGCCTGAGCAGGAAGCCGCTGACGGCGCGCCGGTCGTGGCCGGCGGCACCGTAGAGCCACGCCGATACGCCGGCCAGCCAGATGAAAACCGGTGCGCACAGATGCGCGGCGAGCCTGCTGAAGAAAAGTGCCGGAGAGGTCGTGGCGACATCCATGGGATCGGCCACCTGGACGTGCAGGAAGAACATGTCCCGCACGTGGTCCAGCAGCATGATCAGGATCACCAGTCCGCGCAGAGCGTCGATGGACAGCAGCCGGCCGCCGGCCGGCCGCGCGACCGCGGCAGAAGGGAAGACTGTCGGAGAAGACTGGGGCGCGGCAGTGCGCACCTTGGCTGGCAGCATCGTCAATAGCTCAGTTGCACGCCCAGCCGCACGCTGCGGCCCGCGCCCGGCGCAATCCACAGGCTGCTGTACGAACTGGCGTAATAGGTCTTGTCGAACAGGTTGCCCACGTTGAGCGACACGCGCACATTGCGGCTGTATTGCCAGTAGCCATGCAGGTCCACCAGCACATAGGCCGGCAGCGAGAAGCTGTCCTGCACATCGCCCGGACGCCGCCCCACGTAGCGCAGGCCGGCCCCGACGCCATAGCGCTGGCCCACCGGCGCGGCATCCTCATACACCGCCAGCACGCTGCCGCTGGTGCGCGGCACGTTGGACAGCGGCGTGCCGGCGGCAAGTCGCGTGTCCTGCGTGATCTCGGCATCGGTCAGCGCAAAGCTGCCCGACACGCGCCAGTGCGTGCCAAGCTGCCCGGCCACGTCCAGCTCCAGGCCGCGGCTGCGCGCTTCGCCGGCGGCGATATAGAAGGACGGATCGGACGGGTCGGTGGCCAGCACATTGCGCTTGCGGATCTCAAAGATAGCCAGCGTGGCGCCGGTGCGGCGGTCCTCGCTGTCGAACTTGATGCCGGCCTCCACCGCGCGGCCGCGCTCGGGGTCGAACGGCTGGCCCGCGGCGTCGGCGCCGGCATTGGGACGGAATGACTGGCTGGCATTGGCAAACAGCGACACGTTCCGGCTGGCCAGGTAGCTCACGCCCACGCGCGGCGACACCGCGCTCTGGTGCTGCGTGGTGCGTGTGCCGCGCAGGTGGTTGTCCAGCGACTGGTCGAAGGCGTCGAAGCGCACGCCGGCCAGCACGCGCCAGCGCTCGCCCAGGCTCAGCTGGTCCTGCGCGTAGGCGCCGAGATTGCGCTGGCGCTCGTACGTGTCCATGTTCCACGGCATCGGCGGCGCCGGCTGGCCATAGGCCGGGTCGTAGATGTCGATCGCGTACGGCGCCGCGGCGCTGGGGTTCTTGCGCAGGATCGCCATGGTATTGCCGAAGCGGTAGGCATCCACCCCCATCAGCAGTTCATGCCCGACCGGGCCGGTGCTGAACTTGCCGGTCACGCTGGCCTGCAGCGAGACATCGTCCGACTGGAAGTCGCGGTAGCGGCGCTGGCGCCAGAGCGTGCGGCCGTCGGCGGCCAGTGAAGTCGCCTCGCTGCTATGCCCCGTCAGCGCGCCGCCGCGATACGACAGGCCGAGCCTGCCCTTCCAGTTCTGATTGAACTGGTGCTCGACGCTGAGCTGGTGCGACTGGCTGTCCAGCCGCATGTCGCCGTCGCCGGGCTCGCCCAGGTAGCGCGAGCGCGGGATGCGGCCCAGCTGGCCGTTGACGGCCACCACGCCGCGGTCCATCGGCGTGGTGTAGCGCTGGAATTCGGCCGCGTACTGCAGCACGGTGTCGTTGCCCAGCGTCCAGGTAAACGACGGCGCCACCAGGGAGCGCTGGCTGTTGATGTAGTCGCGCGTGCTGCCCTGGTGGTCGGCCACGGCGATCAGCCGGCCGGCCACGTTCTCGCCGAGCGGGCCGGTGACATCGGCCGTGGCACGATAGCCGTCGCGCGTGCCAAGCTCGAAGCCATAGCGCTGCGCGGGCCGGAACTGCGGCTGGCGCGTGACCACGTTGAAGGTGCCGCCCGGCTCGCTGGTGCCGTACAGCGATGACGTCGGGCCCTTGAGCACTTCCACGCGTTCGATCGTGGCCGCATCCATCGGCGCGGTATAGCCGCGGTTGGCAGCAAAGCCGTTCACCAGGTAGCCCGCGCCGGTGTTCTCATGGCCGGTGAAGCCGCGCATGGCAAAGTTGTCCCAAAGGCCGCCGAAATTGTTCTGGCGTGCGATGCCGCTGACATAGTCGAAGGTCTGGTCGAAACGGGTCGCGGCGATATCGTCCAGCATGGCACGTGGCACCACGCGCACCGACTGTGGAATTTCGCGCAGCGGCGTGTCGGTGCGGGTCGCGCCGGAGGCGTCGGGCGGGTTGTATGATGCGGAGGCCGTGCCGACCACCGACACCGCCGGCAGCGTAATATCGGAGGCCTCGGCGGTATCGGCCGCCTCGGCCAGGCCGGACATCGCCAGCATCAGGGCGGCCACCGGCCGCAATGAACGCGCCTGGACCGGGCGCAAGTCTGGCACAACAGGCAGGAACGAAAACGGCGCGCGGCGCCGGGCACGGCTGAGCTGCGCAAGCAGCATAAGGAACACCCCAATAAAAACGAGTCGCGGCGGCGGCCATCCGACTGGCAAACCGCAGCGACCCACTAATGATAATATTTTCTCATTAAGATTCTAGTCATGGAACGCATGACCCGTCAACGCGGCGCCGTCATCGACGCGCTGCGCGAAGCCGGCCGGCCCCTGAGCCCGGCCGAGATCCTGGCCGCGGCCCAGCACCAGGTGCCCTCACTAGGACTGGCCACGGTCTATCGCAACATCCGTGCCCTGGTGGAAGGCGAGCAGGTGCATGCAGTCGAACTGCCGGGCCAGCCGGACCGCTATGAATTGTCGGAAGTGCCGGGTGCCGCGACCCACCGGCACTATTTCCAGTGCCTGTCGTGCGACCGCGTCTTCCCGCTGGAAGGGTGCCCCGGGCATCTGGAAGAGATCACGCCACCGGGTTTCGAAGTGGAGCACCACGAGCTGACGCTACTGGGGCGTTGCCCGGACTGCGCCAGCAAGCCCGGCAAGCGGCGCAAGGCGGCAGCTCGGGACCACTGAACGGCGGGCGTACTCGGGGCACGGCCAACTGTACTGAGCCACTGGTCCACACCTGTATATGGCGCCCGCGCCGTGCTTGCCGCATGATGCGGCAGCATTGCACAGGCCACGCCAAAAAACGGGATCCCCAAATTGCCGCAAACCGCCGCCCACCGTCGCTCGACCCTGCTCGCCGTGCTGGCCCTGACCGGCTCGATGGCCTCGCTGTGCATCGGCACCTCTTTTGCCAAGAGCCTGTTCTCGGCGCTCGGGGCGCAGGGCACCACGGCGCTGCGGGTGAGCTTCTCCGCGCTGATCCTGCTGTGCGTCTGGCGCCCGTGGCGCATTCCGCTGACACGAACCAACGCGCGCGCGATCGCGCTGTACGGCGCGGCGCTGGGCGCGACCAACCTGCTGTTCTACATGTCGCTGCGCACCATCCCGCTGGGGCTGGCGATCGCGATCGAGTTCACCGGGCCGCTGGCGGTCGCGGTGCTGTCGTCGCGGCGCGCGATCGATTTCCTGTGGATCGCCTTTGCGGTGGCCGGGCTGCTGCTGTTGCTGCCGGTCGGCGATGCCGCCGGTACGCTCGATCCGGTGGGCATCGGCTATGCGCTGGCCGCGGGCGTAGGCTGGGCGCTGTATATCGTGTTCGGGCAGATGGCAGGCAACGCCCACGGCGGGCAGGCCACCTCGCTGGGGCTGACCATGGCGGCGCTGGTGGTGCTGCCGTTCGGGCTGGCGCATGCGGGCACCGCGATGTTCAGCCCGACGCTGCTGCTGTTCGGGCTGGCGGTGGGCATCCTGTCGAGCGCGATTCCCTATTCGCTGGAGATGGTGGCGCTCAAGCGCCTGCACCGGCGCACCTTCGGCATCCTGCTGAGCATGGAGCCGGCCATGGGCGCGCTGGCCGGGCTGGCATTCCTGCATGAACAGCTGAGCGCGCTGCAATGGCTGGCGATCGCCAGCATCATCACGGCCTCGGTAGGTTGCACCATGACCTCGCGCGGCAAGCGCGACGCCAGTTGATCAGCGCGCGCCGAACCAGTCCGCCGGCAGCCGCTGCGGGCTGCGCGCCGGCTGGCCAAGCGCCAGCGTGACTTCATGCAGGTAGCTGTCCTCCGGATTGCGGCGGCTGGCAAAGCCGAGGCCGCGCAGGATGGCCAGCATGCGGCGGTTCTCGCTGAGCACGTCGCCGCGCAGGGTGCGCAGGCCGGCCGCGCGCGCCAGTTCGCACAGCCTGGCGATCAGGCGCCGCCCCAGTCCCTGCCCTTGCCAGCCGTCGGCAACCACCACGGCAAATTCCCCGACCTGCCCGGACACCACGTATTCCGCGCTGGCGACAATGGCTAATACACCAGCTTCGTCGGGCGCCTCTACCACCAGCGCCACGCCGCCCGGCCCGGGTGCGGCCAGACCCTCGACAGTCTCGTCCACCACGCGCCCGCCGCTCAGGAAGCGGAAGTAGCGGCTTTCACGCGAGAGCCCGTCCACCAGCGCACGCAGTGCCCCGCCGTCCTGCGGCCGCGTATGGCGCAGCGTGACCTGCACGCCCCGTCCCACCGTCCAGCTTTCCGCCTTGCCCGTGCGGGTCTTGCCCTGATCATCCATGCCGGCACCATCTGGATTCAAAATTCGTAGTCAGAATATAGGAGATAACCTGACTTTTGCAAATGAAGTCAGCGTGCTATGCTTGCCGGCATCATGACCCTCAATGCGTCCGACCTCCGCCACTGCTCGATTGCCGCGACGCTGTCGCTGATCGGCGAAAAGTGGACGATCCTGATCCTGCGCGATGTGTTCCATGGCGTGACGCGCTTCGACGACTTCCTGCGCCGGCTCGAATGCTCGCCCGCGGTGCTGTCCGCGCGTCTCAAGACGCTGACCGACGCCGGCCTGCTGCGCAAGGTCGGCTACCGCGAGCCCGGCGAGCGCGAACGCTTCGAATACCGCCCCACCCGCGCCGCCGTGGAGTTGCTGCCGGTGCTGGTCGGCCTGATGCAGTGGGGCGACAGCCACATGGCCCCGTCCGGCGAAGGCCCGGTGCAGATACGCTCGAGCGCCAGCGGCAAGCTGGTGCGCGCGGCATTGGTCGACGAGGATGGCGCGGAAGTATCGCCGCGCGATATGCGGATCGTCCCCGTCAACGCCCAGCCCCCGGCTTCGGACCAATAGCATCGAGCGCGCTGCTGCATCGCACCAGCGCAGCCCACCGCACTGCACCATGAGTGTGCCGCCAGCCCGGCGGCCGCCCCACCACAGCGCATCCCGGCATCACTCCGCCGTACCCCGGCGCAACAAACCCCCATTCATCGTCACATACCGGCCTGGCACACCCCTTGCGTAACAGGGTACGGGCCCGTCAACGGCGACCGGCCCACCCCACATACGCAGCCCCTATCCCATGTAGTGGCTGTCAGGACAACGGCGTCCCCTGAACTGGCCTGAGCGGCCTGGTCTGCGGGACGCCATTTGTTTTTTGGAGCCAAGGACGATGACCGCCAAAGCCACCCGCATCGAGCTGCTGAGCTTTAGGACCCCGCAGATGCGCGCCTTCCACCTGACCTGGATGGCGTTCTTCGTCTGCTTCTTTGCGTGGTTTGCCTGCGCGCCGCTGATGCCGGTGCTCAAGGGCGAGTTCGGCCTGACCCCGGGCCAGATCGCCAACATCAATATCGCGGCGGTGGCGGTGACCATTCTGGTGCGCCTGGTGATCGGCCCGATGTGCGACCGCTTCGGCCCGCGCAAGACCTATACCGGCCTGCTGGCGCTGGGCGCGCTGCCGGTGCTGGGCGTGGCGCTGGCACAGAGCTATGAGACCTTCCTGACCTTCCGCCTGCTGATCGGCGCAGTCGGCGCCAGCTTTGTGATCACGCAGTACCACACCTCGGTGATGTTCGCGCCCAACGTGGTCGGCACCGCCAACGCAGCCGCGGCCGGCTGGGGCAATGCCGGCGGCGGCGCCGCGCAGGCCATCATGCCGCTGCTGCTGGCCGCCGTGCTGATGCTCGGCGCCGACCAGGCGTTCGGCTGGCGCTTCGCCCTGCTGGTGCCGGGCGTGCTGATGCTGATCATGGCCGTCATCTACTGGCGCTTCACCCAGGACTGCCCGGACGGCAACTACTCGGACCTGCGCGCCCGCGGCATCGCCATCACCGGCAAGGACGGTGGCAAAGGCGGCGGCTGGGCCAGCTTCCGCGCCGCCAGCGCCAACTATCGCGTGTGGCTGCTGTTCATCACCTACGGCGCCTGCTTCGGCGTTGAGATCTTCATCCACAACATCGCCGCGTCGTATTACGTCGACCGCTTCGGCCTGAGCCTGAAGGCCGCCGGCATGGCCGCCGCGAGCTTCGGCCTGCTGGCGCTGTTTGCCCGCGCCCTGGGTGGCTGGCTGTCGGACAAGGCGGCGCGCCGCCGCGGCCTGGACGCACGCGCCACGCTGCTGTTCGTGCTGATCCTGGGCGAAGGCCTGGGCCTGCTGTGGTTCGCGCAGGCCGGCAGCGTGACGCTGGCGGTGGTCGCGATGCTGCTGTTCGGCCTGTTCACCCACATGGCCTGCGGCGCGACCTACGCGCTGGTGCCCTTTATCGACCGCAAGGCGCTGGGCGGCGTGGCCGGGATCATCGGCGCGGGCGGCAACGTTGGCGCCGTCGCCGCGGGCTTCCTGCTCAAGGGCCTGGGCGACCTGCAGCACACGCTGACGGTGCTGGGCGTGCTTGCCACCATCGCCGCACTGTGCGCCATCGCCATCCGCTTCAGCGCCGAGCACAAGGCCCAGGAGCAGGCGCTGTACGACAGCGCGCTGGCCAACTGATTTTGAAGCATCGCCCCCACAGCACAACAAGCAGCAAAGACTGACTACAGGACAAGGAAAGCATCATGAAACTGATCATCGTCGGCCACGGCATGGTGGGTCACAAGTTCCTGGAATGCCTGGCGGAAGCCGGCGCGCAGAACGTGGAAGTGACCGTGCTGTGCGAAGAACCGCGTCCCGCCTACGATCGCGTGCACCTGTCCGAATTCTTCGCCGGCAAGTCAGCCGAGGACCTGTCGCTGGTGCCCGCCGGCTTCTTCGAGCAGCACAACAACATGCTGCTGCGCCTGAATGCGCGCGCGGTGGAAATCGACCGCGCCGCGCGCACCGTGAAGGTGTCGACCGGCGAGACCCTGTCCTATGACAAGCTGATCCTCGCCACCGGCTCCTACCCCTTCGTGCCGCCGGTGCCGGGCAAGGACCGCAAGGACTGCTTTGTCTATCGCACCATCGAAGACCTGGAAGCGATGCGCGAATGCGGTGCGCGCTCGAAGACCGGCGTGGTGGTCGGCGGTGGCCTGCTTGGCCTGGAGTGCGCCAAGGCGCTGCGCGACATGGACCTGCGGACGCACGTGGTCGAGTTTGCGCCGCGCCTGATGGCGGTGCAGGTCGACGAAGGCGGCGGCCGCATGCTGCGCCAGAAGATCCATGGCCTGGGCGTGACCGCGCACACCGGCAAGAACACGGTGGAGATCATCGACGGCGAAGACGGCACCCACCGCATGGTGTTTGCCGACGGCACCCACCTCGACACCGACATGATCGTGTTCTCGGCCGGCATCCGCCCGCGCGACGAACTGGCCCGCACCAGCGGCCTGGCGGTGGGCGAGCGCGGCGGCATCGTGGTGGACAACCAGTGCCTCACCTCGGACCCCGACATCTACGCCATCGGTGAATGCGCGCTGTGGCAAGGCAAGATCTACGGCCTGGTGGCACCGGGCTATGACATGGCCCGCGTCGCCGCGCGCCACCTGCAGGGCGAAGCCGCCGAGTTTGCCGGCGCCGACATGAGCACCAAGCTCAAGCTGATGGGCGTGGACGTGGCCAGCATCGGCGACCCGCACGGCACCGTCCCGGGCGCGCGCTTCTACCAGTTCTGCGACGACCGCAAAGAGGTCTACAAGAAGCTGGTGGTGTCCGACTGCGGCAAGTACCTGCTGGGCGGCGTGCTGATCGGCGACGCCAGCGAGTACGGCACGCTGCTGCAGATGATGCTGAACAAGATCGAGCTGCCCGAGTCGCCCGAATTCCTGATCCTGCCCGACAGCAGCGGCAAGGCCAAGCCCGCGCTGGGCGCCGATGCCCTGCCCGACGCCGCCCAGATCTGCTCGTGCAACAACGTCTCCAAGGGCGAGATCTGCGTCGCGGTGTGCGACGGCGCCACCAGCATCGGCGCTCTCAAGACCTGCACCAAGGCCGGCACCGCCTGCGGCGGCTGCGTGCCGCTGGTCACGCAGATCATGAAGGCCGAGATGAAGAAGCAGGGCATGGCCGTCAACAACCACCTCTGCGAGCACTTCCCGTACTCGCGCCAGGAGCTGTACCACCTGGTGCGCGTGGGCAAGTTCAAGACCTTCGATGCGCTGCTGGAAGCGCATGGCAAGGGCATGGGCTGCGACATCTGCAAGCCCGCGGTGGGCAGCATCCTGGCCTCGTGCTGGAATGAATTCGTGCTCAAGGAAGAGCACGCCAGCCTGCAGGACTCCAACGACTACTACCTGGCCAACATCCAGAAGGACGGCACCTACTCGGTGGTACCGCGCATGCCGGGCGGCGAAGTCACGCCCGAGGGCCTGATCGCGGTCGGCCAGGTGGCCAAGAAGTACGGCCTGTACACCAAGATCACCGGCGGCCAGCGCGTGGACCTTTTTGGTGCACGCGCCGAGGAACTGCCCTTCATCTGGGAAGAACTGATCGCCGCCGGCTTTGAATCGGGCCATGCCTACGGCAAGGCGCTGCGCACGGTGAAGTCGTGCGTGGGCTCCACCTGGTGCCGCTATGGCGTCGGCGATTCGGTGGGCCTGGCGATCGAGCTGGAGAACCGCTACAAGGGCCTGCGCGCGCCGCACAAGATCAAGTTCGGCGTGTCCGGCTGCACCCGCGAATGCGCCGAGGCGCAGGGCAAGGATGTTGGCGTGATCGCCACGGACAAGGGCTGGAACCTGTACGTGTGCGGCAACGGCGGCATGAAGCCGCGCCATGCAGAGCTGCTGGCCAGCGACCTGGACCACGACACCCTGGTGCGCTACATCGACCGCTTCCTGATGTTCTACGTGCGCACCGCCGACCGCCTGCAGCGCACCAGCGTCTGGCGCGACAACCTCGAAGGCGGCCTGGACTACCTCAAGGCCGTGGTGCTGGACGACAAGCTGGGCCTCGCCGCCGAACTGGAAGCCGAGATGCAGCACGTGGTCGACACCTACGAAGACGAATGGAAGAAGGCCGTGACCGATCCCGAGACGCGCAAGCGCTTCCGCCATTTCGTCAACAGCGACCGCCGCGACGACAATGTCGCCTTCATCGAAGAGCGCGGGCAGATCCGCCCGGCCACGCCGGAGGAACGGAAATTGCATCGTTCCCGCCTGAGCCAGATTCCCGTGGTTGCCATGCCCGCAAAAGCAGCCTGACCGTGCCCGCAAACAAGGAGAACGTGATGAGCCATCCCCACCATCCTGAGACCTGGACCGCTGTCTGCACCGTACGCGATATCGTGCCCAATACTGGTGTGTGCGCGCTGGTCGACGACAAGCAGGTCGCTGTGTTCCGCATCGGCCGTGGCGACGAGGTCTACGCCATCGACAACTTCGATCCCAACTCGCAGGCCGCGGTGCTGTCGCGCGGGCTGGTCGGCAACCTGGGCGAGCGCCTGGTGGTGGCTTCGCCGATCTACAAGCATCACTTCGACCTGCGCACCGGCGAATGCCTGGAAGCGCCCGAGCAGTCCGTCAATGCCTACGCCGCACGCGTCTATGACGGCAAGGTCTGGATTGCCGCCGGCGTGGCCATGAGCGAGGCCGAGGAAGAACTCGCAGCCTGACACCGGCGGCCATTTGATGTTCCCCCTGTCCTCAAGCCACGCCAACGGAGATGCCGGCATGACGCCTTCCGCCACCCCCCAAGCCCGCCCGCGCCTGGTCGTCGTCGGCAACGGCATGGCCGGCATGCGCACTGTGGAAGAGCTGCTCAGGCTCGCCCCGGACCTGTACGACATCACGGTGTTCGGGGCCGAGCCGCACGGCAACTACAACCGCATCCTGCTGTCGCCGGTGCTGGCCGGCGAGAAGACGGTAGCGGACATCATGCTGAATACGCGCGAGTGGTACGCCGAGCATGGCATCGAACTGCTTGCCGGCGATCCGGTGGTGGCCATCGACCGCCCACGCCGCATCGTGCGCTCGGCCTCCGGCCGCGAAGTGCGCTACGACCGCCTGCTGCTGGCCACCGGCTCCAAGCCCTTCATCCTGCCGGTGCCGGGGCACCAGCTCGACGGCGTGATCGCCTTCCGCGATATCCAGGACGTGGAGACCATGCAGCAAGCCGCGCGCGACCACCGCCATGCGGTGGTGATCGGCGGCGGCCTGCTCGGCCTGGAGGCCGCCAACGGGCTGCTGCGCCAGGGCATGGACGTGACCGTGGTGCACCTGCCCGACAGCCTGATGGAGCGCCAGCTCGACAAGCCCGCTGCCATGCTGCTCCAGGGCGCGCTCGAGCGCAAGGGCCTGCGCTTCCTGCTGGGCGCTCAGACCGCGGAGATTCTCGGCACCGACCGCGTCACCGGCGTGCGCTTCAAGGACGGCAGCGAGATCCGCGCCGACCTGGTGGTGATGACCGCGGGCGTGCGCCCCAATATCGAGCTGGCCGCCGGCGCCGGCCTGCACTGCGAGCGCGCCATCGTCGTCGACGACACGCTGCAGACCTATGATCCGCGCATCTACGCCGTGGGCGAATGCGTGCAGCATCGCCAGGCCACCTTCGGCCTGGTGGCGCCGATCTGGGATCAGGCGCGCGTGTGCGCCGCGCACCTCGCCGGCGCCGGCCATCGCCACTACGTGCAGCAGGCCACCGCGACTAAGCTGAAAGTGACCGGCGTCGACCTGTATTCCGCCGGCGACTTCATCGGCGCCGAAGGCAGTGAAGACCTGGTGCTGCGCGACCCGCGCCGCGGCGTCTACAAGCGCCTGGTGCTGCAGGACGGCTATCTGGTCGGCGCCGTGCTGTACGGCGACGTGCAGGACGGCCCCTGGTACTTCGACATGATCCAGCGCCGCACGCCGGTGGGCGCGCTGCGCCAGCGCCTGCTGTTCGGTCAGGCGCAGTGCGAAGCGCTCGCCGCTTAAGCATCACCGTAAGCCATACAACGTCCCCGCACGGAGAACGCGTGAACCTGTCCGACATCCCGGTCGTCTCGGCGACCCTGACCACCACCACCGCCACCACCTGCCCGTACTGCGGCGTCGGCTGCGGCGTGCGCGCCACCGTGCGTGCCGACGGCCAGGTCGAGATCGCGGGCGACGCCCAGCACCCGTCCAATCACGGCCGGCTGTGCGTGAAAGGCTCGGCGCTCGGTGAAACCGTGGACCTGGAAGGCCGCCTGCTCCACCCCAAGGTGCGCGGCACCGATGGCTCCCTGCAGCAAGTCTCGTGGGACCATGCGCTCGACACCGTCGCGCAAGGCTTCTCGGACGTCGTCCACCGCCACGGCCCGGATTCGGTCGCGCTCTATGTCTCGGGCCAGCTGCTGACCGAGGACTACTACATCGCCAACAAGCTGATGAAGGGCTTCATCGGCAGCGCCAATATCGACACCAACTCGCGCCTGTGCATGTCGTCGGCAGTGGCCGGCCACAAGCGCGCCTTCGGCGAAGACCTGGTGCCGGGCAACTACGAAGATCTGGAACTGGCCGACCTGGTGGTGCTGGTGGGCTCCAACACCGCGTGGTGCCATCCGATCCTGTTCCAGCGCCTGTCCCAGGCCAAGGAAGCGCGCCCCGAGATGAAGATCGTGGCGATCGACCCGCGCCGCACCGCCACCTGCGAACTGGCTGACCTGCACCTGGCGATCCGCCCGGGCACCGACGTGTGGCTGTTCAACGGGCTGCTGAGCTACCTGGCGCGCGAAGGCCGCACCAACGCCGCCTTCGTCGCCGCCAGCACCGCGGGGCTGGATGAAGCCCTGCAGGCCGCGGACGCGGCCTGCGCCGATCCCGCTGCCGTGGCCCGCGCCTGCAAGCTGGACGTGCAGGACGTGCTGGCGTTCTACCAACTGTTCGCGGATACGGAAAAGACCGTGACCGCCTTCTCGCAAGGCGTCAACCAGTCGTCGGCCGGCACCGACAAGGTCAACAGCATCATCAACTGCCACCTGCTGACCGGCCGCATCGGCGCCCCGGGCATGGGCCCGTTCTCGCTTACCGGCCAGCCCAATGCAATGGGCGGGCGCGAGGTCGGCGGCCTGGCCAACATGCTGGCCGCGCACATGGAACTGGCCAACCCGCTGCATCGCGACGTCGTGCAGAGCTTCTGGCAATCGCCGGTGGTGGCCGACCGCCCGGGCCTGAAGGCGGTGGAACTGTTCGAGGCGATCGAAGCCGGCCGCGTCAAGGCGGTCTGGGTGATCGCCACCAACCCGGTGGTAAGCCTGCCCGACGCCGACCAGGTGCGCCGCGCGCTGGCCAGGTGCGAACTGGTGGTCACCAGCGACATCATCGAGCGCACCGACACCAATGCTGCCGCGCACGTGCTGCTGCCCGCGCTGGGCTGGGGCGAGAAAGACGGCACCGTTACCAACTCGGAACGACGCATTTCCCGTCAGCGCGCCTTCCTGCCCGCGCCTGGCGAGGCGCGCGCCGACTGGCGGATCCTGTGCGACGTCGCGCGCCGCATGGGCTTTGATGGCTTTGACTATGCGGGCGTGCATGAGATTTTCGACGAGCACGCGCGCCTGAGCGCCTGGCGCAACGATGCCGCACCGCGCGTGTTCGACATCGGCGGGCTGGCCGGCCTGGACCAGGAGCACTATGACGCGCTGGAGCCCGTGCAATGGCCGCTGCCCGCGGGCGCACCGGCCGGAGCCGGCACGCAACGCCTGTTTGCCGACGGGCGCTACGCCCATGCCGACGGCCTGGCCCGCTTTGTCGCCACGCCGCCGCGCGCGCCGGCCCACGCGCCCGACGACGATTTCCCGCTGATCCTCAACACCGGCCGCGTGCGCGACCAGTGGCACACCATGACGCGCACCGGCAAGTCGGCCAAGCTGGCCGACCACCTGCCCGAGCCCTTCGTCGACATGCACCCGCAGGACGCGCTGTTGTCCGGCGTGGGCGAAGGCAAGCTCGCGCGCGTCAGCACGCGCTGGGGCGCGATGGTGGCACGCGTGCGCCATGGCGGCGGCATCCCGCGCGGCAGCGTGTTCGTGCCGATCCACTGGAACGGCCAGTTCAGCTCCGACGCACGCGTCGGCGCGCTGGTCAATCCCGTGGTCGATCCCGTTTCCGGCGAGCCCGAATTCAAGCACACGCCCGTGCGCGTGGAGCCATTCGGCGTGAACTGGCATGGCTTCGTGCTGAGCCGCGGCGCGCTGCCCGCGGAAGCGCTGACCTACTGGACGCGCGTGCAGGGCCGCCAGTTCCAGCGCTATGAATTCGCCGGCCGCGACACCGTGGCCGACCGCACCGCCTGGGCCCGCGCGCTGCTCGGCGTGACCGACCCGGACGCCGACTGGCTCGAGTACGAAGACCGCACCGCCGGCGTCTACCATGCGGGCTATGTCGTCAACGACCGGCTGGAAGCGTGCGTCTACGTGTCGACCCGGCCCGAGCTACCCTCGCGCGCGTGGCTCGCCGGCCTGTTCGGCCGCGAGCGGCTGGAAGACGCTGACCGCATCGGCCTGCTGCTCGGCCAGCCGATGGAGAAAGGCGCCGACACCGGCCCGACGGTGTGCTCGTGCTTTGGCGTGGGCCGCAACACCATCTGCGACGCCGTGCGCAAGCACGACCTGAAGACGCCCGCGGAGATCACCGCCTGCGTCAAGGCCGGCGGCAACTGCGGCTCGTGCGTGCCGGAACTGAAGAAGCTGCTGGTGGAAGTGCGCGTGGCCGAAGTCGCCTGAGCTGTGCAGTGGCGGGACAACCGGGTTAGCATGGCGGCCCGGATCCGGCAGGCTGGCCGCAGCTTCCCCGGATCGCCCCGACCCGGAGCGAGCCTTGACCACTGCACCGAACCTGCGCTTCTCCGTCTTTATTGCCACCAGCCTCGACGGTTTCATCGCCCGCGCCGACGGCGACCTGGACTGGCTGCTGTCCGCGACCACCTCCACCGACGACCACGGCTACGCCGCCTACATGCAGTCGGTCGACACGCTGCTGCTGGGGCGCAATACCTACGAGAAAGTCCTGACCTTCGACCCCTGGCCCTATGCCGGCAAGCGGGTAGTGGTCATGAGCAACACCCTGGCGGCCGACGCCGTGCCGCCAGCCCTGGCCGATGATGTGCGCCTGCTGCGCGGCACGGTGGGCGAAGCCGCCGCGGCACTGGCCGCGGCCGGTGCGGCCAGTGTCTATGTCGACGGCGGCAAGCTGATCCAGTCCTTCCTGGCCGATGGGCTGATCGATACGCTGACAATCACCCGCATCCCGGTGCTGATCGGCCATGGCATCCCGCTGTTCGGTGATGCCGGACACGACATCCGGTTGGCTCACCTGCGCACCACCACCTACGAAAGCGGCTTCGTGCAAAGCACATACCGCGTGGTCGCCACGCGCGGCCAGCCAGCCTGATCTTTCATCGGGGATTAGGCACCCTTCACGAGAACCAGATTGTGGTCGCCGCGGCATACCCCCATGCTAGCCGCGCAACCCCGACAAGCCGCCCCGGACTCACGGCGCGGCACCAATCTGGAGACAGCAATGAAGGATGCGAAGGATTTGCGCGCCGGGCCACGATGGCTGGCGGGTGTGATGGTGATGGCCTCGACGCTGGCTGGCACAAGCGGCGCGGCGGCTGCTGAAGCGTACCCCGGCAAGCCGATCACGCTGGTCGTCCCCTACTCCGCCGGCGGCCCGACCGACGTCGTGGCACGCACACTGGCGCAGGCGATGTCGCAGGATCTCGGCCAGAGCGTGGTGGTGGAAAACCGCACCGGCGCCGGCGGCACCGTGGCTGCCGCCTTTGTCGCCCGCGCACAGGCGGACGGCTATACGCTGCTGATCCACCATAACGGCATGGCGACCGCGCCGGCACTGTACAAGAAGCTGTCGTACGCGCCGCTGAAGGATTTCGAGTATGTCGGCCAGGTCGCGGACGTGCCGATGACCCTGATGGGCCGCAAGGACCTGCCGGCCAAGACCGTGCCGGAACTGATCCGCTACGTGACGCAGAACAAGGACAAGGTGTCGCTGGCCAATGCCGGGCTGGGCGCCGTTTCGCAACTATGCGGCGTGCTGTTCGAGCAATCGGTCCACGTCAAGCTCAATGCAATCCCTTACCAGGGCGCCGGCCCCGCGTTGACCGCGCTGCTGGGCGGCCAGGTCGACCTGCTGTGCGACCAGACCACGGCCACGCTGCCGCATATCCAGGCCGACCGCGTGCGCCTGTTCGGCGTGACCACGCCGGCGCGGATCAAGGCGCTGCCCAGTGCGCCAACGCTGCAGGAAGGCGGTCTCAAAGGCTTTGACGTCAAGGTCTGGCACGGCATCTACGCGCCCAAGGGCACGCCGCCCGCTGCAGTGGCGCGGCTGACCAAGGCGCTGCAGAAGGGGCTGCAAGATCCCGTGGTGATCAAGAAACTCGATGGCCTGGGTGCGGAAATCGTGCCGGTCGACAAGCAGACGCCGGAAGGCCTGCGCACAATGCTCAAGGCTGAGAGCGACAAGTGGCAGCCTCTGCTGAAGTCGATGCAGATCGAGGCCGACTAACTTTCCGCCATGCCGCCGGTGCCTGGGCACCGGTGGCCCCTGATTGCTGGTAATACGATAGAATCATCCCTGACTTCCCGGCGATCTTTCTGAATCGCCCCTTCTCGCAATCCCCGGTGCCCGCTCGCACCACCCTCTTCGCGCCCGACTCAGCGGTGCATTCACTTTCCGGATTTACCCACTGTTAGGCGGTGATGCGGCCTTGTTATGTCACGTTTCGCACGTCTCGGCCGGTATCGCCACATCCCATCCATGTTGAAGCCCGAGGAGGCTACGTTATGCCATCTCCTTGCCTGCTGTCCGTGCTTGCCCTCGCCGTGTGCATGGTCGGCGCTGCCGAATTCATGTTGTCACCGATGCTGGCGCCGCTTGCAGACGCCTTTGCCACCACCCCGGCGCGCGCATCGGGACTGGTTTCTGCCTATGCCCTTTCCTATGCCTTGGCCGCGCCGCTGATGGGCTGGTTCTCCGACCGTGCCGGACGGCGCCGCGTGCTGCTGGCTGCATTGCTGTTGTTCGCGCTCGATGCCATCGCTCTCACGCTCGTCCCTACGCTGCATGCCGCCATGGCATTGCGTATCCTCGGCGGGCTCGCCGCCGCGGCAACGATTCCCACCGTCTTCGCATTGATCGCGGATCTGGTTCCCCCGGCGCGGCAGGCTGGCGCCATGGGCGGCGTCATGCTAGGCATGACCGCCGGCGTTGCCGCAGGCCCGGCAGTGGCCGGGGTGCTGGCCGATGGATTCGGCTGGCGCGCGCCCTTCCTTGTCATCGCCGGCGGTTGCCTGGCGGCCTTTCTTGCCGGCTACTGCGTACTTCCGCGCAATCTGCCGCGTAGCGGCGACTGCCAGGAAAAATCCAGGAACACCCCAACATCTTCAGGCATCCTGCTGCCATTGATCGCGAAAGGCGCCTGGAATGGAAGCGCCGTAGCGGGCTATGTACTGACGGGGGAAGTGCTGCGGTTGCGTTACGGGCTCGGCGTGGCCGGCGTCGGCGCGGCACTATCGGTCTTCGGCCTCGGCCTGGCCGTTGGCAATCTGCTGGCAGGGCGTGCCAGCCAGTGCTTCGCGCGCGAGGAAAATGTTCTGATAGCGGCCACCGCGCTTGTCGCCGTGGCCATGACTTTGTTCACGACAGCCGTCCTGGCGTTGCCCGGGTCGCTTGGCTGCCTGCTGGCGTGGGGCGCGGCACTCGGCATCGCGGCGCCATCGAGCACCGCCATCCTGGCGCGGCGGGCTGGCACGGCAAAGGGACAGGTTCTGGCCGTCTCGGAAAGCATCAACAACCTGGCTGTGCTGATGCTGATGCCGGTTGCGGCCAGCTCCCTGGCAGTGCACGGCACCGTGCCAGCGGCATTGCTGGTTGGAGGCTGCTGCCTGGCCGGCGTTGCGCTGGCTGTCGCGGACCGGCGGATGACGGCATGAGGGGCGCGGGCGTTTGCGCCGCGCCAAAGCAAAAACCCCCAGCCTTTGGGGCTGGGGGTTCTGCAGTATAAGAGCCTGGCGATGACCTACTTTCACACGGGAATCCGCACTATCATCGGCG